>NZ_JANDBC010000003.1:321709-643419 GCF_024320785.1 Gracilimonas sediminicola
TCTACCGACGTTTGATCTTCGCGAAGCTCACCAACCACATCACTTACAATATGCATAACGTGTGAATATCGCTCGATAACCTGATTTCGTTCCATCTTCACCGTTCCGGCTTTGCTAACGCGGGAAAGGTCATTACGCCCCAGATCCACAAGCATAATGTGTTCTGCCACTTCTTTGGGATCGTTTTTTAAATCTTCTTCGAGAGCAAGATCTTCTTCATGTGTTTTCCCCCGCGGCCGGGTTCCCGCAATGGGCAAAACCCGTGTTTCTCCTTCCTGAACCCGAACCAATACTTCCGGTGAGGAGCCCACCAGTTGAAAATCTTCAAAATCCAGATAGAATAGATACGGAGATGGATTTACCATTCTTAATGCCCGATACAACATAAAGGGATCACCGCTCATATCGGCTTCAAACCGTTGAGAAAGTACTACCTGGAATATATCACCTTCATAAATGTGCTCTTTAGCCTTGTCAACAATATCTTCGAAATAATCCTGATCCATATTGCTTGCCAGCGACTCGGTATCAATACTAAACGAACGGTTTTGATAATTGGAATTCAGGGCCGCTGCTTCCATTTCGTCGAGACATTGCTGAGCATTCCGATAGGCTTCATCGATGTCTTTTTCTTCATCTACAAAAACCGTTCTTATCAACACTACCTGGTGCTTCACATGATCAAAAGCGAAAATCTCATCATAAAAAGCCCAGATAGCTTCCGGCAGGTTAAGATCATCATCAGGTACATCGGGAAGATCTTCAACCAGGCGAAAGGTATCGTAAGCAGAGAATCCAACCGCCCCTCCTTTCAATCGCGGAAGTTCGGGGAGTGTGGGTTCGGAATAGGCTGTGGTCAGTTCTCTGAGCTTGTCGAAATAACCCTGATCGATTTTATCTGTTTTCCCTGCAGACTCAAGAGTTGTCTGCTCTCCATCAAACATCAGTTTTTGATAGGGATTTCTTCCAATAAAGGAATAGCGGGCCAGCTGCTCCCCGCCCTCTACCGATTCCAGTAAGAATGGGAACTCAGCCCCCTCCCGGATATTCATAAAAAGTGAAACCGGAGTAAGTACATCGGCCAGCAATCTGCGATATACCGGGACAGCCGTATAATTTTTACTAAGCTCTATAAATTGATCTTTGTTCATCTAGTTTGGTTAATCGTTATTCGTGAATCGTTTACTTCACGGATCGATTAACGATTCACGAATAACGGTTTACGAACATTCAGAAATAAAAAAACCCACAATTCCTGGGGAACAGTGGGTTTGCTTACATTCTTATCTATCGTTCAATCTACGTACGAGACCCACTGTTATTTGTAACAACAGGCCACCACCAAGCATTAATTTGAACGATTTGTTTTTTCATAACGCGTCGAATATAACGGCATAGCAAAGTACATGCAATACGAAGTTCCACAATTTATGAAGTTTAAATCCGTATTGGATTTAAGAACCATGAATCCTTACCATTAGAAATAATCTTTTAGCAGCAAAATTATTTTGAAGCACCTATTCATCTACACTACTCTTTTGCTTGGTTCAAGCATCGTGTTTCTTTCTTGTGATTCGACCACTTCACCAAAAGATATATTTGAGGAAAGCCCGGTAATCCAAAGCTTTAATGTATCGCCTCAGAATGTGCAATTCACATCAGCTGATGATGGTGTTAAGGATACAACAGTGATAGTCACCTTTTCAGCAGAAACAGAGAATCTGTCTGAAGGTGTAGTCCCCAGAATAATTATTACCGACCGAAATTCCGGCCAGGTAGAGTTGCAACAGGATATGGAAGTAACATCAACTAATGGTGAATTTACTCTTGAGGTGCCGTTTGAAACCAAGACTACTTTCTTTCAGGATTTTAAAGTGAATGCCATTGTACAGAATCCTGAAACCAGCGATTTTAATTATGCTACGGCTTCGCTTAAGATCACCGGATTTTCGGTAGAACCCCCTGAAATCCTAAGTGTAAATAATCCTGAAGAGCTACAGCGACCTACACAAGGAGAAGCTGCGGTAGGTTTTTTAGCAAAAGTTTCTGACGTTGAAGGTATGGATTCTATCAGAGGAGTGTTCCTTCGTTTGATCAGTCGTGAAAGCGGAGAAGTATCAGGCTCACCATTCCAACTTTATGATAACGCTTCAAATGGTGATCAGGTAGCGAGTGATTCTGTTTTCACAAGAGTGTTTGTGTTTAATTCAGAAAATGAACTTCAAACCTATGATGTGTTTTACTATGCGATTGACCGTGGAGGTTTAACCAGTGATACAGTTTCAACAACCTTTAGTATTGTTGAGTAAATGAAGAAATTTATAACAGCCCTTACTTTTTTATTTCTTCCTTTTGTTGGCATAGCCCAAGTTTATGGTCCACTGAATCCAGACCGCGAAACCACCAACACTATTCGGGTAAATGGAGTTAGCACTATATTAGCTTTCGGTGATACCGTTTGGATCAGCCCTTCCCTGAATAGAAATATCAATAATAACGCGGAATGGTTCACACCTGAAAACGCTGATAGCGTAGTCAATGGCATTGGACGTGTGTATTCGCTGGAGCTTGGACAAGATACCGTTTTAGCAGGTCTTGGCTATACGAATACGGAAGCCGAAGGAAGTCCCCAAACCGCATTCGGATACTATTTTTCAGTGGATGGTGGCGATTCATGGCGTTTTGAGCCCCCAGTCCTCGACCCTGATCCTCCATCGAAATGTTTTTCAGATGACCCTGATTTTGAACGACCATCCAGTGCCGGGGATTACGATCCGGATTGCGATATACAGTTTACCTACGGCGGGATAACTTACAATCGCATTCGTTTTACAGTCCCTGAGCAAGCGCCGCCCTATGAAGTAGATTTTCAAAATAACGTTGTTTATTCAGCTAATTTCGGAGGCGGGTTAATCCGAAGTCGGGATTTCGGTGATACCTGGGAGCGGGTTATTCTCCCCCCTGACAATGTTTCCGAAATGACCCCGGATGATGATTACACCTGGAGTTCGGATATCATATTAGCGAACGGAGACGTCACGCAGATTAACCGTTATGATCCCAGAAGTAAGTTTGGACTGAATCTGCGTGTTTTTGGGGTGCATATCGATTCACAGAACCGGGTTTGGGTGGGAACCGGCAACGGAGTGAATGTTTCGGATAATGCATTATCAGCCCCGACGGATAGTGTTCGCTGGTCGCACATTACATTTGATGGATCTAACAACGGACTTATCGGAAATTGGGTAATCGAGATTAAAGAAGAACCGGGCACCGGGAGAATATGGATGACTAACCGGGTGATAGAATCCGGAGTGGAAGATCAGGGACTTGTGTACACCGATGATGGCGGCCAAACCTTTACCCAGATGCTGATTGGAGAGCGCATTAATGATATTGGTTTTAAGGATGGATATGTATTTGCAACCGGAGAAAATGGCTTGTTCATTTCTCCCAACGGTGGAGATACCTGGATAAAATCACCTCAAATTAAAAGCCCGAATACCTTCATAAAATCAACCGCTGTTTTTTACTCAGCTACTTCTACTACCAATCGTATCTGGATCTCTACAAGCGATGGACTCGCCTCTCATGAATGCTGCACAGCCAACCAGGTTTTTGATAACTGGGAAATCACCCGGGTTAACTTCCCTCTAAAAGGCGGAAATGTTCACGATGAAGGCCGGGATGTAAACACCTATGCCTACCCCAACCCATTTTCACCGACCGTCCATGAGCTGGTTCGCATCAAGTTTGAAGTAGAAAATCAGGGCAATGTGAACATCCGGGTTTTTGATTTCGGGATGAATCTCGTCCGGGAAATTGAAAACGCTTCTTTCCCGCCTGGCACTTATGAAGCCGTTTGGGACGGGGTTGACGGAAAAGGCCGTAAAGTTGCTAACGGAGCTTATATATATGTGATTGATACGCCCGGTACTCGCAAGAATGGTAAAATTTTGGTGGTGGATTAATGCTGAATAGATTCACACATATCAACAGAACTTTATTCCCGGTCTTCCTCCTCTTGTTTGGGTTGATTTCGCCATCGCTTTTAGCTCAGAACGGTGGCTTTGCCGGAGCATCATACCGGATTGGGTACAGCGCCAGGGGAATGGCTATGAGTAACGCCATGAGCGCGGTAACATCTGAAGGCGCTTTCGCCTACTATAACCCTGCACAAGCGGCATTGGCGTTAGATACCCGCCAGACCGATCTTACGGTTGGAGCGCTTAAATTTGACCGTGTATTCCAAAGTTCAGGCATACACCTGAAACTTCCACCCAGTGCCGGCATCTCGTTCAACGTGATGCGAGCAGGAGTAAAAGATATTGACGGCCGAACGGTAAGCGGATATCCAACCGGTTTGTTTACGGTTAATGAATATCAGCTGACCAGTAACTTTGGCATCCGGCTTAGTGAAAAATTCAATGCGGGAGTCGGCCTGAAGTTTAGCATGGCTGATTATCACTCCGAGCTTGACAATGCCTTTACCGTTGGTGTGGATCTAGGGGCATTATATAATGCCGGAGAATATCTGAACATTGGTTTTTCAGTGAAAGACCTGTTTGCTAATTATTCGTGGAATGCTCAAAACTTATATAACCTGGATCAGGCCCGGGATGTGGTTAATAACTTCCCTACCCGAATTATATTAGGATTAGCCTACCAGAGAAAGCTTTTCACCGTATCTGCAGATTTCGAGCTGCAAAGTTATAGCTCCGAAACAGAAACTACTGAGTTTTTTATTGATAACGGGGTTCCATCCACCATCACAACTTCAGAAACCATTAACACCAGTTCTTCACAAGTTAGATTAGGCGGCTCATGGAAAGCTCACGAACGTTTTACTCTCCGAGCCGGGTGGAATCTGCCGGAAGCCACGAATATGGATAGCTGGGCCTTAAGTAGCGGTTTTTCCATTCACCTGCCATTTGACGTATTTTCCCCTTCCATCGACTATGCGTTTGTGATGGAACCGTACCGAATTTCTAACATGCATGTATTTTCCTTACGCCTGAATTTATGAAAACCGTATTCTTCAGCCTTTTTCTATTCATCAGCAGCTCCGCCCTTTTTGCTCAGGGAAGCGGCTTCGAGATGCTGAGCATTTCTCCAACTCCTTATTCTCTTTCTAAAGCTGAAGCCACCACTTCAATATCCGAAGGGGCAGCTTCTATTTTCTCAAATCCGGCTTT
Organism: Gracilimonas sediminicola; assembly: GCF_024320785.1. NCBI lineage: Bacteria > Pseudomonadati > Balneolota > Balneolia > Balneolales > Balneolaceae > Gracilimonas > Gracilimonas sediminicola. The sequence goes on from NZ_JANDBC010000003.1 coordinate 326,905, forward strand.
ACTATCCCTTAATGACTATTCCTCCATAGATTTAGGATATTCTTTCTGGATCGCTAACGTGAATAACATTTTTGGTGGTGTAAACTTCAAAAACGGGCAAAGAGCAGTAGCTTTTTCTTTTTACACCTCCGGAGCTGATGATTATGAAGCCCGAAATAACCCGGGTCCACCAAACGGTGAGTTCTCTATACAATATATCTCTATCTCAGCGGCGTATGCTTATGATTTCAAATACTTTGCATTGGGAGGTGCAATTCAGTATCTGAACGAAGAGAACTTCACTTATCAGGCTAACGGTTATGCTTTTAATTTCGGAATGGCCAGTGAATTATTTAACGACAAGATTCGGTTTGGGGCATCGGTAACGAATTTGGGAGAAATGGAGAAGCTCAACATTAATTCCACCCCTCTCCCTGCGAATTTTAAAGTTGGTACTTCAGCAGATGTACTCAACTTCACCCCACCAAAAAACGATGACTTGCCGGTGTTGGTAACTGCTTACGCTGATTATGTCTATCCTCTGGTTGAAACGGATGACAAAGATTATGCCGACTATACAGTTCCGGGCTCATATTTTAATTTAGGGCTTTCATTTAACGTAGCTGACGTTTTGGAAATCAGCGGTGGATATAAAACCCAGAATAATGTTCGTCCGGTTTCATTTGGGGCTGCCTTCACAACCGACGAGATTACCTTCAATTATGCATTGGTTCCTTTCAATACCGGCTACGGAACAGTACATTCCATCGGGATTCAGTACAAATTTTAATAAGGGTATTTATGGAGGCAACTTCTCTTAAGGAGGTTTATGCATCGGTTAATAATGATGCACGCACCGTTTATGTAGTACCTCTGATCCGGTATTCGCATAAAAAGTCTGATTACTTATACCTGCTGTACAAAAACCTGATTGAGGAATCGGATTATGATATTCAATCCATAAGTGTGTTCAATCACTTTAAACTGGTTGCCGGCATTCTTTCCAACCGTCAGGCTATTCTGCATTACCACTGGCTTGAATTTCAGGATTTTAAGTCCTTGCTGGGCATGCCCTGGAAAATGTTCTGCATCTATTTATTCCATAAGCTGGGTGGCAATATTGTGTGGACATTACATAATGAGTTTCCCCATGACCAAAAATACCTGGGGTTGCACCGTTTTCTGCATAAGAAAATGGCGGCTTGGTCGGATGTGCTTCATGTCCACTGCGAAAAAGCCATGAACATCATGAGCGAACGATTGCAAGCTTCAAAAGAAAAATTTGAGTTAATTCCCCACCCCGCATTTCCGGCTGAATCTATTGACAAATCCGTTGCCCGTCAAAATCTGAATGAGCATTATGGTTGTGAATTAAAACCGGAACTCCCTGTAATACTGATGTTCGGTAACATCAGCCACTACAAGCAGATAGAGAAAGTAGCTGATTTAGTTATAGATTTTGATTTTGAGTGTAAGCTTCTGGTTGTTGGACCGGTAAAAAAGGGCAACCTGAAGTTATTTGATGAATTAAAGGATAAGCAGAAGCAGAGTGCCCAAATCCAAATCATCCCGCAGTTTATTGATGAAAGCCGGGTACCCTGGTTTTACAGTGCCGCTGATCTTTGTGCTTTTAATTACCGCGAAATCCTTTCCTCTGGCGGTTATCATATGGCTAAAGCTTATGAAAAGCAGATAATAGCCCCGGATTTAGGCTGTTTGAGTGAAGAAGGAAAAGAGGCGAACGTTGAGTTATTCACCCATCAGGATGAACTGAAACAATTGCTTAAACAGCATTTAAAGGCACGCGCTAATGGCTAAGCTGAAAGAAAAAGCGTTTTGGATAGCCATTGGTGATGTCGCCGGACGGGGACTTTCATTTCTTACCTCCATTTACCTGGCCCGTACTTTGGGATCTGAGTTCTATGGGCTTATAACCGTTGCTCTTTCAATCCTTGGCTACGCTACCTGGGTTTCTGATATGGGGCTTATCAGTATAGGAACACGGGAAACAGCCAAAGAGCCTTCAAAACGTATTTTTCGGGTTTTAGAGATATTCAGGATGAAGCTCTTTCTTGGAATCATTGTTTTGATTGCCTCAACGGTCATCGTTTCCATGATAAATACCGGGGAAATTGAGAAGCAGGTTATTTTGGGATACCTCTACTCTATCGTCCCCTATATGGCACTGATGGAGTGGTTTTATGCGGGGAAACAACAGTTTGGTAAAATCGCCCTGTCTAAAATATTGAACGGACTCATATACTTTGTACTTGTCATTTTTATGGTTCAATCGGTTGAGGATGTAACCCTCGTACCGGTGCTTTATACCGTTGGTGTGACCATTGCCGCGTTAACGCTTGGTACATTTGCCATCAAGGACAAGCCTTTTTCCCTTCCGTCACGGGGTGTTCAAATCTATCCCGACTTGCTCAAATCGAGCTCTATTTTGGGATTAGGTAAGTTCTTTGCTCAAATTGTGCATTTACTTCCCCCTATTTTAATTGGAGGGATATTAACACTTCGTGATGCCGGTTTATATGGAGCTGCCTTTCGAGTGGTAATTATTGCCATGATGATAGACCGGGTTTTTGTGAACTTACTGTTGCCAAACCTTTCATCCCTTTGGAGCAGGAATCGGGCCGAAGCCAACATCAAGATAGATACTGTGTTTCGGTTGGTGTCGGCAGGCGGAGCTCTCATAGCCCTTGTAACGGCTATTGGTGCAGAGCAAATCATTTCTATACTCTACGGTGATCAATACGCAGAGAGTGTGATTCTGCTCCAGATTCTTTCGGTGATGATTGCCGCTACGTTCGTAAATAGCCTATTCTCCTTTGGTTTGATAGCCACCAATAAAGACAAAGAATATTTTTTGGCCACTTGTTTTGGCGGAACCATTTCGGCTATCCTCATTTTCAGTTTTACCGCTCTTGGAAATTCAAAAATGGTAGCAATTTCTGTTTCAGCTGCTGAGGTGATTATTACCTTGTTTACCTACTTCTGGTTCAGGAAAGTAGTTCCTTTAAACTACCTGAAGCCTCTGCTGGTCAGTTACCCGGCAGCTGTTCTGCTATTCTGTGGTTTTATTTTCAGTCCGCTGATGCCCCTTTTGAATGCTGCCATTGCTGCGATCATCTTTATCGTTATCATCTATCAGTTTGGCATTCTGAAGCCTGATCAATTTGAATGGGCGAAGAAAAAGGTGCTGGGATGAAGCAGCGATTGTGTATAGGAATTCAGGAAAGAAATGCAGCCTGGGATGCTGCATTGAATCAGCTGGGGGTGTGGTATGAAGAAGTGAATTACAACTTAGAACTGCATCGTGAGTACAGTGTTATAATTCTCAACAAGAAGCCCGTTAAGGCTCAACAATCAGCCCTGAAATCCTTTGTAGAAAACGATGGCCGCCTGTTAGAAATTGCGGACAATCTGATCTTCCTTGAGAAAAGTCAAACCCGGTCATCCCATGAAGATACACTCATAAATGTTGATCGTGAAGGCTTTCTATCTCATATTTCTCATGTAGATGTACATACCAAAGTAAGACTTCATAAGGATGGGGAGTTACTGGAAGGTCTGGTTCATTTACCTGCAGAAGACCATTCAAATCTTGCTTTTTTGGGCGTTGATGTAGCTGAACTGTTACAAACAACCTGTTATAGGAGAAAACGATTCTTTAGCAGAAATGGAGAACATCCGGATGAAATTGTCAGCAAAGTATCCAAGCATGAGCTTGCTGAAGTGCTTAAAGCTATTTTAAAAGAACTACACTTTCGAAGATCTTTGCCTTTCATCGAAAAGTGGACTTCCCCGACAACTAAACCTGTTTTTTGTTTTCGGGTTGACTCTGACTTTGGCGATAAAGAATCCATGGATGATCTTTATGCAACGATTCGTAAACACCAAAAATCGGCAACCTGGTTTTTACATGTAGAAGCACATGAGGATTGGCTTTCTCACCTCAAGACCTATGAGAACCAGGAAATTGCTCTTCACGGCTATGAACACGGTACTTCAGATTCTTTCAAAAAGGTTAACCGGAACATTCAAACCGGCAAAGAGCATCTCGAAAAAGCTAACATTGATTTCAACGGCTTTTGTGCTCCTTATGGTATCTGGAACACGGCACTTGAAAAATCCCTGAAAAATTCCGGCTTTGAATACACCTCAGAGTTTACCTTTTGCTATGATGGATTACCCCTCCGCCCGGCTGAGGAAAAACTCCCCCTTCAAGTTCCCATTCATCCTATTTGTACGGGTAGTCTAAACCGCCGTAAATATTCCATTGAGGTTATGAAAGGGTATTTCGAGGATGTGTTATTAAATAAATTATCACGGTTTGAACCGGCTTTGTTTTATCACCACCCTTTACAGCCCGGGCTTTCTGTTATCGATCACTTGCTGGAACTCACTGATATTCACGAATTTGAAAATCTTACTTTTGGTGAGTTTGCTGCCTTTTGGAAAGAACGGGAAAGGTTCACCTTTGAAGCATATTTAGATGATGGAAAAGTAACCATTGAAAAATCTTCAAATCCTGATAAGTTGATTCAGGTATCCATGAACCATTCCGAGTTTGATCTGATATCTACAAGTGAGGATATCATCAACCTCACAAAAACAACAAAATTAAAGTTTTCGAAGCCCTATCTTCCTAAGCCTGAAGAGGTACTTGAAATGAGAAAACGGGATTTGAATCTTCTTAAAACATCACTGTTAGATTGGAAAAACCGGGGGCGATTATGAAAGTAGGTTATGTGTCTCCCATGAGTATTGCGGCCGTCAACGGCGGACTCAGAACCCAGGCTTTAATGACGACTAAGCATATAACGTCTTTTGGAGTAGAAGCGAAATTGATTTCACCGTGGGATGATATGAAAGCCATGAACCTTGACTTGGTTCATGTATTCGGGGCTTCCATTGAAAATGTGGGAATTGTAGATCAGGTGAAAGCAATGGGATTGCCCCTCGCCCTTTCTCCGGTTTTCTTTTCCAACCGGAAAGCTGCTTTTATCAAAAGAGCCCTAAAAATGGAGCGATTGAGCTCTGCTTTTGGCTCCGGAATCCGTTCAGATTTTAGCGTCAAAACCGAATTATGCAGCAAAGCAGATGTCGTTATACCAAACACCTCAGCAGAGGCTGATCTCATCCGGGATGGCTTTTCAATTCCTAATGACAAAATTCAGGTCGTTCCAAATGGAGTAGAACAAAAGTTCGCAGAGGCTCAGCCTCAGTTGTTTATTGATACCTATGGATTGAAAGACTTTGTACTGTTTGCCGGTCAGGCCGGAGCCAAAAGAAAGAATGTAATCAAGCTGCTTGAAGTAGCTTCTGACCTTGATTCTCCTGTTGTAGTCATCGGTTCTTTTTACAAGGATGAATACGGAGAAAAATGCAGAACTTTAGCAGAAGAAGCCGACAATGTGACCCTAATCGAAACTCTTGATCATGATTCTGAACTGTTTGCCTCCGCTTATGCTGCCAGCAGCGTTTTTGTGCTTCCCTCCCAGTTCGAAACACCAGGAATTGCAGCCATGGAGGCGGCTCTGGCAGGTTCCAAAATTGTTATAACCGAGAAAGGCGGCACCAAAGACTACTTTGATGGATATGCTGAGTTCATAAATCCGGATTCTTCTAAGTCACTCCTAAGCGGAATAAAAAAAGCGTTGGAAAAAGAATCCTCAGATACCCTGAAAAATCATATTTTTAAGAATTATTCCTGGCAACGGGTAGCAGAATTAACGGCTAATCAATACAAAAGAATTTTGGCATGAAGAAGATTCTCATTGCATTCGGAACCCGGCCTGAAGTCATTAAACTGGCCCCTGTGATCCTTGAACTCAGGGAGAGTTTGAACGTAACGGTTCTGCATACCGGTCAGCATAAAGAGCTTGTGGATCCCATGCTGTCCCTTTTTGACATTCAGCCGGATATCAATCTCGATATCATGAAGCCGAATCAGGATTTATTTGAGCTGACCCAATCCCTCTTACCCAAACTGAAGAAAGTAATTGAAGAGATTGAGCCAGATTTCGTGATGATTCAGGGAGACACGACGACTTCTTACCTTACCGCCTTGTCTTCATACTATCAAAAAATCCCGGTGCTGCATGTAGAGGCCGGGTTGCGCAGCCATAACCCATACTACCCTTTTCCCGAGGAAATGAACCGGAGGCAAATAACTCATCTGACTCACATCCATTTTGCCCCCACGGAACTAAATAAGAAAAATTTACTAAAGGAAGGCATTACTGAGGAAGCGATTTCAGTAACCGGGAATACGGTAATTGATGCATTGAACAGCATTACCAAATCAAAAGCATTCGACCATTCTGCACCCGACATCCTTTATGATGTGGATGATAACCAAAAACTGCTGGTGCTGACGGCTCACCGAAGAGAGAATCATGGTAAGCCATTGGTAAATGTTTTCACGGCCGTAAAACAGCTTTTAGCTTCAAATGACGACCTGATTGTTATTTTTCCGGCTCACCCCAACCCCAATGTGCTGGCTGCGATCGAACAAGTTGAAATCAAAGACGAGCGATTTAAACGCACCTCTCCATTTGATTACCTCACCTTTTTGCATGTGCTCCGCCGGGCAGATTTGATACTGACCGATTCCGGTGGAATTCAGGAAGAAGCCTCTGCCCTTGGAAAACCGGTGTTAGTGCTCCGAAATGAAACAGAAAGACAGGAGCTGATTGAATCCGGTTTAGGAAAACTGGTAGGCACTGATCAGAAAACCATTATCAGTGAAGCCAATGCATGGCTTCAATCAGATAATTATCCGAATGCTTCTTCTGTATTCGGCAAGGGTAATGCAGCAGCTATCATCAAAGAAGTGATTGAAAATCAGCTGTAATCCTGAAATTCATCAACTCCGGCCGGACCATAATCATCGGTAAAAAATTGAATAGCCCCAACGATGATTCCCTTCAGCATAAACAATGTGAAGACGGCCATGAGCCCGTACTCTTTGAAGGCCAGAATTAGTACCAGGTAAACAAGGAATAGTACAAATTTACCCTTCTGCTCTTTAATGGTTTGACGGTCGAACCGGGGAATTTTATCAAAAGGAAGTGTACTAACCATCAAAAAGGATATAACCACTATAAAAGGGATCAGAACCGAATTCACACCATTCTCAAGAAAGGAAAACAATTCCATAGAGTCTCTGAAGGTCAGGAAGAAAGCACCAAGGATAATGGCCTGGGCCGGGATGGGTAATCCTACAAAAAAATCAGGCCGTGGGTGGAGTCGTGCATTTACGTTAAAACGAGCCAAACGAACCGCTCCACAAAGTGGCGGCAACGCGCTTACCATAATTCCCACAAAACCCAGTTCGTGTAAACTCCAGCTGTAAATTAAAAAGCCCGGAGCCACTCCGAATGAAACCATATCACTGATGGAATCCAGTTCAATTCCAAAATCGCTGGTGGCGTTGGCAAGTCGTGCCATCAATCCGTCAAAAACATCAAATAAACCGGCAAGGGCGATTAGCCACGCTCCCCGTATAAAATCCCCGTCCGAAATTGAAATAATTGCCAGGAATCCACTGAAAAGATTCATCAGCGTAAAGAAACTGGGAACAGCGATCTTCTTATTCACCGGCGGCTTTTGCTCTTTTCTCCGCTGTCGGCGCTGCTTGAAAGAATGATATTTTTTCTGAATTGGATATTTCATTCGTTAATAACTCCAATAATAGATTCTCCCGCTTTGGTAGTATCACCCGATTTCACTTTTACCTCTACATTGCCGGGTACAACCACATCCATTCGCGAGCCGAATTTCATAATACCAAATCGCTCTCCGGCTTTTAACTCGTCCCCTTCCTTAATGTTATACACAATTCTTCGGGCTAAAAATCCGGTGATCTGCCGGAAAAAGATTTTGGTATTGGAAGGATGAAGAACGCCAAAATCGGCCCTCTCATTAAGTTCAGAAGCATGTTCGGTCCAGGCCATCAGGTATTCTCCGGGATGATACTTGACGTACTCCAACGAGCCGGAAACAGGATTTCGGTTTACATGCACATTCAACGGGGAAAGAAAAATACTGATCTGTGTAGCTTTATTCTTCAGGTACACGTCTTCATTCACTTCTTTTACAAACACCACCTTTCCATCGGCCGGTGAAATAATCAGGTTTTCATCTTCAGGAATATTACGGTCAGGATCCCGGAAGAAAAATACGGTAAGTGCACTCAAAGTCCCCATTCCTGCATAAATTACATAGGCAAACCAGTGGTTCAGAAAATAGTAAGCGAATCCACATACCAATATGGAAACGGTTAGTACGAGTGCAATTGTGGGGTATCCTTCCTTAGATAACATAATTAAAGTCCGAAGTATCTGAATGCATCATTAAACATTACAAAAATGAATAATCCAATCATCAGGAAAAAGCCAATTTGTTGAGCGATCATGCGAACTTTTTCAGAAGGCTCACGACGAGTTATGCCTTCGTAAAGCAGGAACACAAGGTGCCCCCCATCCAAAGCCGGAATCGGCAGAATATTCAGGATTGCTAGCGTGATACTCAGTAGCGCCGTAATGTTCCAGAAGCCAATCCACCCCGCCTGATCAGTTGCTTCACGGGTAATGCTGGCTATGGCAATCGGCCCGCCCAGATTTTGGGTTACCGAAATGTCTCCGGTTATCATCCGGGTAAAACCCTGTACAATGCCTACCGTTTGTTCTACGGTTTGATTATATCCTTCACCCACAGATTCCCAAAGTCCATATTCGATACGCATCAAGCCCAAGGTTTGGATTTGGGGAGAAGCAATCCCGATGGTTTTAGTATCCGGGTCAGGAGTAATTGACGCATAGAAAACAGAATCCTCCCGCTGCACTCCAAAAGTAACCGCTGAGTCTGCATTCTGGATAATCTCTACCAATTGAACCCAGTATTTGACGGTATCGCCATTTGCTGAAACGATACGATCACCGGCTTGTAATCCGGCTTCGGCAGCGGGTCTTCCGGCAGGAACCGATGAAATTTTACTTGGGAAAGAATAGGTCGGATCCAAAAAACCACGTGTTTGCAGGCTATCCAGGAAATTTGGAGAAACAGGAACCGAGATTTGCTGTCCGTCTCTCATCACCATGTACGTCAGATTATTTGAAGTGAGTTCAGAAGCGGAAACCAGTTCATTGAAATAAGCAACTCGTTGCCCGTTCACGCCTACAATTTTGTCTCCGGTTTCGAAGCCTATTTCATGCAAAATAGAGGTTTCAGGAACATAAATTCCCTCGGTATCATCAATGGGCAGAACGGCCTTACCCTGGCTGTAGGTCAACCCAAAGTAGATAAAGAATGCCAAAATCATGTTAAAGATAACCCCGGCCGTAATGGTAACAATACGCTGCCAAACCGGTTTACTTCGGTATTCCCAGGCCTCGGGTTCTTTTTCCAGATGATCGGTATCCATGCTTTCATCAATCATACCGGATATTTTCACATATCCGCCAAGCGGTGTTGCTCCAATACAATAATCGGTGTCTCCTTTTTGGAAACCCCATACCCGCGGTGGAAATCCAATCGAAAAGCGTTCAACCCGCATTCCGAAAAACTTTGCTGCTAAAAAGTGTCCAAGTTCATGAATAAAAACGAGGATCATCAGCGCTCCGCCAAAAATGAGGAGCGTATTTAATAAGCTTAAAAACCAGTCCATGTAAATTATTTAATAATTGTATGCGCGTAGCTTCGCGTCTCTTTGTCGATTTCTTTTAACGTCTCTGTGTTCAAACTATCATTCAATACGATGTTAGCCAAACTTTCTTTTACAATTTCAGGGATGTGAATATAACCAATTTCTTTGTTCAAAAATCGCTCTACGGCAACTTCATTTGCAGCATTTAAAACGGCAGGTGCGTACCCTCCCTTCGAGATACTATCCATTGCTAATCTAACACAGGGAAACTTATCAAAATCAACGGGTTCAAAGGTGAGGTTTTGCGCTTCATTCCAATTCATTCTCGGGGTATCTAAGGGGAACCGATCAGGGTAACTCAACGCATAAATTATAGGCACTTTCATATCCGGTAAACCCAGCTGTGCTTTACTGGATCCGTCTATAAAAGTAATCATGGAATGGATGATACTTTGGGGATGAATGACGGGCTGAATTTTTTCTACGGGAAGATCAAAAAGCCAGTGTGCTTCTATGATTTCCAGGCCTTTGTTCATCATGGTTGATGAGTCGATGGTAATTTTTGCTCCCATGTTCCAGTTGGGGTGATCAAGAGCTTGTTCAACAGTAACCTGTTGCATCTGCTCTTTGCTGAACTCCCGAAAAGGTCCGCCACTTGCTGTAATGATAATCTTTTCGATGTCATCCATCGACTCCCCCACCAAACATTGCAGCATGGCGCTATGTTCAGAATCTACCGGAATGAGCTGAGCCTCAGATTTTACGAGTTCGGCCATAATCAACTCTCCCCCCACTACCAGCGACTCTTTATTAGCCAGCGCCACTTTCTTTCCTGAACGAATGGCTTCCAGTGTGGATTCAAAACCGGCGAAGCCTACCAGACTGTTCAAAACCGTATCTACTTCAGGCAGAGAAGCTATGGCAGGAAGATGCTCAGCACCCGACATCACTTTGGTTCCGGACACAGCTTGTTTCAAGTTAGTATAGTATTCTTCATTGCTGATAAGTACGTATGCAGGATTGAATTCATGAACCTGTTCTGCCAGTAATTCCCAGTTAGAATGGGCGGTAAGAGCAACGATTTCAAACTTATCGGGGTGCTGTCGTGCTATCTCAAGCGTCTGTGTTCCAATGGATCCGGTCGATCCCAGAATAGCCAGTTTTTGTTTCTTCAAATCCTTGTCGATTTAGTTCCTTGTGAAATTAAGCAATGATTATTAAAAACCCATTTCTTTTGCCACTTCATACATTTGTGCATGAGCAATCACCGTATCATTAAGTGTAGGGGCATATCCCCCTGAGAGTAACAATACCAGAGGCAGATTTCGTTGGGTGATGGTTTCGATAACAATACGCTCTCTTTCCCTGAGTCCATTAAGGGTAAGTGATAACCGACCAAAATGATCGGCTTCTAACGGATCAATTCCACCTAAGTAATACACAAGATCAGGGTTGAAATCATGTAGAATTGAATCGAGTGCGGAAATAAGGGCTTTATGGTAATCTTCGTCTTCGGTTTTATCGGGCAGACCAACATCTAAATCGGAAGGCGGTTTCTTGAACGGATAGTTCTTTTCTCCGTGAATAGAGAACGTAAATACACTGGGATCATCTGCAAAAATATGAGCCGTTCCGTTGCCCTGATGAACATCACAATCGATTACCATCACCTTATTCACCCACTTTGATTGCTGTAACACTTTAATGGCCACTGCCACATCATTAAATACGCAGAATCCTTCTCCTAAATCCGGCATGGAATGATGGGTGCCACCCGCTAAATTACCGGCAATCCCATCCTGCAGGGCCATGAGTCCGGCATTGATGGTCCCCTGAACAGCCAGCCTGGAACGTATAGCAAGAGATTTACTCCAGGGTAATCCCATTCTCCGCTCTTCCTTCCGGTCCAGGGTTCCTTCCCAGATTGCTTGCGCGTACCTGGGCGTGTGTGCCATAATCAGGTTTGAATGGTCGACCATGGAAGGCTCTATGATTTCGGAAGTTTTAAGAACCCCACGATCCAATAAATAGCGATGCAGGCCACTGAACTTCTTCATCGGGAAGATATGATCATCAGGCATATCGGCAACGTAACCGGGGCTGTAGCTAACTCTCAAGGTGTAATAAAATCTTTAGTTCAATTTGATGATTCCCATCATTCGGCCGCTTTTGTCTTTCTGCCGGCGATACGAATAAAAGTTTTCATCTTCTATAGTACAGGAATCATCAATTTCAATATGATCGCTTTCAATGCCTTCATCCAACAGCTGCTGCCTGACAAAAGCCTTTAGGTTAACATGGGGTTTGGCATAATTCGTTCTGTCCACAAACCGGTCAGGAAATTCAGTTGCTACTTCTTCCCCAACCTCAAAATTTTGGAGAGAAATACACGGACTCACATATACTTTAACATATTCTGATTCAGCTCCAAGTGCCTTCATTTTTCGGATTGTTTTTGGCAAGATATCAGCAACTGCTCCCCTCCAACCGGCATGAGCGGCTGCAATTACTTTATTCTCACTATCTGCGAGTAGTACAGCAGCACAATCGGCTACCTGTATGGCGAGGGCTAACCCGGGTTTGGTGGTTACGAAACCATCGGTTTCCTCATAGATCCCCCCTTCGATCACTTCTTTAATATCCGTTTTGTGAACCTGAACTCCATAAGCTATTTGCTTTTCATCCAGACCAATCTCTTTTAATAATCGCTGGCGATTTTCAAGAACAGCGGACGCCTTTTCAGCAGTATTAAGCCCTAAATTTAAACCGGGAATATCTCGATTGGGATGAACCAATTCCTGATTTCGCAGCGTGAACCAGCTGGAAACAGAGTCATTATTCAGCAGATCCGGTTTTATATGCTTAATTCGTGAAGACATCTTCTAACTTCATTTTTATGAGTCCGGTTGGGAATTCTTGCCCTGTCCAGAGTTTAAATGCTTTCGCTCCCTGGTAAATCAGCATGTCTAAACCCTCTACTGGAATTCCACCCGCTGCTTTGGCTTGTTTCAGAAATTTTGTTTCGCGGGGATTATACACCACATCATAGCATATTTTATCAGATAGAAATTCTGCCTCTTGATCTTTTACAGGAGAAGCATCGGTATTGGGTGTCATTCCCAGCGGCGTGGCATTTATAATAATGGCTGCTTCTTCAGCATAAGCATTCCAGTTTTCATAATTACACATAATAATATCGGATTGCTCATCATATCGGCCCGGGCGACGAGAAACCATCACAATCTCTTCAACCCCAAGTTCACGCAGTGCATAACAAATAGCTTTGGTCGCACCGCCGGTTCCGAAAATAATAGCCCGTTCACCGGCAAGCTGATCTTCATACTCCTCTACAGGAACACGGAAACCATATTCATCGGTATTCTCTCCAATAATTTTTCCGTCTCGTTTTACAATGGTATTGATGGCCCCGATTTGTGCGGCCTCCATGCCCAGCGTGTCAATGGCATCAAACAATGTTTCTTTATAAGGGATGGTAATGTTTGCCCCAAGGAACTCTAACCGGTTAAAGTGGGCAATCAGGGTTGATATCTCACTGTTACGGACGGCTACGGCGTGATATTCGGCCTTCAATCCGTGATGATCCAGAGCCGTATTGTGCATTAAAGGAGAAATGCTGTGGCTTATTGGACTGCCTATTAATAAATAATGAGGTTGACGGCTCGATTCTGACTGTAAAAACTCGCTGAAATCCATACGTACTTTAATAATGACAAAAAAAATGCGCATCGGTGAGATGCGCATCAAGTAATGTAAATAATATAAAGATTGAAATACCTTATGCGGTAACTTCTTCTTCGGTCTCTTCCGTTGGCTCGATTGGAGTTTCTTTGAAGGTTCCGCCTTCAGCTAATTCCTTGAATTTCTCGAGGTCTTTCTTGAGCTGAGCAGGTGAATCTTCAATGAAAGAAGCCAATTCTTCTTCAGGATCACCGAAAAATGTACGGTAGTCCAGAGAAAACTCAACGCGTGTGCGTTCGCCGTTATCAAGCGGAGTAAATCGAATAGTTCCGGTTTGATTCAGATTACCGTTGATAGTAATCCAGGCAAAGCGAGTATTACGAAGGTTATCGATAAGATTGGTTGTCCACTGATACTCTTCTCCTCCAATGTCAGTCTTGTATTCGAAAGTTTGAGAGTTAACTCTCTCTACTAAATCTATACGTTCCAGAAACTTAGGGAATTCAACTGGGTTAGAAAGGAGCTCGTATACTTTGGCAAGAGGTAGATCAATTTCGATTCTTTCGTGCGCCATAATTTATTACTTGGTAGTTATGATCGTTAGAATTGTATTCTTTTGATGAACTGGTTGTCATGGAAACAGGCAGGACTCATCCAGATTGCTTTAAATTTACGGATAAAAAGATTAAGCCTCAATGTTCATCACAGATAAATAATCGGATAACCGTAAAGTTTTTTAAAAAAGACTCCCCCGCCTCCCTTTTGTTACACCAATATCATTGTTTAAAAAATAACAGCGGATAAATTAAAGCGATGAGTGCAGGTCCTTAAAGATATCATCGTGAATCGAATCTTTATCCTGCCCCGCGTCAATGGTTTTAAAACGGGTTTCGGTTTTGGCTAAATGTTCAAATCCGTCAAATACCCGTTTGAAAAAAGAATCTCCTGAGAGCTCCATCCGGTCTTTTTCGAAGTTCTTGGTCCGCTCGGCAGCCTCTTCCAGGCTAAGCCTCAAATAAAAAGTAAAATCAGGAACCAGGTTGTGCGTAGCTGCGGCATTGATTTGATTAATTTGTTCGATGGGCATGCTCTTGCGCCCAAACCCCTGGTAAGCCGTTGTAGAGTCATAAAAGCGATCCAGGATTACTATTACATCTTTTTTAAGCAGAGGACGCACTTTCTCGGCAACCAGCTGTGAGCGCGCTGATGAAAACAGCAAGAGCTCAGTTACCGGGTCAATATCCAGTTCGGGGTTTAGCAGCATTCCGCGAATCATCTCAGAGACATCGGTTCCTCCGGGCTCCCGAAATACCTCCACTTTATGCCCCAGCTTGATCAATCGTTCTTTTAGCAGGGAAATCTGTGTGGACTTCCCGCTTCCGTCTATTCCTTCAAATGTAATTAGCATGGAGTAAAGTTAAGGAGAAATGAGGAACAGAAAAATAGATCACGTTTTTGAATTATGATTAATTCTGGTACCGCCGCTCCGCTGCGGAACCCAATTACGAGGTTCAAATTATTCTCTTAACACCTTAAACATTAAACCCACCATTTCTTATCTTCGGAAAAAAGACGGATAAAACTCATTCATGCCCAATAAAAAAAGAATTCTTGTTACTTCGGCGCTGCCCTATGCCAACGGACCTATTCACCTTGGTCACCTTGCCGGAGCTTACCTCACTCCTGACTTTTACTGCCGCTATAAACGCCGTACGGATGCCGATGTAGCCTTCATCTGCGGATCCGACGAGCACGGTGTGCCCATAACCATCGCCGCAGAAAAAGAAGGTGTTTCTCCTCAGGATATTGTGGATCGCTATCATGAGATGAATAAGAAGGTATTTGAAGATTTTGGAATCACCTTCGACTATTATGGAAGAACCAGCTCCAAAGTTCATCATGAAACTTCCCGGGAGTTCTTTACCAATCTGCACGAGAAGGGATTCTTTAAAAAGAAAACGGAAGAGCAGCTATATGATCCCAAGTCGGATATGTTCCTCCCCGATCGCTATGTAAAAGGAACTTGTCCTAATTGTGGTTTTGAAGAAGCTTACGGTGATCAGTGTGAAAACTGCGGAACCTCCCTTTCCCCAACGGAATTAAAAAATCCGGTCAGTGCTTTGTCCGGAGAAAAGCCGGAGCTCAAAAAAACTGAGCACTGGTACATGCCGCTGGGAGATGTTCAACCAAAACTCGAGAAATGGATCGACAGTCGCGAGAACTGGAAGCCCAATGTAATGGGTCAGGTTAAAAGCTGGCTGAATGACGGACTTGCTGATCGAGCTGCCACCCGCGATTTAAGCTGGGGCGTTCCGGTACCTCTTGATGAGGCCAAAGGCAAAGTATTATATGTGTGGTTCGATGCTCCTATCGGATATGTATCGGCCACCAAAGAATGGGCGCAGGAACAAGGCAAGCCGGAGCTCTGGAAAGATTTTTGGCAGGATGAAGATACCGAGCTATACCACTTTATTGGTAAAGATAACATTGTGTTCCACTGCATTATGTTCCCTGTTGTATTGATGGAGCATGGTGATTATGTATTGCCCAAAAATGTGCCGGCAAATGAGTTTTTAAACCTGGAAGGCAAGAAACTATCCACCTCACGGGGTTGGGCTGTTTGGTTGCATGAATACCTGGATGTTGAGAAATTCAATCCCGACCTGCTTCGGTATGCGCTTGGGACTACCCTGCCGGAATCAAAAGATTCTGATTTCTCCTGGAAAGATTTCCAGACCAGAGTAAATACAGAGCTGGCGGATGTATTGGGTAACTTCACCAACCGCTCTCTTTCCTTCACGGCTAATTATGCGGACGGAAAAGTACCCGAGCTTATTGAGCCTTCCGATTTAGATAAGGAAACCTTGCAGTCAATCCGTGATCAAAAGGAGAAAATTACCCAGGCTTATGAGAACTTCCGATTTAAGGAAGCCATCAACGAAACGATGAATCTGGCTCGTATTGGTAATCGCTATTTTACAGAAACCGAGCCATGGAAAACACGCAAAGATGATCCGGTCAAATGTGGGAATACGCTATATGTGAGTCTGCAAATCAGTGCGGCTCTCTCCTGCTTGTTTGATCCTATTCTCCCTGCTAAAATGAAACAACTCAGAGCTCAATTTGGGTTAAGTGATAATTTCAGTTGGGATGACATCACCCCGAATATGCTGGAAAAAGGTACTCCTGTTAACCAGGGCGACATTCTATTTGATAAAATTGAGGACGAACTCATAGAAGAACAAATTCAAAAACTGTACGATAAAGCTAAAGCCGCCGACCCGACCCCGGATGTTCCTGAATTAAAGGATGACATCGAATTCGGAGATTTCATGAAGCTGGATCTGCGAGCCGGCAAAATCCTTACGGCTGAGAAAATCGAAAAGTCTGACAAGCTTATTAAGTTTACGGTGGATATCGGGCTGGAGAAGCGCCAGATTGTATCCGGAATTGCCAAGCATTTTAACGCAGAGGACCTTCCTGGCCAAAAAGTGAGTGTGGTGGCAAACCTCGCTCCTAAAAAGCTGATGGGTGTTGAAAGCCAAGGTATGATTTTGATGGCTGAAGACTCTGAGGGAAATCTGAAGTTCGTAGAAACGGACGCCGAACCCGGAAGTACGATTACATAGTTGTATACCATTAGAATAGCATTAATTATGTCATCGCGAGGAGCATCGGTGCCTAAATTTCAACTCAGTTATAATTCGACGCGTCGATCTCCCTTACTATTTGGGATGTTGCTATCCCAAGTTTGCTTCGTCGTTTCGCTTCCCAAACTGACATTAATAAACTTGTCTCCTCGCAAAGACAGTCCTCTTTTTTTGGAATACACTAAATGAAATTAGAAACTGAAAATACTTGTACCATCGAGGGTCTCGAGGAATATCCCTTAGGCTATACCTGCCGAGGAAGTCAGACCGTTTTTAGGCTTTTTGCACCTAAAGCAACATCAGTGGCCGTCATTATCTACGATGAATATGAGCACAAGGCCGGACTCGAATTTCCTTTAGAAAAGAACGAACACGGCATCTGGGAAACACTTATACAGGACACGTTCTACGACAAATGGTATGCGTATAGAATTAATGGACCCGAGGATGACCCGTTTTTTGAACCTACCGAATACCACATAGCTGACCCAAGAAGCCGGCATGTGACCTCAACCAATCACCACCTGCAATTCCCAAAAACAAAGATTGTTGAGAACAACACATTTGATTGGGAAGGTGATGACTATGTGACGCCTGAAGATCCCAGAGATCTGATTATTTACGAAACTCATATTAAGGATATGGTGGCCCATTCCTCTGCAAAAACCTTTGTGCAGGGAATTTATAATGATTTTCGAGAGGCTGAGGTTGGGGGAATCCGTCACCTGAAAAAGCTCGGAGTGAATGCGGTAGAGTTTCTTCCCCTTCAAAAGTTTGGGTATTACGAGCCACCATTCAACGAAGAAACCTACGAAGGGGTAAAAAACACCTGGAATCCCTATGCCAGAAATTACTGGGGATATATGACCTCCTTCTTCTTTGCCCCGGAAACAATATATGCTTCTGATGCTTCGCTGGAACCCGGACAGGTTGTGGGCAACAGCACAAAAGCAGCCAACGAGCTGAAGTCGTTGGTTAAGGCCCTTCACAAAGAAGAAATATCCGTCATTATGGATGTGGTGTACAATCATGCCTCGCATTATGATTTGAATCCCCTTAAGTACACAGCCAAAGATCATTACTTCCGGCTGGATGAAATGGGGAACTACCTGAATGATAGCTGGACGGGCAATGACATCGACACCTCCCAAAAGCATGCCCGGGAACTCATCGTAGAATCTGTTAAACACTGGATGAAGGAATACCACATTGATGGATTTCGGTTTGATTTGGCTGGCATCATCGATTGGGAAACCATTGATCTTATTAAAGAAGAAGCCCGAAAAATCAACCCCGATGTTATTCTTATTGCCGAACCCTGGGGCGGAGATTATAAACCGGCCGGCTTCTCGGACCATGACTGGGCTTGCTGGAATGATAAAATCCGAAATGGATTCAAAGGATATCACCCCAAAGAAAGTAAAGGGTTCATTTTTGGTGAAACCGATCCCAACCTCTCCCGCTTTGGCATCGAAAACTTATTAAGAGGTACGCTGGAATCCGGAGAACATGGCTTGTTCAATCATTCCGGTCACTCGGTAAATTACCTCGAAAGTCATGATGGATACACATTGGGAGATTATATCCGAATTGCTTTGGATCATTCAAAAGCTGATACCGTTTTTGAAGACAAAAGAACACTCACATCTCTTTCTGAAAAAGAAGGGAAAATTGCGAAATTGGCTGCGCTATCTTTATTCGTTTCTCAGGGTATAGCCATGATGCATGCCGGGCAGGAATGGGCACGCTCAAAAATGATTCAGGATCCGGCCGGTATTGATCCGAAAAATGGAATGCTGGATCACGACAGTTACAATAAAGACAATGAGACGAACTGGCTGAATTTTAATGAAATCAGTCTCAATAAATCTTTATTTGAATATTATAAAGGATTGATAGACTTACGGTTAGATGCCCCGGCTTTAAGAAAGGCAGCACCGGATGAGATTAATTTCAAAGTATATAACGATCCGCTTCATATCACCTTTTCCATTGACGGAAAAAGTTCAGGTGATATGTACGATTACTTTGTATCATTGAACGCAAGCAAAGAGCATGCATACGAAATTATACTTCCTGATGGCTATTGGGAAATCGTTGTAAACCCCGACAAAGCGGGATCTTCAACCATTCAAAGTGTTGAAAAATCAATGATTGTTCCCGCTACTTCAGGAGTTGTATTAAGAAAGTTGCGTGTGAGCTAAGCTTAAAATATTTTACCTTTTCATTTAAATTATCCTAAGGAGGAACACACTTGGCTGGAACAACCACAACCGACCGCGGTTCATGGAATTCAAAACTTGGCTTTGTACTCGCAGCTGCCGGCTCAGCGGTAGGACTTGGTAACATTTGGGCTTTCCCTACTAAAGTTGCTACCGAAGGCGGTGCCGCTTACCTGTTAATTTATCTGTTATGTACCTTTGCGATCGGTTTTCCGGTGATGGTAGCCGAGATTACGATTGGTAGAAAATCAGGCAAAAACCCTGTTGGTGCATTTAAAGCTATCAGTTCCAGTAAATTTTTCCCTTTGGTGGGATTATGGGGTGTTATTTGTGGGGTGATGATTCTCTCCTTCTATACGGTAGTAGCCGGTTGGGCTTTTGGTTTCGCCTTTGAGGAAATCTTCTACTTCTTGGCTAGTTCCGAACTATTACAAAATCTATTTGGTGGAATTGGTTGGGAATCATATTCAGCGAGCATGAAAGGTGCCGCAGACTGGCTTACGGATACTGGAAATGGATTTAAAAACGCGATTATTGCTACCGTTTTCATGCTGGGGACTATTAAGATTATTACCGCCGGTGTAAGCGATGGGATTGAACGCGCTACCAAAGCAATGATGCCCTTACTTATCGGGATTATTGTGGTGATGATTATTTATGTACTACTTCAACCCGGAAGTGCTGAAGGTGTGAGTATTTACTTATTACCGGATTTCAGTAAAATTAATGCAGGACTGATCTTTTCTGCCATGGGTCAGGCTTTCTTCTCCCTCTCTTTAGGGATGGGTGCTCTTATCACTTACGGTTCTTACCTGAATAAGAAAGAGAATATTCCTCAGGCAGCAGCTTTTGTAACCTTAGCTGATGTGGGAATCGCCTTTTTAGCCGGTTTACTTATTGTACCGGCGATGTACCTTGCTCAAAGTCAGGGTATCAACATTAATGCTGGTGGTTCATTGGCCTCCAGTACCGATCTTGTTTTCCAAATACTTCCTGCCCTCTTCCACACCATTGGCGGTTCTGTAGGTATGTTATTAGGAGTGACGTTCTTCCTGCTGCTTAGTATTGCAGCACTCACATCAACCATTTCGCTGTTGGAAGTACCGGTTTCGTACGTGATTGATGAGTTTGAAGTACAGCGAAAGAAAGCAGCCTGGATGGTAGGTTTGGGTATTTTGGTTGTTTCCATCACCGTTGCCTTCTTCCCCGCCTTAATCGGTTGGTTCGACTACCTGTTCAGCACCATCGGTTTACCTCTTGGTGGATTTTTAATCTGCTTGTTTGTGGGTTATGTATGGAAAACCGACCAGGCTTTGAACGAAATGGAATACGGGTTTGCGGGTATCAAACAAACCCTGTTTTCTAAAGTTTGGCCTGTTTTCATCAAATATATTTGTCCTGCAGCCATTCTCTATAATTTGATCTCGAATTTCATCTAAACTCATTTGTTATCCAAGTGGGCAGGTGGTATTTTTGAGCGAAATTTATCGGAGGAAAACTTAAAGAATGTCTAAAGTATCAACATCAGATTTCAGAAACGGTATGGTTCTGGATCTGGACGGAGAACTCTACTCCATCACTGAGTTTCAGCACGTAAAGCCGGGTAAAGGCCCTGCTTTCGTCCGCACGAAGCTTAAAGGAATTGTAAACGATAAGAATATTGACAAAACCTGGCGTTCAGGTGAAAATGCAGAAGCTGTCCGGGTTGAAACCCGTGAGTATCAGTACCTCTATAACGATGGAGAACTTTTTTACCTGATGCACACCGACACCTACGAGCAAATTCCCGTGAACGCATCCCAGGTAGAACGAAAGGGGTTCCTGATAGATGGCCACAACTGTGTTGTGGTTGTAAACGCTGACGAAGAGTCGGTGTTATATGTAGAACCCAAAGATCATATTGAAGCCACGGTAGAACAAACAGATCCCGGTGTTCGTGGCGACACCGCACAAGGCGGAAGTAAACCCGCTACATTGGAATCTGGAGCTACGGTTCAAGTTCCACTTTTCATCAACGAAGGCGAGAAAATTCGCGTTGATACCCGAACCGGAGAATATATAGAACGAGCTAAATAAGACTTATCATGGATTTAAAACTGATCAAAAACATTTTAGACATGATCGCCGAGAGTGATGTTAACGAAGTATCTCTCGAAGAAGGCGATTTCAAAATTAAAGTTAAGAAACAGGGTGAAGTTCAACAGGTTACCTATTCACAACCTGCCGCAGCGCCTCAAGCACCGGCTCAGCCTGCTGCTCCCGCACAACCGGCAACAACTCCTGCTCAGGGAGAATCGGATGACTCAGCGCCACAGGCTGAAGGTGATACGGTAACTTCCCCTATTGTTGGTACTTTTTATGAATCTCCATCACCCGACTCTGATCCTTTTGTGAAAGTTGGAGATAAAGTTTCTAAAGGCGACACGCTTTGTATTGTGGAAGCCATGAAGATCATGAATGAAATTGAAGCTGAATTCGGCGGAACGGTAAAGCAAATCCTGGTGGATGATGCTCAGCCCGTTGAATACGAACAACCACTTTTCATTATTAAAAAAGACTAAGCGGCTTTCATGTTTAAAAAAATTCTGATTGCCAACCGAGGAGAAATTGCACTGCGAATTATTCGCACCTGCCAGGAAATGGGCATCAAAACTGTAGCCGTGTATTCTACAGCTGATGCTGACAGCCTTCATGTTAAATTCGCTGATGAAGCGGTTTGCATTGGTCCGGCTGCCGGTAAGGAAAGTTACCTCAAAATCCCAAGCATCTTAGCAGCTGCCGAAATTACAAATGCGGAAGCTATTCACCCCGGTTATGGTTTTTTGGCTGAAAATGCTGAATTCTCCCGTATTTGCGGAGAGCATGACATTAAATTTATCGGTCCATCGCCTGAAGCCATTGGCAAAATGGGTGATAAATCCGTAGCAAAAGCTACCATGATTGCTAACAACGTTCCGGTTGTGCCGGGAAGTGACGGTGAAGTGGATAGCTACGAAGAGGCCAAGAAAGTTTGTGATGAGATTGGGTACCCCGTTATCATTAAAGCATCGGCCGGTGGCGGAGGCCGTGGTATGCGTATGGTGATGGAAGCCTCTGAGCTTGAAAAGAATTACAAAATGTGCCGTAATGAGGCTGAAACCGCCTTTAACAACCCTGCCGTCTATATTGAGCGTTTTGTAACCAACCCTCACCATGTAGAGATTCAAGTTTTATCTGATCAAC
Organism: Gracilimonas sediminicola; assembly: GCF_024320785.1. Lineage (NCBI taxonomy): Bacteria > Pseudomonadati > Balneolota > Balneolia > Balneolales > Balneolaceae > Gracilimonas > Gracilimonas sediminicola. Next base: position 349,335 of record NZ_JANDBC010000003.1, read on the forward strand.
ATGGCAATCATACCCACTTAGGTGAACGGGATTGTTCGTTACAACGTCGCCACCAAAAAGTGCTGGAGGAATCTCCTTCTCCCCTAATGACGGAAGAACTTCGTAAGAGAATGGGCGATGCGGCTACCAATGCAGCCAAAGCTGTAAATTATGAAGGTGCCGGAACAGTAGAGTTTTTGGTTGATGACGACCACAACTTCTACTTCATGGAAATGAACACCCGGATCCAGGTAGAGCACCCCGTTACCGAAGAAGTAACCGGTATCGATTTGATTGAAGAACAGATTAAAGTAGCGGCCGGCGAAAAGCTGAAGCCTTTCACACTGGAGTTTAAAAATCATGCGATTGAATGCCGTATTAATGCGGAAGATCCGGAACATAATTTCCGTCCTTCTGCTGGTGAAATTACCGTATTCCACCCTCCCGGTGGGCATGGAGTTAGATTAGACACGCATGCTTACTCCGGCTATCGAATTCCACCACATTATGATTCTATGATCGCAAAGCTGATTGTTAGCGCACCAACCCGAGTGGATGCCATCAAGAAAATGAAGCGCGCTCTTAAGGAATTCATCATTGAAGGAATTAAGACCACTATTCCCTACCACATTCAGCTTATGGATGATGAGAACTTTATTAAAGGGAAGTTTGATACCAAGTATCTGGAAAGAGAATTTAAATATACACCCAAAGAAGACTAAACAACGATGAGCATACCAGCTGAACTGAAATACACCCGCGAACATGAGTGGATTAAAGATAACGGCGACGGAACGGCCACCATCGGTATCACCGATTTTGCTCAGGGTGAATTAGGCGATATTGTTTTTGTGGAACTGGAACCTGAAGGCTCAGAATTCTCCAAGGATGATACGTTCGGAACCGTTGAAGCTGTAAAAACAGTATCGGATCTCTATGCTCCTCTCGATGGGGAAATCGTTGAGCTGAATGAGAAGCTTGAAGATGAACCAGAATTGGTTAATGATGATCCATATGGCGACGGCTGGATGGTTAAGATCAAAATAGCTGATGACTCTCAGATGGACGACCTGCTCTCAGCTGAAGAATACGAAGAAGTCATAGCTTAACCCTTTCCGGTACAGGCTTTATTTATTTCATTCACTAATATCTTACAAAAAGCTTCATGCACAGCCGACATTCGGAATGGATTCTCATCCTTGATTACGGTTCTCAATTCACACAACTCATTGCACGCCGGCTTCGTGAACTTCATATTTACTGTGAAATTCACCCTTACAACGTAAACCTGGATGAAGTATCTACACCTACTCCGGGTGGAATCATTCTTTCCGGTGGCCCCAAAAGTGTAAATGACAAGGATGCCCCTGGTCTTCAAGCCAAAATTATAGATTGGGATATCCCTATTCTCGGAGTTTGTTACGGACTTCAGTTATTAGCTCATACTGAAATCCCCGGTAGTGTTGAAAAAGCTGAAAAACGGGAATATGGCCGGGCTAATCTTCTTATTGATAATAGTGAAGACCTGTTAAAGGATATTGAAGATGAAAGTGTGGTTTGGATGAGCCACGGTGATCACATTCATGAGCTCCCTCCTTCCTACGAAATTATCGGGCACACAACGAATGCTAAGGTTGCAGCGGTCCGGCATAAAGAAAATCATATTTATGGAGTTCAATTTCACCCTGAAGTTGCCCATACCGAACATGGAAAGCAGTTGCTCCAGAATTTTGCCTATACCATATGTGGCCTGAAAGGCGACTGGACTTCCGAGTCTTTTATTGATGAGCAGATTCAATCTATACGTGAAAAAGTCGGAGATGACAAAGTATTATGTGCCCTTTCCGGCGGAGTAGATTCTACAGTAGTGGCCACGCTTATTCACAAAGCCATTGGAGATCAGTTACAATGTGTGTTCGTGGACAACGGATTATTGAGAAAAAATGAATTTGAGTCGGTATTGGATCTCTACACGCAGGATTTACATCTGCCCGTTAAAGGCGTTGACGCTTCAAAATTATTCTTAGATCGATTAACCGGCATTTCTGATCCTGAGGAAAAGCGAAAGATCATCGGAAATACTTTTATCGATGTTTTCGAGGAGGAAATTGGCGACGATGCCGATTTCAAATACCTGGCGCAGGGTACTCTTTATCCCGACGTCATTGAAAGTGTATCTTTCAAAGGTCCATCTGCAACTATAAAATCACACCACAATGTGGGTGGACTTCCGGAAAAAATGAAGCTCGATCTGATTGAGCCGGTTCGTGAGCTTTTTAAAGATGAAGTCCGTGAAGTCGGACGTACATTAGGTATTCCTGATCACTTTATAGGACGCCATCCTTTTCCCGGTCCCGGACTTGGAATTCGGGTATTGGGTGAGTTGTCTGAAGATCGACTCAATTTGTTACGAGAAGCCGATTATATTTTTGTTGAAGAGCTTAAAGAACAGAATTTATACAACGATGTATGGCAAGCACTGGCTGTCCTGCTGCCGGTTCAAAGCGTAGGTGTAATGGGCGATGAACGCACCTATGAGTTCACCATCGCCCTGAGAGCTGTCACCAGCCTGGACGGTATGACGGCCGACTGGTCACATCTTCCCTATGAGTTTCTGGCTCATGTTTCGAATCGAATTATAAACGAGATCAAGGGAATTAATCGGGTGGTTTATGATATAAGCTCAAAACCTCCGGCCACTATTGAGTGGGAATGATTGTGCTTGTAAAACCCGGTGAAAATCTTATTTTTTGCCTTCAATATTCCAACAATAACTAAGTTGAAATCTCGTGGCTGAATCAACCAAAAAAAAGCAGGCAAAAGAAACCAAAGGCTCTTCTCTCTTTGACAAATTTCTCAATTTTATAGAAAAAGCCGGGAATAAGCTTCCTGATCCTGCAATGCTTTTTCTCATGTTGCTGGTTTTTGTGTGGATACTATCCGCTGTGCTCTCTCCCATTGATTTTGGAGAAACCCATCCTTTGACCGGCAACGAGCTTGCCGTTAAGAATTTGCTGACCGGTGAAAGCATGGCTGATTTTTTGGCCAACATGATCAGTACATTTGTATTGTTTGCTCCATTGGGTATTGTGCTTGTTGCGATGCTTGGTGTGGGAGTAGCTGAACATTCCGGCTGGATAGATGCAGGGTTGAAAAAGCTTTTGAATTTTACGCCAAAAGCATTTCTAACCCCCATGCTTATACTGATTGCTATCGTCAGCCACACGGCGGCAGATGCAGGTTATGTATTGGTAATCCCACTTGGCGGAGTGATTTTTTACGCGGCGGGAAGGCATCCCTTGGCTGGAATTGCAGCTGCTTTTGCCGGTGTAAGTGGCGGGTTTTCTGCCAACTTCATTCCTTCTGCTATCGACCCGCTTATTATGAGCTTTACGCTTGAAGCAGCAAAAATTCTTGACCCGGATATTGCACTGAATCCATTGAACAATATCTATTTCACCGGGGCCTCCAGTATTCTGATTGTGCTTGTTGGCTGGTACATCACCGATAAAATCGTTGAACCCCGCCTTGCCAATGTTAAAGTTGACGGAGACGAGGACGAAATGCCCCAGATGGAAACCGTAACTGATAAAGAAAGCCGTGCTTTCTGGCTTGGATTTGGCGCAATGATACTTGGAATCATTGGTTTGTTTATTTGGGCCTGGCCGGAAGGTTCTGCTCTCCGTGATCCAAACTGGGACAACCCGGATGTGAGCTCTCTTTTTTCATTCCAGGCACCTTTGATGCAGGCCATTGTACCCCTGATTTTTATCTTTCTATTAATTCCCGGTGTGGTTTATGGATATGTATCCGGTAAGTACACATCCTCTAAAGACATGATCGATAATATGAAAAAGTCGATGGAGAGCATGGGCTATTATATTGTAATGGCTTTCTTTTGTGCCCTTTTTATCGATGCCTTTTCTGAATCAAATATCGGTCTTTTGGTAGCTCTAAAGGGAGCTAACTTTTTACAGTCTCTGGCGTTACCCGGGCAGGTTACCATTGTGGGGATCATCATTTTGAGTGCAGTTGTAAACCTGCTGGTTGGCTCTGCCTCTGCAAAGTGGGCTCTTATCGCTCCCATATTTGTGCCTATGCTTATGCAGTTAGGCATTTCACCCGATTTAACTCAGGCAGCATACCGGGTCGGAGATTCCGTTTCTAACATCATAACTCCTTTATTACCCTACTTCCCGCTTGTTGTCGTGTTCTGTCAGCGTTACGTTAAGAATACAGGAATCGGAACCCTTATTTCCATGATGCTTCCATACTCGCTAATTTTCATGGTTGTTTGGACGATCTTCTTGTTGCTTTACTGGTGGATTGGAATTCCATTAAGCTTTGAGTCTAATTATGTTTACCCGGCCATGTAATGCTCTTTATAGAAATTACCTTTTAAAAGCTTTGCGACGTTGAACTAAACGCACTGTGATATAAACGACACACAAATTCAGAACTTTTTAGCCTTTGCTTAGTTATAAATTCAGAAACTAACATATTCATACCCTATTTGATGAAACGACTTCTATTTTCTTTAGTACTTCTGTTCACTTTTTCTTTTTCCGCCATCGCTCAATCTATAGAAACCGGCATTGAGTTTTACGAGGAAGGAAACTACGAACGAGCTCTTCGAATTTTTGAACAATCCAACAATCCGAGTGCTCAGCTATTTGCAGGCAAAAGCTATTATGCACTAAACAACTTCATCAAAGCAAAGGAATATCTGGGTAAGGTTGACAGCACCTCCTCTGAAATATTCAGCGAAGCTAAATACACGGCTTCTCTTGCCGATTTCCAGCTAAAGAACTTTGCAGCTTCTCTGGATGCCCTGCATGAACTAAAACAGAATTCACGAGAACCTTCTGTATCACGGGCAGCCTTCTCTTTTTACCGCGATGTCGTTAACTACCTCACTCTTGAGCAGCGGTTCAATGCTTTCAGAGCTACAAAGTATGATGCTGTACGGCTTGACCTTGTTGAAGCCGGAATTGGTAAACTGGATTTGGTTTCTGCACGGGCCCTTTTCAAAGCCTATAAGACCAGCACGATCTCGGACACAACCAATTTTGCTTCCATAGAAGCTTTGCTGGGCGATTCTGCTGCCTATATGCAGCGGTATAATCCGAACCGGTACACCAAGGCTCCATCCGGTTTAGCCTATAACATCGGGGTGGCTCTTCCTCAGTTTGAAATTGAATCTCCTCAGTTTGAAATCCCCCAACACCTGTACTTTGGTATCCAGCTTGCCGTAGAAAAATTCAACAGTGAGAATACGGATCTGAAGGCGTTTCTCACCTACAAAAACACCGGTGCTGATGCAGCCAATGCTCCGGCTATTGCTAATGAACTGGCCTGGAACCACGATGCTGATATCATCATCGGCCCGCTTTTTTCGGAAGTGGCAGTAGCCATGTCTCAATACGCGGAGCTGTATGAAATTCCCATGCTCACTCCCCTTGCCAATTCAGACAGCCTGAACCTTGATCACAATTATACCTACCAGTTGAATCCTACCTTTGCGATTCAGGGTCAAAGAATGGCGCAATTTGCCATCCGGAATTTAGGATATGATACGCTGGCCGTAATCGCAGAGCGGGGCTCTTTAGGTGAACCCTCAGCCGTGGCTTTTCTTGATGAAGCTCGCAAGCTGGGTGGCGAAGTGGTCAGATATTATGTGGAAGAACTTGAGTCAGAAGGCTACGACATAAGTAAATACGCCAGAAACTTTGACCCCGAAGTGGATACGGTTTTCAATTACAATATAGATGCCGTATATGCGCCGTTTACGGGCAATATCGCCGAGACGCTTATAAGTTCCCTACTCACCAATTTGGAAGCCATAGGAACCGATATGACGGTTTTAGGTTCTGAAGAATGGGAAATGGCCGATATCGATTCCCGAAATCTCCCGAATACGGAAATTTACTATACCAAGACCTTTGAGCAGAATCCCGGAAATACAGACATAGAAGATTTTGAAAGTGAATTCCGCCTGCGTTTCGATACCGATCCAAATCGCTTTGCTCTTATCGGTTATGATGCGGCCAACGTGGCATTACGAACTTTGAAAAGAGTACAAAATCCGGCTTACCTGAAAGAAGGGCTAAAGAAATTCAACAACTACCGCGGACTGATCATGGACGTGAGCTTTCAGAATACCCACATTAATCAGGAAGTGAGCATCAAACAGCTTCAGGACGAAGAAAGGGCTGGCGAACAGTAAACGGTTATCGTGTTTCCTGCTCGTTGGCTTGTTGTTCAGCTTCGCGCTGCCTCTTAATTCGATATTGCTCACGTAGCCAGCGTCGCCATTTCTCACTTTCCGCCTGGTGCTCACTAAAGGTTCGAGTAAACACGTGTCCACCTTCCGGATTAGCTACCATATATAAATAGTCATGGTCTTCCGGATATAGAGTAGCCTCAATGGTGGAAAGACTCGGGTTGGTGATTGGCCCCGGAGGCAAACCCCTGTTCATATAGGTATTGTAAGGATGATCTATCTGGTAATCTTCAAAAAGAAGCCGTCTTCGCTCCCCTAAAGCAAAATTTACGGTAGGATCGGCTTGCAGGCGCATCCCCCGGTTCAGACGGTTCCAATACAATCCACTGATGATTGGTTTCTCATCCTGATTTTTAGCTTCCCATTCCACAATGGATGCCAGCGTAACAACTTCGTCAATGCTCATATCCATTTCCTCAGCTTGCTCGTGATACTCTTGCGTGAAGGCATTATCAAATTCCCGCAATACCTTATTCAGAAATTCTTTCGGAGAACTGGTCCAGTAAATGAGATATGTTTCGGGAAGCATGCGCCCGAAAAGTTCTTCTTTGGAGAGATCTTTCTCAGCCAAAAAAGTACTGTCATTCATTAATGCTAATAAAGAATCGGAATCAAAATGCAGGTTCTCGGCTGTAGCTTGAGTGAACCTGTCTGTTGTAATACCGGGTAATATAACTACTGAAACCGGGTCCTGAATTCCCCGTGCCATTTTTGACAGGAAGCCGTTGTAAGAATATTCTCCTTCAAATACATACCGCCCACGCTGCATCTTTCTCCATCCCAGAATACGTGCCGCCCACTCCATTTCGGTTTTATCGAATCCGATGCCTTCACTTTCTAAATACTGTTGCAGGTCTGGTAATCCGGAATTCTCGGGAAGTAAAATCTCCGTCTGTTCTTCAAAAACCAATGAAGAACCGGATGTAAGTCGAATGAGCCTTGAACTCAATACCATCACTGCGATTAATACAAAAAGCAGGATCGTTGTAATGAATTCGGGCTTTGTTACCGCAAATTGTCGTTGAATATTCATGCGCTAAAGATACAAATTGAAATGTAAAAGGGAATATCTGATGTAAAGTTGGTCAGCTGTAACAAATTATGATTCTGCTGAAACATTCCTTTTTCGTGGTCGTATTTGTTGGGCGAAGAGCAAAGAGCTTTTGGATGCTGCATAAGCACCAAATGCCCTAAAGAAAAAAACCCGGGCCTTGATCGGTCCGGGTTTCTTTATTTAAGCGAGATTGTGTTTAGAAAGTTGGATTAAATCGTATCCAGAATGACGTTCTCCCCTCCGAACCAGCTATTGGTTTTGCGACCTCAGCTCTGAACATCCCAAAACCTAAACCGATGCCGGCATTATGAGAAAGTTCTGAGAAACCAACATCAAAATCAGAGACCGGGTTTGTCGTTTCTAAGTAACGTTGGTTGAACATGCTCGTTCCGGAATCAAGGAAAAGTGAGATATAAAATGAACTCAAATCCGGCCACCCATCCCGATAGGAATTACTTTTGCCAAGCTCTACTTCCAGATTACTCAATACCATCTGGTTTCCCGTTAACGACTTAAAGCCCACCGCCCGCATGCTTCCAATTCCACCAAGAGCAAAGTTTTTGAAATCCGGAGCTTCACCCGTAATACTTCCGGCCATGAGTCTCCACTTGAACAGCGTGGTGTGGTCTAACCGAAAGTAAGACTTTGCTTCTACCTGGTATTTATTATAGAAGAAATCATTCTCTGTACCTCCAAGGTCAGCAATTTCTGCCTTAGCTGACACCGTTGACCATACCGAAGAATGTCTGTTTACGGTACGTGGATTTATGGTGAGTCCTAAAGTGAGGCTTTGTTTATTAATTTGCTCAAGGTCACTGTCAATAGCCGGGTTTGGCCGGAAGCTTGAATAATTTGAAATCACAGAAAATTCAGTATTCACGTCCAAAGAGCTAAACTCATCTGCATTATAAGATGCTCCAAGTTCTATAAACCGAACCGGTTTGATAATCGCATAGAATCCGTACCCATCGGCATTGTAATAATCATGATAATCAAAGCCGGTTGCGAATGATGTAAGTGCATTTTCATAAATACCTGTTCGCCAGTAATCTTCTGTAGAAGTAGTATTATGAAGGTCTCCTCCCAAGAGCAGCCACTTTCGTTCCGTGCCTATACTCTTCTCAGCACCAATGGAATACTGTAGCTGATCTTGAGCTACGGAATACCCGATCAACCCGTGAAGGTCAACGTTCTCAATTCCCAGAAAATTAGCGTTATTCCAATCCATCTTTTCTTCCTGATATCCAAGAAATAATCCATCTACCCTGTTATGTCGAATCATTCCGGAAACGGGATAGGCTGAATAGATCGGATTTTTCACTCCAAAATTACTGCCGGAGTAAAATTTCTCGTCAATCCCCTCATACAAATCAATACCTTCATAAAAATTGACTTCGAGATCCTGTGCTGGCAACCCAAGTGTAACACTCAGTGCAATCAGAAATGCAGTTATTACTCTCATAGTAATGTACCTCGTATTATGTTTCTCTTAAACCACTATGAATAATAACGTTAAAAATACTTTAAAAAGGAAGTCCCGGTTCTATGACCGAAATACACCGATCAAAAAGGTAATGTGATCATTGAGTTCTTTGCCGATAAGTTCAGCTCCCTTTCTTATATCTTCGCGTGGCACATTGGCTGCGAACTTGGCATCCTTAAGTTTTTTAGTAACCGATTTCACCTTCATATCCTCAAAGCCGTTAGGCCTCATCAATGAAACAGCGTTCATAAAACCGGATAACTCATCGCAGGCAAAAAGATATCGCTCAATCTCACTATTCGGTTCTTTACCCGTCCTTTCTGGAGCATGGGCTTTTATAGCTTCAATTACAGATTCAGGATAATCGTGCTCAGGGAGTATCTCACTTACGGCTTTGTGTGGATGTTCATCCGGGTATTTCTCCCAATCCAAATCGTGTAACAAACCCGCAGTCCACCACTCTTCTACCTGTTGTTCTGATTTGTTCAATGTGCGTGCATAACCTTCCATAGCCTTTGCAACCATCATTGAATGATTCAGTAAACTTTCTCCTTTAATAAATTCGTTTAGCAGCTTAACTGAAGCTTCTCTTTTTATTACAGCCATAACATCTGATCTATATTTATGTTCGTATTAACAGTTGCATTAGTTACCCAAATTCATTTAACATTCAACAGTTATTTTTAAATAACTAAATAATTATTTAACCAAGGCTAATATGCGCTATTTTTTTTCAACCCTTATTCTTTTTGTACTATTCTTTAGTGTTGGTTGTATCAGCAACGTGGAAGATATTTCAGACACTCCTGATATCGATCCAAATGATATTAGTTATTCTGCTGATATTCAGCCAATATTTACCTCAAATTGTGGAAGTTGTCACATTAATTCTTCAACAAGCGGGGTTAACCTTACTTCCTACTCTACTACCACGAATAGTGTAGGTTCCGTTGCGGGCGGGCCTATCGTTGTACCCGGTGAGCCGGGAAACAGTCCGTTAGTAGAAAAAATTAAGCCGGACCCATCCTACGGAAGTCGGATGCCTACCACCGGTCAGTATCTCACCCCAACAGAAATCGCACAAATTGAAGCCTGGATTACAGGCGGTGCGGAGGATAATTAGTATGAAGAAACTTACAACAACCCTCATTTTAATCTTTGGATTTATTGCGACGGCTTCAGCTCAGTCTTATATGACTGAGGAAGGCACAGCTATCTTTCATTCCAGAGTTCCGCTACACACATTTTCCGGTAATTCTGAGAACCTGACTGGGCTCATTAACCTGAGCAACAACAAAGTTGACTTCTATATCGACTTAACGACCCTGGAAACAGGCATCGAGAAAAGAGATCGAGATATGAAGGAAACCCTGGAAACAAAGAAATTCCCTTTTGCAGAATTTTTCGGGGAATTGGTTTCAGATTTTAACCCGGACACAACGGCCGAACAGTCAGTAAAGGTAAAGGGTGAATTCAAGATTCATGGCGTGAGCCGGGAGGTTACCATTGAAGGAACCCTCCAAATGAAACCGGAAGGACTGTTGGTGAAAGCCAGCTGGATATTACGTCTCGAGGATTACGATATCGTCCCTCCCAGCCTGCTTTTTGTAAAAGTGGATCAGGAACAGGAAATAGAAATTGAAGCATTATTAAAATCGGTAGATGATTAATATGATTATTCGAAAAACAACACTTATCACACTGGTATTTCTTTTCGGCAGCTATTCGCTAAGTGCACAGGTACTGGAACGAAAACGAGCGGTACAGGACGGACCGGTTGAAGATATTTTTCTTGCGGGAAGTATTGCCGGTTTAAGTACGGTAACTGCTCTGCCCAAAAAGAACATGAACAGCATGGTGATGCACAATTTCGGCCTGGTATCGGGCGGAATTGAAGATTTTTATGGCCTGGATGGAGGAGCAGCCGTTCGCTTAGGTATCGACTACGGCGTGACAGACAAGCTCGATATCGGGATTGGCCGGACCGGCATTGAAGACGTTGTAGATCTGCGTGCCAAATACGTTATTCTTGAACAACTGAAGTCAGACAAAGTGCCTGTGCAAATTGCCATTAAAGGTGATGTGGGAATCTCTACCCAAAAAGAAAGGCGTTTTGATTATACCTTTACCGAGCGGCTTAATTATTTCACTTCTGTGATGGTTGCCCGGAAATTTAACGACAAACTGAGCCTGCAGGTTTCTCCAATGGTTTCCCACTTTAATACTGTAGTAAAAGAACAGAATAACGGTAAGTTGTACAACACCATAGTTGGTCTTGGAATAGCAGGCCGGTATAAGTTAAACAACCGAAATGCCCTCGCTTTCGAATACCTGCCCGTGTTGAGAAACAGAAACCCGAACACTAAAGATCATGTTGCCGTCTCTTTCGAAATCGATACCGGCGGGCACGTTTTTCAGCTCTTTTTTATGAGCGGACGGTGGTTCACCGAACAACACCTGCTTGCCCGTACCGATACCAATATTCTGGATCTTGATTTCCGGTTCGGTTTTAATATAAACCGTTTCTTTGGCTTGGGTAAATAAACCTCTTATACGTACGACTGTATTTCCTTCGCTACGCCACGGTTATACTGAAAGGCCATGTCTTTGTAATTCACCAAATCAACAATGGTACCGATTAAGCAAAGACCTCCGGTAAAAATGTACAGGATGCCCATCCCGATTTGATTCAATAAAAGACGATGCACACCTGCAATCAGGAAAAATCCAAGAATACAGGTAATTAAAACCGTTTGCGGGTCTTTTCTTCGTGAACGGTACACAGATGCAAACTTAGAAGCCTGTTCATCAGATAAGTCAGAAAGTAACTTCCCGACGTATAGTGCTTCGTCCCCTTCTATTTCCGGTAAATGATCTATAACGTTAGCCATGCTGTTCCTTATTCGTAGTTAGTTTTGATTCTTGATAAAGCTCTTTCCAAATGTAGATGATTCTTCCTGAGAGGATGAAAACGGCGGCCGGTCCGGCTAAATGGGCTTGCAATGCGGATTCAAAATTTCCTCTGAATGTGTAGGATACCGAATGTCCCAATCCCTCACCGGGACAATAATCAATGCCAATCCAATCAAAAAAGCAGAGTGAGGTTCCGGCATTTTCAGGACTCATAAGTGCGAGTAACACAAGTCCGGCACTGAACACAAACCACTCCAAATGTTTTCTTATAAAGCGCATATCCCGACTACGCATCTTATTAGGTTAAGTTTCTAATTTCTGGGTCTTAACTTTCTGGGAAAGTAATGAGAAATAGTGAAGAAAAACCGATTTGATCGATACACGTCGCTGGTGGATATTTCACTTCCAATACTGACCTGCCAGAAGTTTTTGAATTTATGTTCGAGCTGAATTCTTCCTGAGTAAAAGAAGCCTTCCCTTCGTTCGTGTTTACCAAAAATCTCACCCGTAAGCTGCGTACGATAGTCAAAGGTATCGGGGTTGCGGTACCTGAAATCAAGTCCAATACCCTGGGCAAAATATTGATCGGGGGTGTAATATGGTATACCTGATAAGAAGCTTTCTGTAGCATCGGCATAACTCACTTCACCCACGGGCCTGACCCTGAATTTGGTCTCCATCAAATCAAGTAACAGTCGGATTTGCCCTCCATACCTGAACACATCATTGGTATAATATTTCCCGGTTGCTGACAAGGCGCTTACTACATTCCCATTAAACAAATAATCCTGCCGGTACAGTTGAAGCTGTGCCTGGTAGTAGTCGTTTTGGAGTGAAGTGGATGTGAGCTCTGCCCCTCCGGTTATCTCAATGGAAGTAAATGCGGAGTCCTTGGTGAAACTCATCCCAATAAGCCCTTCAGGAATGAATTCACTGCCATCAACCAGAACGGTTGGGCCAATTCGAAATTCAAACTGTTGATTATCAGATCGATGCGTAAACTGATATCCTCCACCCTGGTAATTTAGCGTTCCATTTCCGGTGAGGTTATCATCTGAAAACACCAGGTACTCTGATTTGAAGGTATGCGTGTTTTGTCTTCGGTTCCCAAATTGAACAGAAAGCCCACCACGGGCAAAGGTGTTATCGAAGTTATCGTTTCTGTATTCTCCAAACAGCGATGTTCTTACGCCTTCTGTCCATCGGTATTCGTCCCTGATTGACTTTCGCTGGTCGGGATCAAAGAACTTCGGGTATTTTCGAAAGAAGCTTTTTTTCTCTTCATACGGTTTAAAGCCAATTTCATTTCTGATCAGCGTATCAGCAGCCAACCCCTTTTCCCGGTTATTTTCAAAGAGCGGATATAAAGTGTTGTACGACTGCTCTTCAAATCCTTCATAAAATAAATTTGAGCCAACAAAAGAGCGGAGATCAGCATAATCAGGATTGTTGGTTATCAGCTCGTTGGCTTTGGCCAGATAAAGTGCATCCAGATTGAGCTGTGAAAGCCAAAATAGCTTTAACTGTTCTTCAAAGTCCGGAGCGTTATTGGCCCAGAACAAAGCTTTCTCATACTCATTGGCTTCAAAACCGTACATGAGCGCTAAGTTGGAAGCAAACGGGGTTAGTTGATCATAGGCGTAATCGGGAAACTCTTCCACAAGAGCCATCGTGCTGTCCGGGCTTGCATAATAAATAGATCGCTGAACGGTGAAGGCATAAAGGGAATCTGTTTGAGGACGCATATTCAACAGTTTCAGCAGATTCTTTTTCATTTCCGGCCAGTTCTCCTGCGATTCGATGGACTTAGTATAACTCAGCAACGTCTCATAGTCATCAGGGGCAAGCTCTAAGGCTCTCAATCTCCATCGGCGCTCAAAGTCTTCACCAAAAAGTCCGAGTTCGGCTACAACCTGATTCTTAAGCGCTATAACTTTACCCGAACGATGCGCCTCCCATAATCTTTCCAGGAAAAGTTCAGCCCTGGACTGCATCCCCTCCCAGCCGTAGTAAGTTAACAGGCGATCAATATCATCCTGAACCCATACTTCATTCCGCAATAATCGATCTTCAAGAATATCTATGGCTCGGGAAATCTGATTAAATTCAACGCTTAAAGAAATGAGCTGCTCTTGATTTGCAACCGTAGGATTTTGTCGCCACGCCCTAACAGCGTCTTCCATCCGAGTATCCCGCCAATTCCCTGAATCGAAGGCAGAACCATCGGATGCAATGAGGCTATACTGACGAAAGTTATCGGTTTGATCCCTGACCAGGCTATTGACGAACTGCCGGTCGTAGTAAAATCTCTTGTCAAAATTGGGGACGAAAAACACATCAGATGATACTTTAAACTGATATAGATATCCATCCCAAATTCCGGTTCTGCTGTAGCTCAGCCCTTGTTTGTTCAAAGTACTCTCAACTTCCCTCACTTGCTCTTGGGTAACGTACATGTACCAGTGTGTGTTATCATTTGGAAACTTGGGTACGTAATTATTTCTGTATCCCGTGTTAATTTTGATGGACGGTCCGTCTAAGGAATAGTTGGAAAGCCGCTGCCTCCAGTCTTCGGTTTTTTTACCCCCCAGTGTTGCTGCTACAAATCTATTATTGGGATAATGACGGTACGTATGTTTGACTCTTCGGCTCAAAAGCTGATATAAACCATACCCATATTCCGGATCTGATTTCCAGCCAAGCCCCAAAGGATTTCGACTCGAGAATTCATCTTCTCTTCGTTGAGTAACCTGAAATACATCATCGGGATGCACAAAATGATTCCAGATTCCGGTAAGCAGTTGCAAGCCATGTTGATCCATCAGGGAATTTTCATTCATAGTAAAACCACTGCTTATCCGTGGATAATTGAATAAAGCCGTAGGAGCATAAGGATCGGGGTCAAATTCCCGCCCCTGCCCTTCCGAACGATCTCCAAAATATAGAGAACTCATATATTCTATACTCGGCATACCTTTTATGATAGCCTGAATGCCGATAGAATCAATTTGATTTGTAGGAGGTACATAATTTGTTGGTAAAGGCCCCAATCCATCAATTCTCCATCGTTTGCGAGCGGCCTGAAGAGCCGAAACCATGAAGTTCATGTTGTCCCAATCCTCGGACCACAGCGAAAAGTGATTATACCCATGAAATGCCAGTTCGTGTCGGGTGTTCTTTATGCTGTTGGCCAGAAAAATACTCCCCTGTATGATATTGTCATTAAAGACGATGGACCCCTGCCTCCATTCCTGAAAGTCGAAAGGCGGAACTACATTCGCATTATAATTGAACGCGGTCATTGCTGAGTAAGTAATATCGAAAGAATCGGCTAAGGCTACCATATCCGGCCACCAGATTTTACTTACAAATTCGGCATGTGTGACGTCATACTCTTCATCAATAGGCGGCAGCTTTTCATTATAGAGCGGTGCAGGGAAGTCATCCAGGAAAATGGTACTCACATCGGCCACCTGGTATGGAATACCTTGCAATCCCCTCAGAATAGATGAGAAAAGAATGCCCCGATAAATCTTCCCTCCAACTACGAAACTGTTTACCGTCACAACTTCACCCAGCCCAATTTCATTCGAAATTATGAAGGGTTGATCAGGATCCGTTGCAGTACTTGCTAAAATCGAGATATCGTCGCTGAAGTCTTCCCTATACAATCCAAAATGAGGTAGCAGACCGTCGGGATTATATTGCCTATTCTGCATGCCCGGAAAAGCGTCTTCCTTTAACCGGAATCCCACATTTATAGAATCTGCGTCAAAATTAGCATCCTGTTTAATGCCCTGCAGAAAGGAAAACCGGGGGTTATTAATCGGGCCGATAATTACAAGAGAATTCCCACGGGTAACAAACTCAACTATCCCCTCAATCTCAGCATCCGATAACTCCTGAATACGTTCAGAAGTTACAATCAGGCTTCGTACCGACTGCGGAATGGAAAATTCCTGGGTTAAAATTCCAAAGTCGATGGTGAAGTAGGGAATTTTGGTGTAATCAAGTGCTTTCTGAACCTGCTCGGATGCCTCTGCACTGAAATCACTTCCCTGGTTCTTAATCACCATAACCAATGGTGAGTTAGATGATACTTCAATCCCGGAAAATCCTCTGAACGAACCGTCTTGCTGGCAGCCTGATAGCATGACTACAGAAATTACCATGAACGCCAATGCTGCGCTTTGAATAAACCTGGTAGTTCTGGTTTTTAAGTCCGGTTTGTTATTTGAAGAGTCGTGCTGCACGTCCTTCCTCTGTTGGATAGATATTTCTTAAAACTCCGCCTATAGTTGATTCATCGTCCCTATTTACGATTTCATAAACAATGGCCTCTTCGGTTTCATAATATACTCTGACTTTCCTTCCTTCAAGCTGCCGGAATGTTACCAGCCATTGCTCAATATCTCTCATTGTATTCTGAGCATCATACAAAATTCCCTGTTGAATAGAGCCATAAGGTGGCTTTTCAACAAACAGAAAGATGCTGGCAGGTGGTACTTCCTGTACTTCCGGGCGTTGATCGTCAGGTACCATTAAATATTGCTGGTACAGGGAATCGATGACGCCGTAGTTATCCAGAAAAAACTGATAGTTCATGAAAAAGTGCCGGTTCTTAGCCAGCTCACGATCCAGTTCCGGTCCTACCGTAGCATAAGTGTAAGGTATTCGCTCATTGATGATATCGTAATAGGCGTTGAAAAAGCCGTTGGGTTCTGTTTTGGGAAGCATACTGCTTTTACGTAGCCCTCCCTGATAGGCAAACAGGAAAACCACCATACCCAACGTTATTATCGGCATGATATAAGGGGTGATTTTCTCAACAGGCTTGATAATCCATTCCAGGAAAATGAATATTGAGTACATGCTCAACCCAAAGAAAATGCAGATTAGCATCCCGTAAAAACTATTAAGCTGATCCGGATCGATATACACATATTGATAATCGAAAAACGGGGTGTACAGGTATGAAATGAATACAAAAAGCATCAGAAATACCATCTCATCCCCAATTCGTTTCTTCTTTTGAACAAATAGCCGGATCAGGAATCCTGCAAATAAAGTTATACCCGCATAGAAATAGATCAGGCTTAATTCCTCAATGGGTACAATCAGATCTGTGGTAAAGCTGAATACCTGGGTATTAAATAGCTGATCCTGGAAAAAAGTGCCAACGCTGAGTCCTGATACCAGGCAATAAATGATGTACGGCGCCAGCGTAAGCACATAGATTGATATCAGGTAGAGCGTGATTTTTCCAAATCGCTTGAAGAAGTACTTCTGAGGGATAGAAAGAATCCCGACTAACATAAAGGGCAACAACACCATCAAAAGCACAAAAACATTTGTGAGGCCCGTTGCCACTATTCCCATGAAAATATAGAACCAGGGCGTTTTCCCACCCGACCGTATATTACGGAGAAAGAACAGCATGGTAGGCAATGCAAAACATAAGGAGAACGAAAGAGATGTCAGTTCAGATTCAAGCTCCATCGAAACGGGAAGAAAAAGGGTTGGAAACACCGCATAGATAAGAGCTGAAAGCAAAGCCGCTGATTGGTGCCTTCTTTTTGTAAGATCCCGCATTACCCAGAAAATGATAACGGCCAGGAAAAAGCTGATCAAAGCACCGATGATGTGCAGTATCATTTCCGGGCTTACCTGTGTAATGGTACTGAAGAAATTGATAATGGAGTGCATTCCCTTGGGCGTGGGATAACCGGAAAAGTATTCCTGAAGGCTCAGCCCTTTTACCGCATCCAGTTCAAAATACCACACCCTGCTGAACGGTGCTGAATTCTGAATGGAGGGTATGATTCTAAGCACCGAAGCTAAAATACCTATCCCTACAGCAGCAATGGAATATGGATTCTCTGGGTTAATGGTAGGTTTCTTAAAAATTCGTTGTTTGAGGTCGGCCCAGCTCAGGTTTTTTACTTTTTCAATAAACAGAACATGGTTAGCTACAATGCGGTTTTCGCCCCGGTTAAAAATATCTGTTACCGTACTTCCCTCCCATTTACGTTTAAAGAAATGCACCAATAGCGGCAGCATCAAAAGACAAAAAAGAATACTGATGAAGTCATAGATATGGAGATTCACCAGCATAAAGGTTCCAATGATGATCAAACCACCTAAACCTACCCAGGAAAATACAATACGATCAATTCCCCTTTTCTTTCCGGCGTGTTCAAAAAACAAAGGGGTCACAAAACCAAACACAAAGAGGAAACTGATGGTCAGTCTGATCACCGAGAATATGGCTTGAATGTCGTAGCTCATGAGCTCCCGGATTTCAGGGTGTTGGCAACTGAATCGGGCTGAACGGGAAGTTCACTCAAACCAATATTACTAATAAAATATGGGCGCCCTAAAGTATCCAGGCGAGCTTTGATTTGCCTTCTTTTGGTATCAGAATCAGCAAAACCTACAATAAAGTACGGCTTACCACTTTGGGTGGAATAGTGGTTCAAATATTCAAGCCGGTCGTTGAATTCTGCAGCAGACCGTATCCGGTACTTCTTATTCTCAAAGTCATAGTCGGATGCGAGGGCCTCAGTTAAAAAAGCGTCAACATCATCGCCGGTTTCTTCCAGTAAAAAAGCTCCCGCATTCTGAATGATTGACAATCCGGGGTATCGCTGCCTGATTCCCTCGATCAGCTGAACCATGTAGGGTTGTAAATGAGCACGGTCCGTGGTGGGAGCTACAGCATCAACGGTATCGAGGAACAGACCATCTATCCCTTTTTCCGTGATAGCAGGCAAAACTTCTGTTAAAATGACCCGCCGGGCTTCAGTACTTTCCAGGTCGATAAAAAAACTATTCCAGTTTTCATTTTTCCCCAGGAAACCGATTTCGGCTAAACGGGGATAATACCAGCGGTTGGTATCCACTTCTCCAAGTGTGACATAGGCAATGACCTTAGTGCCGGTGGCACGTAAAGCCTCCATTTCTTCTTTGGTATAAAAGTCGGGCTCTATAATTACCATGCGGTAATTCTGCACCTGTTCCGGTGTTACCTTAGCATAACAAACGCCAAATGGAGTGTGATCTGTCATAGAAAAGGAAGCCTGTTTTGTGTTGTTACACTGCGTGAAAAGAAGTGCCATTATGCAAATTGCCGAAAACTTCAGTTTCATTCTTCAACACCTAACCTCATACATTCTTGCCAGCCCAAAGCTTGTAAAAGCTGAATGGCCGTTGGAATCAATACCATATCAAATTCCACATCGGCACGTTCCATCAGGTTTTTCGATAATAACTCGAGCCATTCTTCGTCGGTTTTGGAGTCATCACCGGCATACGTTTCTACGAAATCCACAACAAACTCGAACAAGCCGATAATTTTCCCGGTCCACGGAATGCTTTCAGACTTCAATCCGGAAGGAGAGCCATTTCCGTTTACCCATTCGTGGTGAGTTTTTATTCCCTCAAGCACGTCGCGGTGTATCGAGAGCTGCTCAACCAAATTGGCTCCAATAAGAGGGTGCGAAAGCTCACCTCCAATTGTTTTACCCGGCTCAATACTTATAGCCCCCACATAACCGATGTCATGAAGCTTGGCTGTTTTGGTGATGATCTCCATCTCGTCATCTTCAAGCCCAAAAAACATTCCGAACCGCTGCACAAAAGCAACCATTCGTGGGGTGTGAAAACGGGTCTTCTCCCGGCTTTGTTCGATGGCGCGTAACATTTTGTAATACCCATCCATAAGCTGATCTGAGAAAAGCTCATTTTTATAGCGGTAGTCAAAGAGGTTAGCCAGCGACAACCCTATTTCTTCCAACAATCCTGTAACATCAAGCTTCCCTGCATTGTCGGTTTTCTCAACCATTAGGAAACCGGACTGATGCTCTCCGTTAAAATACTCAACATCAACCTGCTTGCCCCACTGTTTTAGAAACTCTTGTCCGAATTCAGTAGCTGAGAGCTTGTCGTCACTATCTTTAAAGAGGGCTTTTTCTCCTTCAGCCGTAAAATAACCGGCTACTTTTTCCTTCATCCCGATGGATGCAAGCAGCTTATGTCCGCCCGGGGTGAACTCTACGATGCAACCGGATTCTACTTTTCTGCCATGGACTACATACCTCAGCATAATCTGGGCGATCCCTTCCGTATTCAGCTTCCCGCTGCCTAAATCCGAAACCACATCGTCGATTTTCTGTTCATATTCGCGCTGTGGGTTACTCTCTTCATCATCGAGGGTGATGAGCCAGTTGGCCAGTAATCTCCCCACAATCGATAGTTTTGGGGTGATTTGATCGGGGCTTTTTGTGTACGGACCTGCGCAGTATATCCCCCACTGTTCTCCATCCTTTTTAAACAAGGGAATATGTTCGCACTGTCCGATGGAATGTGAGGTTATCCCTTGCTCTTTAAACACCTCATCCATGCTCATTTTCTTTTCCAGGTTCTGCAACTGGTACTCGAAATCTTTTATGTATTCTTTCTGCTGTGGTGATTGTTTGTGAGGTTCTTGTTCTTCGTTTTTATCACGTAGTATGTTCCTGGTAAGCACATGTCGCCGGTCGAGCACCAATTTATCGCCCTGCAATCTATACACAAAATGTACGGGTGCCCGGTACAGCAAATCCATCCAGTTTACGATATCGCCGAATGAGGGACTTTTTTTTCGCGACAGGTGTTCAGCCGATAACTCCCAGAATTCAAGCTGTTGCTCGGTTCCGAAAGCCTCCATTGAGAAAGCCTTGCTAAGCCGATTGCCCACAGTATGTATGTAACTTCGAACGTCTTTAATCATAGGGATACCTCAATATGCAGAGTAATAGAAATAATCGAGATGTTTAAAAAATCTTTTTGCCAAAATTCCGGTGGATATGCTAAATACCAGCGATCCGGCGATGAGGCCAATCACAGCATATTCTAAACCAAAAATACGGCTGCACAAAAATCCGGTTATAAAATTCACGAATAGTGAACCAATCATGGCATACATCACCATTTCGGGCCGATTCAGTGTAAAAAAGAACAGGCTGTTCAACAATCCATATATCAAAAATAAATAGCCAATGCTTGCCAGCCAAAAGACCTTAAAGGTCATTGGATTGGCGAAAAAATCTGAAATCTCGGGTACTTCATTTTCAAAAATACGCAGGCTCAATACTCCATAATATGTAATCAGGATTGATATACCGCCTACCACCAAAAGCAACAAAATCTGTTTGATATAGAATCTTCGAAAAAAGCGGTTGAACAGTTTAAGCTTTGAAATAACGGCTTTCTTCTGAGCCGGAATCAGGTTCAGTGAAAAAGAGTGCACGCTATACTCAAGCATGGCAATGGTAATTACCAGGCTAATGAGCGCCCAGTCCATGCCCAACTCATACGGAGTATTAAACCAAATAATGTATTCAGGAGGAGGTGGCCCGGCCGACCATGCCATTAACCGATCCATAAACAGGAAGGTGAAGTAGCAAAATCCATACACAAAGTAGCGGTAGGTATTGTAATAACTTACCTCACCCTCCGGCAATGATTGCTTAAAGAGTTCTTGGCGAAGAGCCCGGATCTTCAGCTTATAATAAATGTATGCATAAGCGGAGATTATGACGGTAGCCGTTAAAATCCCTAACCATTGGGACAGGTAAATGCCCAGTCCGGCAAAATCCATCCCGAATATCACGAAAATGGTACCTGATACAATTCCCATTAAAATCATAAACCGCTGCTCGGTCGCAAATAGTACGGATGCCGAAAGTAAAAGCAACGAGATCAGCACCATGTAAATCATGGACAGAATGATGAGCTGTTGCGGGTAAAAGGGCAAGATCAGGTTAATCCCAAAAATGGCTAAAGCGGCAATGAACACAAAGGGAATCCCAATTTTCATCACGGCGATGGTAGCTTTTGCAGCCAGGTAATAATTTCCCTCTCCCTTATACTTGGACACCAGCCGGCCCAACGTTTGAATAAATCCACCGGTTAGAATAAAGGAAACCATGGTACCCAATGCTACTACGGTTGCCTGTGCCTCATTAAAATCAAACCAGGCCCATAAGGCGTACTCAAATACAATAATGGCGATGATTTGTGAAAGCATGGGCATGGAAAAAACCATTCCCGCCGTATAATGCTTCGCAAATAGCTTGAGCGTACGCCCTATCCCTCCAAACTTAAACTCGTCGACATCTTCCGTAGCATCCCCTGCAGCTTCTTTTTCCTTCTTTTTAATCCGGTTGTACACTTCGTTGCCGAGGTCAAAAACAGAATCGTAGCCATAATCGGTTTTAGCATCTACATTTCGAACCCCAAGGGATTCGATGGTAGCGGCTACAGCCCATTTACTGATTGGGTTACCGATCAGCTCATATACCCGCTCTGTAATATCCTGAACGGCTTCAGCCTTTGCAGGACGTTCAAGTTGTATTTGATCATGCTCAGGCATACTCAAACTCCTCTTCTTTCACATGGTCTAACAACTTCAGCACCGATTTTACCTGAACACGCTCTTTCCAGGGCGTACGTTCGTTGGCGGCGAGCTTCATATAGGAGTCGTAATACGCATTCACCGATTTTTCGGTGGTGAATGTAAGCAAAACACGGTCCCGGGCTTTCCTGCCCAGCTCAAGCCGTAAATCATCATCATTCAGCAATGTAACCACCCCTTTTGCAATATCCTGCGGATCGCGGGGCTTGCATAAAATTCCACACCCTTCAAGAGCATCCCGTATCCCTCCCACGTCGGTCGCCACAACCGGACGGGCACAGCTCATTGATTCAATTACGGTGTACGGGAACCCTTCCGAGATGGAAGTTAAAATGGAGATATCGCCTTCATTGAAAATCATACTGGGTTGATCGTGGAATCCCCCAAAATGAAAAGTATCCTCCAGCTGCAGTTCCGAAACCAATTCCTTACATCTGGCTACATATTCTTTATCCACTTCAAGACTACCATATACCTTGAATTGTACCTCCGGGATCTCTTTTCGAACAATGTCAGCAGCTCGAATCATCGTCTCGATATCTTTTAAGGGAAAAACCTGGGCTACGGCGATCACGGTTGGAACGCCCTGTGTCTGCCTGGGTTTTGGAGTTGGTTTAAACAGATCCGTATTCACCCCGTTGTAGATAGGTATTATATTTTCCTCAGCTGCCTCAAACCGTTTTTCCCACTCCTTGTTAGCCGTTGTAACCGGCGAAATCTGGTCGGCCGTATAATACACCGCCCGGCTTACCATAGTTGAAAGATCAACAAGTAATTTTTTTGAAAAGAAAGGCATATCGGCCTGCCCTACGTTGATCAACCGCTCCCGCATATATACCCCGTGATCGGTTACCATACTTGGGATGCCTTTTTCATATTTAGCGGCAATAGAGATTAATGCCGGAAAACCGGCCAGGGTTGCATGGGTAACATCTATTTCATCAGAAATGGGTGCCGCAACAGGCATTAAAAAATGATACAACCAGCGCATACCAAAGGTAATGTCAAATACCCGGGGCTGTTCGTTATACGACAAATCAGACGCTTCAAAATTGTTAATGAGCGACTGTTTAAACCCGGTCCACAATAAAGGCTGCCTCAGGGTTTGTTTGTAGTCGTAGTATTGAAAGTATTTCCAAAGCCCATACAGGATATCACTGATGCGCTTTACATCGGTATAGGGATCAAAAAGGCATTCGATGAAGTCTTCAAAAATAGGCTTGAAATAGGTGTTGACGACCTTCTTGGATACCCGCGACTTCTTTTCAATTTGATAAGAAAACGGACGGCGGTCGTCGTAATAGTCTGAGGGCTCATCAACTCCCCACAGTGATATGTGGGTTATCCTTCGTATGTTTTCAGGCAGTCGATACCGGGTTTCAACATAGGGATTACCGGTAATGGCCAACAGTTCAAAATCTACCTTCTCTACCAGCTCTGTGCACAAGATATGCGACCATGTAGACACACCGCCACCGCTGTAAGGGTATGAACCTTCTGTCTCGAACAGCACATATGGTTTGTCTTTGCTCACTCTTCTGCAGCTTCCTCCACCCGGCTCATATTCATCATTAATGCCTCATAGTCAGAAAAAATATGTTCCCAGGTATGATTTTCTTTTACCCGGTCAAAACGGGTATTAACGTACCGATTAAAATGTTGCCGGTTATTCCAAAGCCTTGTTATTTTTCCCGCCAGGCTTTCCAAAGAAGAACCGGGGGACGATACAAGACCATATTTCTCGGTTAAATCACCTACACGAAACCCAACGGGTAACGCCTTATGAGCTAAAGCCTCTAACATTACCAGTGGCTGAGATTCGTTGTGGCTGGTTATCGACAAAAAATCAAAATCACTAAAAAAGTTTTTGGCTGGCTGGTTCCAAATACATTCCACTTCCGGATAATCCCTGCAAACAGATCTAACCTGCTTTTCAAGCTCGTTTTCATTGGCATCACTTAAAAGCATTCGAAATTTAGGAGTGATACTTTGCCCTCTGAACCCATCCACCAACTCAAAAAAAGCAAGTGGATTCTTCATTTCTGCGCATCGCCCCACCCAACCAATTACCGGCCGATCCGCTCTGCTTTTCTCCGATCTGAGCCAGGAAGCCGGGATTCCGTTGGGGATATATTTGATGTCCGTTGCGCCCAATTCTTTTTGATATGGAATATTCGATTCGGAAACCGTAACCACTTGCTCGGCATTCTTATAAGTGTATAAAGCAAGTTCTTTGAAAGAGGACATCATATTGATTTTATCACGGCTGCCTTCTGGAATTTTATATCCGCATTCCAGCGCAACCGCTCCCATTTCAATCTCCTTCCAGTAAATGGCATGTTCTGTCAATAGAAGCGGCGTGTCTGTTTGATTAGCAAATCTACTACCCAGCCACCCGGCAAAACCGGTATTGGTTACATGTACAAGATCAAAATCTGAATCCGAAAGTGTATAGCTCGACAACGACTGATTGTACCAATGTTCCAGGTAAGCCGAAGTGTCACTTCCCGGTTCAGGAGGTGAAATCCGGATAAAATCGCTGATATTGTCGGTTAATGGATACAGTGCTTCAGAAGGGTTTAATCCCTGAAATTCATCCGTAGCGATCTGTAAGATTGTAAAATCAAATTCCTGCAAGTGGCTCAAATAGCGGTACACCCATTCGCTTACGCCACCCCTGTACCACGGATAGGTCCCTTCTATAATGAGCAGAACTTTCATATGATTAAATCAGGAGTTCGCTTTTTTGTATAGCCGATATAGAATAGATCCCGATTGTTTAATTAACCTGGAGACAAGCTCAAACTCAGTAGATGAGAACAGCACCGACCGTTTCATTAGCAGTACGCCAAACATAGGGGCATCAGCCGGAACGTTCATATTATTCATTAACAACTCCCTCTCACTTATCGCAAACAACGGTACCGTAATTTCTGCGGGCAAATCTTCTTTCTTGGAGAAATCCACAAAAAAACCTTTCTCATCATTAAACACATGATTGGTCATGTAGGCTTCTTTGGTTTCCTTAAGGAGCTCAAAGCTCTTTTGTCCGCTTATATCGGTAACGTTATCCGGTTTTATTGAATTTTTAGACCCCAGATATAATAATTTGGATTGGTCATTCTGCACCATCCAGAAGCCGGTAAATTTATTCGAAATGATTTCATTCAATCCATTGCCCAGCGTTTCTACGGTATCAGAAAACGAACCGGAAATGGCCGTCTCCATCAATTTCATAACCAGCCGGTCTTTCTTTTTAGACTGATCTTCGTCCAGCCCGGTGATGCGTATATCCGTTACAATCTTCATTCGGATTATTTCAAGCACCCGCTCGCGGTCGTTATTCAAAAGTTCTTTCTTGATGAAATCAGCCGCACCCAAATCGTAGGCCTTCTGCTCTTTTTCAATCGTTGGCAGGTTCGTCATTATTAAAACGGGAATTTTCTTCTTCTTCTCATCCAACCGAATGGACTCCAAAAATTCCAGTCCTGAAATTCCCGGCATATGGATATCAGAAAGAATCAGGTTGACATCTTTTTCAGATAAAATATCAATGGCTTCCTGCACATTGTGGGCATTTAAAACGGTAAACTCGTTCTTAAGCAGGTTTTTGATCATGAAATGAATAGGTTCATCATCATCAATAACTAAAACCTTGTAATTCATAGACTTTCTAATTTATGCTAACTTTTCTTCTAAAGGTAAACTAATAAAAAACGTGGTGCCCTTATCCAATTCAGACTCAACCCAGATCTTTCCTTCATGCAGCTCAACATATAACTGCACGATATCTAAACCAAGTCCGGTTCCAACCTCGCCATTGGTCCCGTTTCTGGATGGTTGATTGGGATTGGTGAATAAATCTTCCTGCAATTTAACTGGGATCCCAATACCGGTGTCCTGCACTCTGATTTCTAAGCTGCCATTATTCTGGATTGCATGGACGGCAACTTCTCCCCCTGAAGGGGTAAACTTCAGGGCATTGGATACCAAGTTGTTAACGGCTATTTCTATTTTAGTTTGATCAGCTTCCAACTTTATACCGGCCGGACTCACGGAATAATCCAGCTTTACGTTTTTAACCACCGACTTTGCCTTGTTCATGGAAACAACTCGTTCAAATAATTCCGTGATTGACACGGTTGAGTATTCCAGTTCTTCAGGCTCAATTTTCTTTGACTCCCGGTCAAGAACCTCCCGCACCAAATTCAAAAGGTTGGTTCCACTTTCTTCAATGACAGAAAGCATTTGGGTTTGTTCTTCTGCTGTAATCTTATCGCTGTCCCTCATCAGTTTTACCAGCCCGATAATTCCGGTAAGTGGATTCTTTATATCGTGGCTTACCGTTCGTACCAAATCATCCTTTTTTTGGTTCAGCCTGCTCAACTCAATTTCACGTTCTCGTAAAATTTTAATCCGTTCGTTAAGCTGCTTTTGGAGGGAGCGAATTTGCAGGTGTGTCTTGATTCTGGCCAGGGTTTCTTCTTTTTGAAAGGGCTTGGTTATGTAGTCCACTCCACCATATTTAAATCCCTGTACTTTATCTTCCGTATCTGATAGCGAGCTTAAAAATATAACCGGAGTATCTTCAAGCAGTTGATTTGCTTTAATTCGCTTGACCACTTCAAACCCACTAATGTCGGGCATCATGATATCGAGCAAAATCAAGTCCGGTTCATGTTTCTTTGCCAACTCTATGGCTTCATGTCCGTTTGAGGCTTCAATATATTCATAGCCCTCTTTCGTCAGTACATGAGATAGCAGACGAAGGTTGGCAGGCGTATCATCTACAATTAAGATTAAACTTTCTTCTGGCTTCAAGTGCTAACTTTTTTTGGGTTGAAACTGCCTTCACTAAAGAACAACATTTTGCTGAAAAGGTAGGCAGATTGAGAAAACCTTACTAATTAATTTACTTTATAGAATTAACCAAAAAAGGCCTTCTGAATTAAAGAAGGCCTTGAGGAAATAACAAATAAAGTTGTGTTTTTTCAGCACTCAAAAGAAAAGTCTCCGAGCCGAAGAAATAAGGCTAATAATTAGTAATCAAAGTCGTCCATCATTTCCACCGGTTCCTTAGGCATCGCCAAAGAAAGGCCAAAATAAACTAACAGGCTGGCCCCCCATCCCATGAAAAATGCTGCTACAAAAATAAACCGAACAACTGTAGCGCTGATACCAAAATACTTTGCCAGTCCTCCGCACACACCGGCCCATTTTTTATCAGACCTGGATTTCATCAGTCTTTTAGAGTGTCGGTATCCATAACTATCGATACCGCTGTATGATGTACTCTTACCGGATGAAGATTTTGAATCAAGGGCGTTATTCAATTTGGCATTTGAGGAATAGGAACTTGATTCTGAACCGGGAATATCTGTATAAGAGCCTGAAGATGCTGCCTTGGCCTTCTTTCGGGCCTTTTTAATTTTACGTGCTCTTTTTCGGTCTCCAACAAAGAATCCAAAGCCTACCAGTGTAATCAAAGCTCCACCAATAATGGGTAAGCCTACGATAGCATCACTCACAAAATTTGCGAGACCTTCGCCAATCGGTAACCCAACCCACTGCACCAAAAAAGTAATAGCTAAAAACAACATTACCATGCCCGAGATGGTGGCAATATTCCAAATGCTTTTGCCTGTGTCTTTTTCCTCTTCTTTAAGGAATTCCTGCATGGTCGAGTTTAACTCAAAATCGTTAAACTCCAGAGATGCGGTACCGGTTCTTGATGCTTGTTTTGTTCTAATTTTGTCAGCCATAATATTTTTTCCTCCGTTGTGCCCTACGGCTAAATTAGCGCATTGTTACGCGAAAATCACTTCCTTTTCCGAAATTATCACATCCAATTTTTCGTCGAATTCTTCGATGGGTATTTCATCAAACAGAAAGGCGTCAAACACTAATCCTACTTTAATGGCCTCGGCTTCTCTTAAAAAACGATCATAAAACCCTTTGCCATATCCCAGCCTGTTTCCGGCTCGGTCTGCAGCAGCCATGGGTACAATAATAAGGTCAAGCTCCTCCACATTTACGGTAGTAATATGCTTTGGTTCTGCTACTCCCCACTTGTTCTTTTTCAGGTCAGAAAGTGAACGGATCTCCGAATGGGTTAAAGTCCCGTCTTCGAAATTGGTGACAGGCACCACGGCTCTTTTGCTTCCATTTAAAATATCTTCGAGCAAGCCATCGGTGTAAACTTCCCTTCGTTGGTCCATAGATATATAGGTATGAACCGTTTTAGATTTTTTGAAAAAGTCGGCATTTGTAAGCGAAGAGATAATCTTTTCTGATTTTTTCTTCCATTCCCGTGCCGCAATTTGCTGTCTTTCAGCTAATACTTTTTCCCTTAACTCCTGCTTTTTCTGGGAAATGGCGCTCATAATTCAATCAGGTGATGTTTAGTCAGATCCAACCCTTCTTTCTCAATTTCAGCAAGCAGTTCGTTCCAAATATCAACCCCATACTTATTCATGAAGTAAACCGGGGAAACTGCTCGCTCCTGTAATCCTCCATCCGGGAATAAATTCACTTTAATCTTCTCAATACGGTTTAGCTGAATTTCTTCCTGTTTTTTAATGGAGCGATATACGCGGCCTTTCAGTTTATCAAGCTCATTGCCAAATCCGGCTACCGTTTTCCCGACGGTACCATCCAAAGTGGGATCTATCTCATTTATAACTTGAAGGGGTTCTTCGGCCGAATCTTCCAGCTTTTGCTTCCAATCGCCGAATACCTGCTCTATATCTACGGTATCGGTTTGCTCGATAAACTCGGATTCGAGGTCTTCAATGCGCTTGCCATACTCACAAAAACTAAACGGTAACTTTTCCACGATTCTCGAAATTCCCGACTCTATAATAGTGGCGCTGAATCTTGGAATAATGGGAGGCATCTGCAGATCGAATTGTTTATAAAAGTCTTTCATTTGCCCATAGTAGGCCAATTCACCGGGTCCGGCTACATACCCAAGAGTTGGTAACAGCGTATCTTGTATTACCGGGCGCAGAAAAACATTGGGAGAGAATTTTTCAGGCCGTTCCTGGATTTCTTCAAGGAGTTCTTCTTCGGTCCAGCTTTTCTTACCGGCCTTCCATCCTTTCCCTTCCCGGTTAAGCTTTTGTCTGCCTTCAGTTTCAGAAAGGTAAAACAAGTTGGAATCACCATTCATCACCTGCCGATGAAAATCATTCTCGAGTTCCGAACTTTTTTTCTCTATGGCTTCGTAAATAACATCCGCTTTCGATATGCTGGCAGAGAATTCGTCGTTCAATAATTTTTTAACCGGGGCAAAATTACTCCCCGCAATCAGCAGCCCTTCTTCAGCAAACCACTGGTTTATTAATCCGGCAAATGCCTGGGCGTGGGCTTTACCTTCCTTATAGTGTTCATTTATTTGGCTCCAAAGAGCTTCCGAAAAGTCAGTATCAAAAAGTTCTTCCTTAACCTTTGATTTCAGTTCTTCAATCCGGCCGGTAACTAATTCATCAGAAACCGGCTTTCCACTTCCCTCTTCATTTAAATGAATTTTAGTGAAGTCTTTTCTGCCGGTTATGCCTGTCCACGCAATTTCATCAAAATCATGATCTTCATCTGCCAGCCAAAATACAGGAACAACGGGCCGGCCCAACTTTTCCTCATAATTTCGGGCAAGCAGAATAGCCGCCATTGTTTTATAAATGGTAAACATAGGTCCACCTAATATGCCCAACTGCTGGCCTGTCACTACAACCAGTGCATCTTCTTTACCAAGTTTTTTCAGCTGATCGGTTTGGGAAGAGGAAATACCGAGTTCATCATGATACTTTCTCAGTGCTTCTATGTAAGCGTCTTTTTGTCGAGCTCCGGAGAGGACTTTAGCTCTTCTTTCGATATCAGCTTCATCCAGAGGATTAAACTCATAAAATGAACTGAGTTTATCGTAATCGTTTATGTAGGTTGTGAATAGCGTTGAGTAAGACAGTTCGGTAAACGAACATCCAGATAGGTCCAAAATTTATCCTTTCATTTTAGAAATACGGTCCCGAATCTTGGCCGCTTTCTCGTAATTTTCGGTTTCAATAGCTGTTTGAAGCTCTTTTTCCAACTTTTCGAGTTGGGTTAATTCTTTTTGCCCGGGTGCCGGCTCATCGCTTTTGAGTGCTTCTTCGAGGGTTTGGCTTTCCGGTTCTGTACTGATCCCGGCTTCCTTCAACACCTCGTCATTCACATAAATAGGTGCATTAAACCGCACTGCTAATGCAATGGCATCACTCGGTCGGGCATCCAACTCTACCAGCTGATTCTCCCGCTCAAATATAATCTGCGCATAAAAGGTTCCTTCCGATAAATCATTAATGAAGACCTGCTTCACTTGTGTGTCGAAGCTTAAAAAGAAGTTCTTCAACAAGTCGTGAGTCATTGGTCGGGGTGGCTTAATGTTTTCGAGCTCAAGAGCAATAGCCTGGGCTTCGAACGAACCAATAATGATGGGGAGTCTTTGGTTTCCTTCCGCTTCTGTTAAGATTAAAGCGTACGCGCCTCCACTGCTCGGGCTTGTTGAGAGTCCCAAAATTTCCATTAATACTTTACTCAAATCTACACCTTTTATATGCTTTTGTAGGTTGGCTTTAGAAGGTAACGAATTTTAGTTAAGTCTTAAACCTGCTCATTTATTAATGCAACTTTAATCAATCTTAAAAAGTTTAGCCAAAATTCAATCTTTTTTCTTCCATAAAAATTCAAATAAAGCCTATATTCTCGCCCAATTTCGTTGACATTGCGAAACATTGAGGGTAACTTTTCAGCCCGTTAACCGAGAACATTTCAGATATATGCTCGAAAATTATTTTCCGATTTTAATTGTAGGTATCGTTGCCTTAATTCTGGCAGCTGCTTTTCTGATCCTATCTAAAATTTTAGGGCCGTTTCGTCCTAATAAGAACAAGTTAGATCCTTACGAAAGTGGAATGGATCCGGTCGGGGAAGCCAAAGACCGCTATTCTATCAGCTTTTACCTGGTAGCGATGGAATTTATTGTATTCGACCTTGAAGTCATTTTCATATATCCATGGGCGGTTCGCTATTTAGAATTTGGCGTAGGAACGTTCATGGCTATGATGCTCTTTATTGTAATACTATTCGTCGGACTTCTCTATACCCTGAAGAAAGGCACCTTAGACTGGGACTTAAATCATTTTAAAGCTTAATAACTACCATGGGAATCGAATCAGCACTTGGTGAAGGTTTTTTTACAACTAAAATTGATGCGCTCACAAACTGGGCCCGGGCCAATGCCGCCTGGCCGATGCCAATGGGTTTAGCCTGTTGCGCTATCGAAATGATGGCATTTGCCGGCCCGCGTTATGACGCCTCCCGATTCGGTTCGGAGGTAATGCGTTTCTCTCCCCGGCAAAGTGATGTTATGATTGTGGCAGGATGGTCGACCTATAAAATGTCGCACGCTATTCGCCGAATCTGGGACCAAATGCCCGATCCAAAATGGTGTATCGCTATGGGTGCTTGTGCATCTACTGGTGGTATGCATCGCTGCTATGGTGTGGTTCAGGGAGTTGATAATTACCTTCCGGTAGACGCTTACGTTTCCGGTTGCCCTCCCCGCCCCGATGCCCTGCTTCATGCACTGATGAAGATACAGGACAAAATTAAAACTGAGCACTCTGTTTTATTAGACACTTAAGATTATGAGTTTAGACTTGAACAAAACGGAACAAGGCGTTGTAGATGGCCTTTCTTCTGATTTTTCCGAGGATTTGATTGAAGTTTATCAGTCCTGTGGCCATACCTATATCCGGGTTGAAGAAGAAAACATTATAGACATTCTGAAATACCTGAAGGAAAAGCACCACTTTATTTTCTTGTGTGATATTATCGGAACCGACCGGTACACATCTGACGAGCGGTTTGAAGTTATTTACAACATCATGAATCTTCGAACTCAGGATCGAATGTTTGTGAAGATCAGAGTGGAAGAAGAGAATCCTCAGGTTCCAACCGCCACTTCTCTTTGGACCTCCGCCGGCTGGTTTGAACGTGAAATTTACGATATGTACGGTGTTCGTTTTGAAGGTCACCCTGACCACAGACGCATGTATATGCCGGAAGATTTCGAATACTTCCCGCTTAGAAAAGAATTTCCGCTGTTGGGTATCCCCGGTTCTATCGAACTGCCTAACACAACCCCAGATACGGAGTAAGGCATGAAACTCAAAGACATTAACAGTAAGGTAGATCCCAAGTTTTTCAAGGAACACCAACGAAGTATATATAAAAGCCTTGAGGACAAGCACACTACTATTGAGGAGATTGACAGCGAAGACCCGCTGAATTCCAAAATGATTTTGAATATGGGTCCACAGCACCCGGCTACTCACGGGGTGTTGCGTCTTATCCTTCAACTTCGGGGTGAATTGATTGAAAAAACCAAGATTGACATTGGGTACCTGCACCGCGGTGTAGAAAAGATTGCTGAGAACAAGACGTACCAGGAATTCATGCCGTACACCGACCGCATGGATTACCTATCTCCTTACAGCAATAACGTAGCTTTATGTACCGCTGTTGAGAAGCTGGCTGACGTTGAAGTGCCCGAGCGTGCTCAATACATTCGCATGATTTGTTGTGAATTGGCTCGTATCTCCTCTCACCTTTTATGGTTAGGTACCATGGTGATGGATGCAGGTGCCATCTCATTTTTCATCTGGACCTTCCGTGAGCGTGAAAAAATTTATGATATTTTTGATGAAGTAGCCGGACATCGATTCACGGTTTCTCACTCCAGAATTGGCGGTGTGGCTAATGATCTTACCGATGACGCTATTGCTCGCATTAAAGAGTTTGTAGAGAAATTCCCCCAAGAACTTAAAGACTGGCACGGACTTTTAGACCGTAACCGAATTTTTATTGAAAGAAACCAGGATGTTGGGATCCTTCAAACCAAGAATGCTTTAGACCTTGGTGCTACAGGTCCGGTTCTCAGAGCTGCGGGTTATGCCGTAGATCAGCGTATTATCAATCCTTATCTGAAGTATGATGAGGTAGATTTTGAAGTGCCTACTCGCCTTGAAGGTGATAACCTTGCCCGATACTTTGTCCGAATGGAAGAGATGGGTGAAAGTATTAAGATTATCCAGCAATGCTTTGATAAGATGCCAAAAGGCCCGGTTAGAACCAATAACGCCAAGCAGGCATACCCTTCCAAAGATGAAGTTTATTATTCTATGGAGGGCATGATTCATGATTTCATGATGACGGACACCGGTATTTGTCCACCCGCAGGTAAAGAAGTTTACCATGCGGTAGAATCCCCTAAAGGAGAACTCGGCTACTTTATTCAAAGCGATGGAACCGGCCATCCATGGAGATTAAAAGTTAATGCCCCTTCCCTCAGAAACCTTCAGGTACTGGAGCATATTCTGGATGGCGAGATGGTGGCTGACACGGTTGTTATAATCGGAGGAATTGATCCTGTAATGGGAGAAGCAGATAAATAAATGGAAGAAACGTACGAATTTACAAAAGAAGACTTAGAGGAAATCGAAACCATAAAGGCGAAGTTTCCTACGGTGATGCCTGCTACCCTGCCTACACTCTGGGTAGCTCAACGTCGGTTTGGCCACGTTGAACCGCCGGTTCAGCGCCTGGTTGCAGAGACTCTTGACTTGCCTGAATCGCATGTTCACGGAGTGGCAACTTTCTATACCCAATATTATAAAGAACGCAAAGGTAAATACGTGCTGGACGTTTGTACAACAACCAGTTGTCAGCTTTGCGGCGGATATGAAATGCTGCACTACCTGGAAGATAAACTGGGCATCAAAGCCGGTGAGACTACCGAAGACGGCATGTTCAGCATCCAATCGGTGGAGTGCCTGGGAGCCTGCGGTTATGCCCCTATGATGCAAATCACCAACGATGTATATGTAAATCATCTCACAGAAGAAAAGCTGGATAAAGTCATTGAAAGCCTGAAAGATGATAAAATGCCTGAATTTGAATCGGTAGGAATGCCTCTCCTCGAAAAAAGAAATATTTAAGTAATTATGGCCTCAGACTGGAAATCATTTGAACCCGTTCTTATTCCCGACATCCCAAATCTTGAAAAGATTGAGGTTTATGAGAAGAATGGCGGGTATGAATCTCTTAAGAATGTAGTTACAAGCAGCGACTGGACACCTGAAGGGGTCGTAAATGAAGTGAAAGCTGCCAATATTCGAGGCCGTGGCGGTGCCGGATTTAATGCCGGCTTGAAATGGTCGTTTATGCCCAAGCCTGATGGCGGTCCTCGTTACCTTGCCTGCAATGGTGATGAATCTGAGCCCGGGACTTTTAAAGACCGAAAGATTTTTGAATATAATCCACACCTCTTTATTGAGGGGGCGCTGATTGCCGCTTATGCTATGCAAATCACCACCATATATGTTTACGTGCGTGGCGAATATATTTCCTGGGTTAACATGATGGAGAAAGCTCTTCAGGATGCTCGGGACAAAGGATATATCGGAAAGAACTTATTTGGAACCGATTATAGTGTTGAATTTGAAATAACCTACGGTGCCGGAGCTTATATTTGCGGCGAAGAAACTTCTATGCTCGAATCGCTGGAAGGAAAGCGCGGATATCCTCGTGTTAAGCCTCCCTTCCCTGCTCAAAAAGGACTTTGGGGGCGACCAACTACTATTAACAACATTGAAACCCTGGCGAATGTACCGCTGGTAATTAAGAACGGTGCAGACTGGTTTAAAGGCATTGGTGCTGAAAATCATCCTGGCCCGGTTTTATACGGAATTTCAGGTCATGTAAATCGCCCCGGAGTGTATGAATTGCCGACAGGTGTTCCTGTAATGGATTTAATTAATGATGTAGCTCAGGGAATTCGAGGCGGAAAGAAACTAAAAGCTCTGATTCCGGGCGGTTCTTCAACTCCGGTTTTAAGAGCAGACCAACTGGAAAATACCTCCATGGATTCCGATTCCCTCCGTGAAGCCGGATCTATGATGGGAACAGCCGGCATGATTGTAATGGATGAAGACACAGACATGGTTGATGCTCTTTGGAGAATTTCCCATTTCTATCACCATGAGTCATGCGGACAATGTACTCCGTGCCGGGAAGGAACCGGTTGGGCTGAAAAGATTTTGTTGAAAATTAAGAACGGCGATGGTGAAATCAGAGATTTAGATCTATTACTGGATTTAACTACTCAGATGGAAGGACGAACTATTTGTGCCCTGGCTGATGCAGCTGCATGGCCCATTCGCCACACTATTAACCGCTTTAGAGATGAATTCGAAGCTCGCTGTAAGAAATCAGTTCACGCAGTAGCCTAAAAGTGATGATCTTTTGATTGAATCATCGATCATAAATCAAAAATTGTGAGATGCCAGAAATATTTATAGACGGACAACGATACGAATTTGAAGAAGGTACTGATAAAGGTCTGCTTCAGTTCATTTTAGATAACGGCAAAGAAGTTCCCTTCTTTTGCTACCACCCTTCTATGAGCGCTCCGGCTAACTGCCGGCAGTGTTACGTGAAAGTGGGTACCCCTGTGAAAAATCAGGAAACTGGCGAGTATGAACTGGATGAGAACGGGGACCGAGAAATCAGATGGTTTCCAAAGATGCAGACTTCCTGTACCATGCAAATGCAAGATGGTATGGTTGTTGAAACGCAGGAAACAAGCGAGGAAGTAGCCCGGGCTCAGAAAGATACTATGGAGCTGATCCTGGTGAATCACCCTCTTGACTGTCCTATTTGTGATCAAGCCGGTGAATGTCCGCTGCAAATTCAAACCTACAAATACGGTCCGGAAGGCAGCCGTTTTGAAGTTAAGAAAGTACATAAGCCTAAGCGTGTTGAGCTTGGCCCAAGAGTTACCCTCGATGCTGAACGATGCATTAACTGTACGCGATGTGTTCGGTTTACGGAAGAAATCAGTGAAACACATCAGCTTACCATTACTTCCCGCGGCGATAAGAATTACCCGATTACGGCGCCCGGACGTGAGTTTGACGATCCCTATTCAATGAATACCATTGATATTTGTCCGGTTGGAGCACTAACCTCTACCGATTTCCGGTTTAAGGCACGTGTTTGGGAAATGAACCAAACCCCAAGTATTGATGTAACCAATGGTAAGGGAACCAACATAGATATCTGGACGCGTGATAACCTCGTGCTCCGAATCACTCCAAGATTTAATGGAGAAGTTAACGACCACTGGATGGCTGATGAAGGCCGGGAAGTTTACCGAAGATTTAACGAGAACCGTATCTCCCGCCCTGCCCTTAAGCTGGATGGAGATAACCAGTCAAAAACTTCCTGGAACAACGCCATAGAAACCTTTGCTGAAACGCTGGAAGCCGGAAAGCCGGAAGATGTTTTAGTGATCGGAAGTGCTCATGCATCTGTAGAAGAGAATTACGCGCTGATGAAAGTGTTTAATCTTTGGGGCGTTAATAATTTTAAGTTTGCTCCTCACATTATTGAAGGTGCAGGTGATGATTTCTTGCTCACCGACGATCAGGCTCCCAACACAAGTGGTGTGAAGCTGATTGGTTATGAAGAAAGCAATGACCTGAAAGCTGACGTAAATGACGCTAAGATCGTTATTATGCTTTCGGATGAACTTATAGATCGCGACGTGCTTTCTGCTGAAGATCTGAAAGGTAAATTCAGCATACTGCTTTCAACCAATGAATGCGATACCAGTAAATCAGCTGATCTTGTGATTCCGGTTACTTGTATTGCTGAGCATGCAGCCAGCTACGTAAATGTGGATGGGCGAATTCAGCGCTCCTTCCCTGCCAAAGAAACCAAGTACACACACCGAAGCCTGGATCTGGAAATGTCACAAGGCCGACTGGATCGCTACGGAACCAATTTTGATAACTGGGTTACCGAAGACAATAAGGTTGATTGTGCTCCTGCCTGGGAAATCATGAACCGATTGGCCGATCGATTGGGATTAGATGTTGAATTTGGTGCATCTCGTGAAATTATGGATGAAATTGCATCTTCAAACCCATCCTTCGAAAACATTAGCTACGAGCGAATGGACAATGAAATGGGCGTGAACCTTAACCCTTCAAACAAAAAAGAGGCAACTGCATAAATGAGTACAGGTGGAATTGATATTTTAGGACTTTTTATCCCTACCTGGGTTGCCGTTCTTAGCTTAGGTATTTTTACCTGGCTTAATTCAGCAGCCCTTTTGGTGTATGCTGAGCGTCGTATTGCCGGGTTAATTCAGAATCGTGTGGGACCAAACCGTGTAGGACCTGCCGGTTTGCTACAGCCCGTTGCCGATGTTGTAAAGCTTCTGCTAAAAGAAGACGTTACACCTTCTCAAGGCTATAAAGTTATTCACCATATTGCCCCGGTTATTCCGGTTTTTACTGCTTTTATGACGGTATCAGTGATTCCTTTTGGGGAAAACCTTTATGTAACTGATATCAATGCTGGTGTTCTCTTTATTTTAGCTATTGCCTCTCTGGGTGTATATGGTGTTACTTTGGCCGGTTGGTCTTCTAACAGTAAGTACTCTCTTCTTGGTGGACTCAGAGCCGCAGCTCAGATGATCAGTTATGAACTCCCCATGGGTATGGCCTTGGCTTCGGTAGTTTTAGTGGCCGGGTCCCTGAGTATGGTTGAAATTGCTGCTTCACAGGAGTATCTGTGGAATGTGTTTATAAACCCGATTGGAGCCATCATCTTTATAATTGCTGCATTTGCAGAGGCTAACCGAACTCCATTTGATTTGGTTGAGGCTGAGCAGGAACTTGTGGGTGGTTTCCATACCGAATACAGTGGTATGCGTTTCGGAATGTTTTTCCTTGCCGAATACATGCACGTATTCATCGGTAGTGTTCTTATTACTACCTTTTTCTTTGGAAGTTACCACCTGCCATTTGCAGGATATTGGCTGCCCGAAATGAGCGCATTAGCGAAAGGCGTTCTGGATGTATCCGTATTCATGGCTAAAGTAGTATTCTGGTGCTTCGTATTCATTTGGGTACGCTGGACCATCCCGCGATTCAAGTACAATCAGGTTATGAAGCTTGGCTGGGCCCGACTACTTCCGCTAAGTATCCTCAATTTCATGCTGATTGCAGCCGGTATGTACGCATATACACACTGGTTCTAAGATTATTCAGCATATCTGATTTCCTTAAAGCCGGTTATGCCGGCTTTTTTTTATTGCCCATCCTTTATCGCATGAACTGCCTAATCTAAAGATGTGATATAATCCCAGCTCTCTGCTTTCTATCCTTACTCCGTGTTCCTGAAGGAACGTTAAACCCCAAAAATACGGAGCAGGTTATGAAAACAATTAAATTACTTTTCCTTGCGCTAATGCTAATTTCACTCTCATCTTGCACTATTTACGATAATGATGTGGAAGGCGAAGTAGACCTCGTTTATTCAAGCACTATCACAATTCGTGCCAACGATTTCGTTTCCCAGGACGAATATGTGTCTGTTGCTAATTATGGATGGGATAATCTTGATGCGGAAATGGTTGATTATGGCCTTGTATTAGGTTATATCCGGTTTGAAGGTACCACAGCATGGCATGCCCTCCCTTATTCCATTCCTTTTGAGAATGACCTCGTAAATCTCCGTTATTCATTCGATGTTGATAATATCAGCTTGGTATTGGAAGGCGAAGTAGCTGATAATAATCAGGCAAATGAAGCTCTTTTTGATGGCGATGTACTTCGGGTAATCGCAATCCCACCTTCAGAAATCATCCGAACCAAAGCTATTGATTATCGGAACTATGATCAGATTAAAGAGTTATACAATATTGAATGATTACTATAAGAGTAACATTTTGCACATCTTTTACTCTTACACAATGAATAATAAATACGAACTAACCAACTATTGGAGACACTAATGAATTTCTCAAAAGTTTGTACCATCCTACTTGGAATTATACTAGGCTTATCTTTTTCGGCTCAGGCACAATCCATTCCCGAAACAGGGTCGTTTGGAATACGCGCTAACTTAACCGGACAGAACTCCATAGAGATGCCTTATATGCTGAATGAATCTCTTTCTCTTGCCCCTTACCTCGGCTTCAGCACAACGCAGGATCAGTCAACTAATGTTTCGGTTGGTATCCGACCACGATACTATGCAAGTACCAGCAACGCATTGAGTACGTACTTTACTGGCACTTTAGGATTTACAAATACTTCTTTCAGTAATACAAATAACTCCGTAACCGACTTTAATCTTGGTGTAGGTTATGGTGCCGAGTACTTCTTTTCAAATCAGTTCAGCGTAAGCGCTGATGCTAACCTGAACAGCCGGTTTGGGGATAGCGCTACAAACCTTTCAACCGGAGCCAGAGTGTCAGCCACTTTTTATTTCTGATCCATCATAAATATGTATTATGTCACAAAGCCGCCTTGCAACAGGGCGGCTTTTTTAGTTTAATAGGGTTAGTTGGCAAAGAATAACCTTGGGCTTGAATAAGCAAGCTCGGGATTTTGGTTTGATAAGTAGTTATCATTAAGTATGATAGAAAAAGAAAAAAACGTTGAGATCTTTAGGGCACTGCCTGTTCCCACGGCCCTTATAAACATTGATGATCCGGCTTTTACCATTGTGGCTGTAAACGATGCCTTGAAAAAAGTTTCGAGCCGGCAAGAGAAAGATATCGTTGGAAAATCTTTTACTGATGCTTATCAAAATAGTTGTGAGAATCATAAGTTTTCCGGTTTCCAAATGGTCTTGTCATCATTTCGAAAAGCCCTTGAAACCGAACAAATACAGAAGATCCCAAAAATCCGGTACGATATTACCACTGATAAGGGTAAGCCTCAGCTTACATACTGGGAATTTACTGTAGCTCCATATTATGATAACGAAGATCGTTTAGCCTATTTGCTTTGTACAGCCTCAGACATTACCGACAATGTGTTGATTGAGGAACAGAAAGACATCATCCTCAACCACACCGAAGGAAGCTTCATTTTAACCAATGAGAATTTAGAAATACTGCTATGTAATGATCAATTTGCCCAAAATTATAAGGAAATTTTCGGTATAGAGGTTCAAAAAGGGGTTTCAATACTTGAGTATGCGCTACCTGAAAGAAGAAAAGAGATTGAAGTAATATATGACCGAGTCCTTAGTGGAGAAACCATTGAATTAGAACTCCCGGTACCAATTAAGGCCGGTGGTTACAGGTATTTCAATGTGATTTATAAACCGGCAAAACGTTCCAATGATGATATTTTTGGGGCATTTATAACACTACGAGAAATTACTTCTGAGAAAAAGGCCAAGCAGAGTTTAGAAGAAAAGGAAGCTCGATTTCGATCCCTTGTTGAACAAGGCGGTGACGTAGTAGTAATTCTTGACAGTGATGGAGATCCTAAATATGTAACCCCTTCCGTTGAGCCTGTTTTTGGCTACAAGCCGGAAGAAGCACAAGATATAAATGTAACCGATGTTACCCATCCTGAAGACTTTCATTTGGTGAAAAAAGCCATTCTGAAAGCAATGGAAAACCCCGGAAAAAGTGTGAAAGTCCCTCCTGTTCGGATGCGGCAAAGAGACGGAAGCTGGAGGTGGTACGAAACATCGATTACCGACCTGAGACATGAACCCTCAGTTGCCGGTATTGTCGATAATATCAGAGATGTCCATGAGCAGGTACTGACTGAAAAACTACTCGAACGATCCAAGGAGAAGTATGAATCGTTGGTAAGAAGTGTTGAAGGTGTTATTTGGGAAGCTAAAGCCGACACCTTTGAGTTTACCTATATCAGTCCGCAGTCGGAACATATATTTGGGTATACTGCTGAGGAATGGATCAACAACTCCAATTTTTGGGAAAAGAATATTCACCCCGAAGACCGAGAGAAATCCGTAGCATACTGCCAGAGCCAGACCAAAAAAGGATTCAATCACGACTTTGAATATCGATTCAAAAAAGCCTCGGGCGAGTATATCTGGGTTAGGGATGTGGTTACCGTAATCACGAAGAATGACGAGCCGGATTTACTGCGTGGGTTAATGATTGATATAAATGAGCAAAAAAGGCTCATCAATCTGATGGAAGAAACTTATCAGATTGCCAAAATTGGAAATTGGGAACTTGATTTACAGCAGGAAAAATTGTTCTGGTCACCGTTTATTAAAGAACTTCACGATGTGCCAGCAGACTATGAACCTGATCTGGAAACAGCGATTGAATTTTATGAGGAAGGTGAAAGTAGAAATGAAATTCAAAAAGCTGTAGATAATGCTATCGAACGCAATGAATCATTCGATGTTGAGCTGACCATAATTACAGCCAAGGGCAACAAAAAGTGGATCCGTGCTGTAGGAACTCCTGAACAAGCCAATGGCGAATGTATCCGGGTTTTTGGGAGTACCCAAGACATTACCGATCGCAAAATAGCAGAGGATAAACTTAAGAAAGCAGAAGAGAAATACAGAAACGTTGTTGAGCACAGCACTAATATGTTCTATACCCATGGTGTTGATGGGGTTCTAAACTACGTGAGCCCTCAATCGGACTATTTTCTGGGGTATGAACCGGAAGAAGCCAAAAAGCGATGGACGGAATTCATCACCGATCATCCTATCAATCAAAAAGGAGTGGCAATAACACAAAAAGCTATTGACACGGGTGAAACACAACCGCCTTACGAACTTCAGTTAAGGACAGGCAAAGATGAGATTATTTGGGTTGAAGTAAACGAAGCTCCTTTGGTAGTTAATGGGGAAACGGTATCCATTGTTGGATCTCTTACAGATATAACTGAGCGTAAGAAGTATGAGGAAAAACTCCAGAATAGCCTGGAGCGATACCATTATGTTTCCAAAGCTACCCGCGATGCCATTTATGACTGGGATGCAGAGAAAGATACCATTCACTGGGGAGATGGCTTGTACTCCCTGTTTGGGTACAAACCTTCGGATATTGACGCCTCTGTTAACCGATGGATCGACCTGATTCACCCCGACGATGTAGAGGAAGTTCGGGAGGCCTTAAAGTTTACCCTTAAGGATGTATCCATGAATCATTGGGCTTATGAATATCGGCTGAAGAAAGCGAATGGAGACTATGCGCATGTAAGAGAAAACGGGTACATCAAAAGAAATGAAGACGGATGGGCCACCCGGATGATTGGGGCTATTCAGGACATTACCGAAGAAGTTTTTTCAAAAGAAGAAATTCAGGCCTCCCTCTCTGAAAAAGAAACATTGCTTTCAGAAATCCATCATCGTGTAAAAAATAATTTAGCCGTTGTTTCCGGGATGATTCAACTGCAGGCCTATGATACCGAAAACGCTGATTTACAAGCTAAGCTGTTTGACAGCGTGGTTCGCATTAAAACCATGGCCACGGTACATGAACTGCTGTACCAGTCTCAAAGCTTTTCCAAGCTTGAATTCTCTGATACCCTCCAAAAACTTGTGGAGAATATATCCGACACCCTGCGCTCCAATACCTATATCGAAACAACCATAGACTGTGAACCTATTAAATTGAATATAAATCAGGCTATCCCCGCTTCATTGATAGTAAATGAAGTGATCACTAATATTTACAAACACGCTTTTAAAGGACGTGAAAAAGGGAATGTGGCGTTTAAGCTGGACAAAAAGAACGAGCATATAAATATTCAGATAAAAGATGACGGTGTAGGATTTCCCGAGGGTTTTGACTTAGATGTAAACACCTCTTTGGGCTTTCATCTGATACGGGTCTTAAGCGAGCAAATCAATGCCACTTACAAGTACGAGAATGGAACTTCCGGAACTCTTTTTGAATTATCATTCCGAAAACAAAGCAATAAAGGCATAGGAAACAGGCATCTTAAATAAATGTAATTTTTTCCTAAAGTAAACTCGTGTACCTTCGATAAGTATTAAAACAGGTATAAGCAACATCGCTCTTTGTTAAATAACATATTACTATTCCAATTACTATTCCAAGCTTTTTAAGAGTTAGTACTTCATGGTTTCAACCTCATACAGTCATCAAATACTGGATAACATCCCCAATAGTGTTTTTGTTATCAATGTACATGCCAACGGATTATTCAGCATCAAGGATGTAAACAAAGCTCAACTGGCCTTCATCAATAAAGAGAGAGATGAAATTGTGGGTAAATACACCCACGAAATATTTCCAGCCGAGGTCGCTAATCACCTTAAGAACGTGTACCAAAGGTGCGTGAATGAAGGTAAAAGAATCTCATACGAAGAGAAGATAAACTTGCCGGATAAGGGAGAACGTTATTATTTGACCACTCTGACTCCGCTGAATGATGACGATGGTAGTATAGCAAGTCTTGTAGGTACATCCATAGACATTACCGAACAAAAGCTCACGGAACAGTCGTTACGGAAAAGTGAGGAACAATATCGCGGCTTTGTACAGAACAGTACAGAGGGCATTTATTTGTTCGAGTTTGAAAAACCCATCGATACTTCACTCCCTCCTCTTGAACAAGTATCTATGTTTTTTAAACATGGATACCTGGCTGCCTGTAACGAGGCCATGGCAGAAATGTACGGCTATAATGACAGCAGTGAAATTGTTGGGAAGAGACTGGAATTCTTCTTTGGCAGTGAAAAAAGTGAGCACAGTATTGAGTATTTCAAAAATATTATAGACTCAAATTACAACATTAAGGATGCACTGAGTATTGAGTTAGATAAGGACGGAAATACAAAATACTTCTTTAACAATATTTCCGGCATCGTTGAAAATGGAGCACTGACCCGGGTTTGGGCTACCCAAAAAGATGTGACAACAGAAAAGGCGGCTGAAAGAAAGCTGCAAGAATCGTTGGCGGAGAAGAATACGTTGCTCTCCGAAATTCATCACAGGGTGAAGAATAATCTGGCTGTTGTTTCCGGTATGATGCAACTACAGGCTTATGAAGCTGATAATGACAGCCTGAAAGAGAAATTGTACGACAGTGTAGTTCGGATAAAAACCATGGCAACGGTTCACGAATTGTTGTACCAGTCACAAAGTTTTTCAAAGCTGGAGTTTTCGGATACACTGACCAGACTGGTGGAGAACATTTCAGAGACCCTGCAAACAACAACAAATGTAGAGGTGGATATCGATTGCGAACTCATCCACCTCAACATCAATCAGGCTATTCCCGCCTCTCTCATTGTAAATGAGGTATTGACGAATACTTACAAACACGCATTCCCTGACAAAGAGGAAGGTAATATTAGTTTTACTCTATCGGAAAGGGATAAACTTATCCGGATTGAAATAACGGACAATGGCATTGGCTTCCCTACCGATAAGAATTTAG
The DNA here is from genome assembly GCF_024320785.1 of Gracilimonas sediminicola. Taxonomy (NCBI): domain Bacteria; kingdom Pseudomonadati; phylum Balneolota; class Balneolia; order Balneolales; family Balneolaceae; genus Gracilimonas; species Gracilimonas sediminicola. The sequence continues at coordinate 393,816 of NZ_JANDBC010000003.1, forward strand.
AACAGGGCACTTTGGGCGTACACTTAATCGATGTACTCAGCCAGCAAATTGAAGCCAGCTACGAATACGAAAACAATAAAGAAGGAAACGGAACCTCCTTCTCCATGTCATTTAAACGAACTGACTCATCAGAAATAGCTGATCACCAGCTTTCGTAGTTTTTTCTTTACTTCATTTGAGGGAGAGAACCGAGATTCAGTAATTCGGCCATTCTTTTACCCACGTAAGTATTGTCTCTCCATCCCATAAACTCGGTAGCCTGCGGGCCATATGCCATCAGTGGAACAGGTATTCCGGTGTGATAACCGGTGGTCCAGTAAATCTCTAAAGAATCTCCTTCAGCACGCTGCCGCTGTAATGTCATTCCGCCGGTTTCGTGGTCGGCTGTTAATACAACCAGCGTTTCACCGTCTTGGCGTGCAAAATCCAGAGCTGTTTTTACGGCCGCATCAAAATCTTCCACTTCATTGAGTACATAATCGGTGTTGTTTCCATGGCCGCCCCAATCAATCTGACTCCCTTCAATCATCAGAAAAAATCCATCTTCATTGCGGCTCAGAATATCCAGCGCCTTTGTAGTCATAGCAGAGGTTGAAGGCTCTGTTTCCGCTCTTTCCAGGCCATCATTTGCAAATAAACCCAAAAGCATTTCAGCTTCACTGTTATCAAGCTCCTCCTTATTGCGAAGTAACTGATACCCAGCTTCCTCGGCTTGTGTGATCAGATCCAAAGAGTCACTGCGATATTGTGAGGAAAAGAACTCGAACCCTCCGCCCAGCATTACTTCAGCTCCGGAATTCAGCAACTGAACCGCTATTTCTTCTTCCATACTTCGGCTTTCTACATGAGAGGCAAAACTGGCCGGCGTAGCATGGGTTATAGAGGAAGTGGCTATTAAACCGGTGCTCAAGCCCATTTCTTCCGCTAATTCTAAAATTGTCTTACAAGCTTCTTTATCCGGGTTTACGGCTATAGCTCCGTTATAAGTTTTCAGTCCGCAAGAATAGGCCGTTGCCCCTGAAGCGGAATCCGTAATTAAATTATCCGAAGAGTGTGTTTTTACAAATCCCGTTACCGGCATCGTTTGCATATGCAACAACCCGTCCGGACCGACCAAAGCATATTGACCGGATGTGATTTGTGCCAATCCGGTACCGTCTCCGATTAAGAAGATGATGTTCTTAACCGTCTTCCCTTCTACCAGCGGTAAGAGTTCCGGTATTTCTGAATCTGAGGTCGCAACCGGCATAATTTCGGTATTCTCAGAATTATCTGGGTTCTGGCAGGAAGTTGAAATGATTAACAGTACGGATAGAAATAAAAACTTCTTCATAGCTAATTTTTTTTCTGAAAGTAACGGTTCTGCTTGGGCTTTGAATTAAGAGAATGTAAAAGTATGGCTATCCTTTTATGAAAAGAACGCCTTGATCAATCCCCACAAACCTTTTGCAGGTTTAAGTGAATTCTGATTCCTTTTGGTAGCCTTGGTAATGCGTTCGGCAGGAATAACCGGTTCCTGAGAGCTCTTGTTATTATCGGATCGTTTGGGTTTGTCCGACGATTGTTTCTTTGCTTTCGGTTTCGAATCTTTGGCAGTACTTCCTTTCAAGACAACGTCAACAGAATCCAGGTTTTGAACTTTTTTGTTGGCTTCAGCTATCTCTTTTTGAGTCAACTTCTTGGTCTTGGTCTTTTTCTTTTCCGGTTTCGGTTTATCCGATTTTTCTTTTTTACTCTCTGATTCAGACTTCTTCTTCGATTCGGATGGCCGTCTCTTTTTCTCTGATGTACTTTTTGATGATTTTTTATCTTGGGAAGCAGGTTTACCTGAAGATGGAAGATCTAAAATCTCCAACTGATCCCCTACTTTATCCTGAATGGCTTTAAAAGCACGTTTGTCCTTTTTGTTTACAAATGTGACGGCAACTCCGGTCTTATCATAACGACCGGTTCGGCCAATACGGTGCACATAATCATCCACGGCGCGAGGTACATCGTAATTAATAATAAGAGAAACATCCGCAATATCAATACCACGGGCCAATACATCCGTAGCTACGATAACGGGAACCTGTCCGCTTTTAAATTCATGCAGGGCTTTATTTCTTTCATCCTGATCGCGATCGCCGTGAATACTGCCGGCCTTGATCCCCTTCTTAACCAGCAGGCGTTCCAGCTCGTCCGTTCCTCTTTTGGTAGCACAGAAGATAATGCAAGAATCCCACTTCAGATCATCAAGCACACTCTGAACCAAACTTAGCTTCTGTTTTTGATCCACAAAATAAGCCTGCTGTTCAATACTGCCTGATGGCTTTTCAATAGCGATTTCCACTTTCTCAGGATCATTCATAAACTGATTGGCCAAATCCTTGATCTCATTTGGCATCGTGGCGGAGAACAACATTGTTTGTCGTTCTTTAGGAAGCTTTTTGATGATTTTTGTGACATCCGGTAAAAAGCCCATATCGAGCATACGATCGGCTTCATCCAACACCAAAAACTTAATGTGACTGAAGTCAATGTCCAGCACCTTGGTCTGATCAATCAGCCTTCCCGGTGTGGCAACAATAATATCAACACCAGAGCGAATGGCTTTAGCTTGCTGAGAAAAGTCTTCACCCCCAATTATATTTGCAGAGGAAATACCGGTGTGGTACCCCAGTGCAAAAATTTGTTCGTCTATTTGCTGCGCCAGTTCCCGGGTTGGGGATAAGATCAGCGCCTGAGTATGTTCGGATGGATTTTCTAAAATCTGTTGTAGTACAGGAATAACAAATGCTCCTGTTTTACCTGTACCCGTTTGTGCGGCTCCAATAATATCCTTTTTCTGAAGGATGATGGGTATGGTCTGTTCTTGTATGGGAGTCGGGTCTGTGTAGCCAATGTCTCTCAAGCCGGCTTTAAGCTCGTCTTTGAAGTCAAAATCGTTAAATGTCAATGGTCTCGTCTGTATTGAAATTTCTTATGATGCCACAATATACACAGATGACGGATTATTTATTCCACTTTGCTATGATTTGCCCTATTTTATAATGATTAACGAAATTGAACTTTATAATTCTAATCATCAAAACTTAACTATGAGATTTAATAAACTATTCTTCAGTTCTCTATTGAGCGCAATGCTATTAGTTTCAGCATGCAATCAACAAAAAATGGGATCAAGCTCTTCCGAAGCTGACCTCAGCACCAAACTTGACAGTGTCAGTTATGCACTTGGTTACCAAAATGGAATGTTTTTGAGCCGTGAAGGCATCGATGAACTGGAAATGAATAACTACAACGCCGGAATTAATGCCGGACTATCATCAGAAGACGGACTGCTTACGCAGGAACAAATTCGTTCGGTTACCAGTAGCTACCTGCAGGAATTAACCGAAATGAGAGGCCAGGAAAACCTGGAAGCCGGTCAGGCGTTTCTTGAAGAGAACATCAACAAAGAAGGCATTCAGGAAACCGAATCCGGCCTTCAATATAAAGTGATTGAAGAAGGTGATGGAGCGTCTCCTTCCGCGGAAAACACCGTTCGCGTGCACTATGAAGGAAAATTACTGGACGGAGAAGTATTTGACAGTTCGTACGACAGAGGTCAGCCTGCTGAATTTCCTCTTAACCGTGTAATTCCGGGCTGGACAGAAGGTGTACAGCTTATGAAAGAAGGCGCCACTTACGAGTTCTATATTCCGGCCGAGCTTGCTTATGGCAGCAGAGCTCCACAGGGCAGCCCCATTGGTCCCAACGAAACGCTGGTATTTAAAGTAGAACTGCTGGAAGTAAAAGAAGCAGCAAGTTCTAATTAACAGAATATCTATTCCAAAAAGAAAACCCCGACACAACTTAATGTGCCGGGGTTTTTTATTTCTAATCGTTGTTGCGTTTAAGACGCAAGGTTGATGAGAATCATAATTTGGCTAACAGCTTCAATTTCTGATTCACTGCTGCCTGACAGGTTACTTTCTACTGTTCCCTGAATGCTTGTAAAGAATGATTCGTACACATCAAATACAGCACTTGCTTTCAGAATTCCTGAAATAGAGCTACTGAAATTTGATTTGGCACCATTATCTGAATTAATCTCGTTGTCGATATTCAGAATAACAGTTGCTTCAAATGCCGTATCACTTTCCATGGTGTTTCTTACTTCGTCATGGTATGCTTCAAATGCAGCTTCTACTTCGCTGGCTACGCCGGCACTTGCTTCAATGTCGGATCGCAGTTCTACGCCTGCATCTATAATTGCCTGCTTGGAACTTTCAGACATTTCCGTTGCTTCAGCTTCTGCCTGCACGGCTAAGTCAACAGCAGTTGCAGCTATTAAGGAAGCTTGAGCTCTTACATCATTCTTGATTTCAGAAGAAACGGCTGTCATACTATTAACAGTAACACGGCTCCACATTTCAAGAGCTTTGGCTGTTGCAGATGCATCCAGTCCGGCATTTACGTATGCGTTAACGGTTGATTCTATAAATACGTCGTACGCTTCGGATCGTGCTTCAGCACTTGAAGAAGCAGCAAGTTCAGATTCTAACTGAAACTGAGCTTCCGCTAACAGTTCGTAGGTTTCTTCAAGGGCTTCTTCGGAATTGTCCTGCATCATTTCGCTATAGAACTCTACTCTTGCTTCCGCAGAATTTTTAAGAGCGGCTGCAATTTGAGCAGAAGAAGTAAGTCCGGATTCTACCTCTGATGCCACGTTATTGGTCACCACAGCTTCGATATCAGACTTCTGAACGATATCAGCATTACCGGAAGCAACTACTTCGGCAAATACCGAAGACTCTGCCGTAGATTCTGTGTTGATGGGTTTCAGCGTAACTGAACTTCCATTTTCAACTTCACTGGAAAGAAATCCCCTCCATTCATTACCCTCTTTCTTCGCAACAATAACAATGTTTTCAGCTGCTTCCACGTCTACTTCAAGCATAAAATTGCCTGACGCATTCGTTTCTGTTTCGGTACCTTCCATGGTTTCGAAAGAACCTTCAGAAGTAACTCTGGCAGCAGTTACAACGGCTCCTTCTACAGAAGAAGCTGTAACTTTTTGCTTGGAAGATTCGGGTTGTACCGAACCTTCTATGGTAGCACTTCCATTATTGGATGAGTTTGTTGAACAACCCATAGCTACCAACGCCGTTATTAAAATTACAATTGATAGTTTTATATGATTTGTTGTAAACATTTCGATTTTTCTTGGATTAATGTTCACAACCTTAAACAAGTATTAAAAAGCTTTGTTCCAAGCGGCATTTCACGATATCTCTACTAAAACTGCTTATGGAAATGTTAAAAATTCTCTAATACGAATTAGGAATCTCTAAGGGCATTTAAATAAATCTATTCGCATATTGGGGAAAGAAATAAGGGGAAACGGCTATCAACCGCTCCCCCCTGATACGTTGGCTTTTTGGGGTACAAAATATAGAAGGCTACTATGCTTAATTGCATTGTAGCTTTTTTTGAATGGATTTGTTCCGAGATTTAATGAAGTTCGTCTTCAGCTACTCCCACAACTTCTGTTTTACACCGCTTTTTCTTGAAACAGTTCGTTCAATTATTCTCCTTAAAATTTCTTCCTTAACAATGATAAGAGTGCTCAGCCTTGCTCTTGTTACAGCTGTATAAAGAATCTCTTTCGAAAGCACTGTATTTACTTGATTTGGCAATATGATGGCTACTTCATCAAATTCAGAGCCCTGGCTTTTGTGGATAGTAAGCGCAAATGCGGGTTCATAGTCTTTTAAACGGGCGGCTGAGACCCTGACCGGACGATCTCCTTCAAACTCAATGACCTCCCCTTTTTTCTGATATATACCAATTTCGCCATTCCTTACTTTTAATAATGAGTCATTACGGGTAGCCATTACAATCCGGCCATCATACCATTCGCGGTTATCTATCCTGCTTTCATTTCTTCGTATTCTCCGCTCTGCTCGTTCATTCATGTACTCAACACCGAATGGCCCTCTCCTGAGGGCACAGAGAATCTTTTTCTTATGTGAAGCGACCAGTCTCTGCTCTTCCGGAAGCTGGCTGTAATCCTTATAGTGATCCTGCACATAGGTTTTAAAAACTGCTTCTATTGCTTTACTGTCCGGTTCAACCCAGGACAAACCTTCCAATTTGTGATCTTTAAGTATATCAATTGCCTTATCAGCATCAGATGCATTCACAGCTTCAGCAAATTTTTGGATACCGCTGTTTTCTCCAAAACGATAGCTTTTTGTCAGAAATAAGATACAGTCGTTGATTGGTAAGGTTGAGTCCCCAACGGGAATATCAATCCCCTGTAGTTCTCTTAAAGAACTTGCCACACCTTCAGAAAAAGTATTCTCACCTCCGCATATATCACCAAGAATGGAACCGGCTTCCACCGAGGCCAGCTGATCCTTATCTCCCAGTACAATCAGTTTGGTATTTGGCCCAATAGCTCTGATCAGCCTTACCCACATGTTGATATCAAGCATGGAAGCCTCATCTACCACTACAAGATCATATGGAAGGTGATTCTCTTCATTGAATTTGAATGTACTTCCTCTGAAATCAGACCCGAGAAGTTTGTGGACGGTCAGGGCCGACTCCGGAATTTCAATTCCTGATAAAACTTCGGGGTTCAAATTCTTCTTTCCACTTTCTATCGATTCAGAAAGCCGCCGGGCTGCCTTTCCAGTTGGTGCTGCCAGCGCTATTCGAAAATCTTGTTGTGCATGCGCCTGAGCCTGGGCTGCAATAATGTTCAAAACCGTGAAGGTTTTTCCTGTTCCGGGTCCTCCGGAAATTACGAGCAGGTCTTTCAAAAAACTGAGCTGCACGGCTACATGCTGCCAGTTTACTTCAAATAAGTCGTTAGCCGGAGGCAGAACAGATTGGATTGCCTTCTTATGCTTCTCCTTCAACTCCAACCGGGGGGCAGCTTTCTGCTTCAGCCAGGCACACAACTCCTCCTCATATTTCCAATAGCGATGCAGATAAAGTCGAGAGCCTTCCAGAACCAGCGGTTGTAGTTCATTTCCCGAACTCACTAGGCTGCTTTCTTTCAGAGCCTTATTCCAATCTTTTTTCAAGGAATCGGTTAACTTAATCTCAGATTTAACGTCCTCGAATAAATACTCATCCTTCCAGTCTTCGAAATCAAGGCAAACATGGCCTTTTTGTTGGGCAAAAATACAGGCGGCAGCTGCTAATAATACTTCCTGTTTTACGTCCGGCTCTATTTGCTTCAAAAAACGCACAAATTCCAGTTCAAGTAAAGAGATCAAGTCTTCAGTCAACAGCTTTTCCAGGTAAGGCAGGACGTCCATCATTGATTCCCTCCCTGCTCAAAATAGTGATTCAATTGGCTGATCAACTCAAAATCCGGTTTGTCGAAAAACACTCCGCTACCGGGCTTGTCCTTATCCAAACCTCGCAAAAAAAGATAGAGAACTCCACCAAAATGTTGTTCATAATCATAGTCAGCGACTCTTTTTCTAAGAAACCGATGAAGTGCCAGGGAATAAATATGATACTGTAAATCGTAGCCTGAATCTTTGATTGCCTGAGAAAGATTTTCAGACGAATAGTCAGCCGGAGTGTCTCCAAGATGGTTGGACTTATAATCAAGGATATAATAGCTATCTCCATACCTGAAAATCAGATCGATAAACCCTTTTATGAATCCCGAAGCATGATCGAGATCTGCCGACCCGGGTTTCTCTCCCCTGATCATCTCCCAAATTTCACCTACCTGCAGGTTTTGGACAGGAAAATAGAACTCCATCTCTTTTAGCACATTGGTATCCTTGAGGGTTGAAAGACAGACCGGCGGGTTGCCCAGTTCCATGGCCAGGGCATCCTCTACCCATTTCTGAACGGGGGTTTTCCATATCTCCTCAAACCCATAGTAATTCAAATTATCAATGATTACCTGTTCAAGGTTCTTGGGAGAATTGAACGATATATCCTCGAAAATTTTGTGCAGAAAAGTACCCGCATTCGCCCCTCTCGGGAACCCAAATTTATCGTGGGTAAGCGGGGCTTTGTTTTCGAATTGGTAGAATAACTCATCGTAATCATGAGCTGAGTCTGTATGGCTCTTTCCCTCCGTCAGGGATGAATAACTCAACATTCTCGGGTATTGATACATATCCTTTCTTCGGAATTGGGCCGACTTAAGAGTTGAAGCAGCCTCCGATTCCTGATCTCCTTTGGCGGGCTTACCATCTGCCGGATCACGTACTTCAATATGACCGCACTTGTTAAGAATGGACAATAAAGAATCAAAACTACCTGAATCTGATTCATTCTTGCCGTGCAGTATTGATGATAATGGGGATTGATCAATCTTCTTATAATTGGGAATAAACACAAAGCTCGAAGCTATCGATCGTGTTAAGGCCACGTATGAAAGCCTGACCTCCTCCGCCATTTGCTGCTCAATCGTAAGTAATTCATACTTCTCCCGCTCCGAATGAGAAATCCCCTGACTGATATCAATGTAATTCATCCCATCGCTGTGAAACTTCAATATATCAGTCGATTTTACATCGGCCCCGGAATCCCACAAAAAAGGACACAGTACGATTGGGTACTGAAGTCCTTTGGAAGAGTGTATGGTTGAAATCTGGATGAGGTCTTCATCACTTTCCAGCCGCAACTGTTCATCGTCAGAGTCGGCGCTGCCTTCCTGCTGCTTTTGGTGAAACCATTTCAACAGAGCTTTTCCCTGCACCCGCTGTTCTCTTTGAGCCTGGCCTAACAACTCGGACAGATGCATGAGGTTTGTAATTCTCCTCTCTGCGTCCTTAAATACCGATAGTCGCCCTAACACACCAAACTCCTGCAACAATCGCTCTAATGCCGCTTCAATGCCCTGCTTATCCCATATTTCTTTCAGTTGAACAAACTGTTGAATGATTTTTGCCCATTTCTGCTCATCTTGAAGTAAAGGGTAAATATCCCCGGCGGTATAGCCCAACAACTCGGTCGATAATGCAGCCCGAATTCCCTGCTCATTACTGATTTTTTGGATGGACTTGAGCACAAGCAGTAATTCATCAGCTTCCCGGGTTTGAAATACACTGGTTCGGGATTTTAACACACTTTTCAGCCCTTTTTCCCGCAGCATTTGTTGAATTTTCTCGCCCTGAAATCCTTTCCTGATCAAAATGGCGATGTCTTTCTCTTCAACTTCACGGCCATTCAAGGTGTATTCGCCGGATAACAACTCCGTTACTTCGTTGCACACAGCTGTATAAATATCCTCCTCAAGTGCACCTTTAGAGGTGTATTCATCTTCATCCAAGGTTATAGCCTGAAGTGGAGTTACTGCCTCTCCGGATTTACTTTTTAAATAAGGGCTGTCTTCTTTTTGAGAAGGAAAATGGGCTGGATTAAAGGAAAACCCATCTATCAAAAAAGGAGAAGCTGATTGCCCGAATAATTCGTTAACCCCTTCAATCATTCTGCTGTTAGACCGGTGATTCTCACTCAGAGTATAGGATTGAGCATCATCTGAATCTTTCTTGGCCTCCAGGTAGGTGAATATATCCGCCCCCCTGAACCCATAGATGGCCTGCTTGGGATCGCCAATCATAAATAAAGCAGCATCCCCTCTTTTGTAGTAAATCTGCTTGAAAATACTGTACTGTATAGGATCCGTATCCTGAAATTCATCCACCAATGCCAGAGGATATTTTACACTTAACCGTTCTGCTAATTTACCGGAGGAGTCAGCACTCAATCCTTGTTCAGATAATTCAAGTAAGTCGCTGTAGGTTAGCAGGTTGCTATTCTCTTTTTGTTTTTCAAAATCGTTTCTTATCTGATCTATTGACTCCTGTATAAATGCAATCTTCAGCATCTTTAACCGGTCCGCTATTTCCATATACTCGTCTATGGCCCTGGATATCTTTAGCACCGGAATGTCGGGAGCAGACTTTTTCCCTGAACGGCTTAACTTGGTCCCAAACTTTTCAAGCCTGTCCGAATACCAAATTTTTGCGCTGTCATTATTAAGCCATTCCCGGAGAATAAGCCAGTCACTTTCCTCTGTGCTTTTTCGGTAAATACCGCGGTTTAAATCATCTCCCCTGTAAATCTCCTCAAGAGTTTCCCCTTCGTCTTCCCAGAGTACTTGTACCTCTTTAAATTTATCCCTTAGTCGGTCAACTAAACTATATAATCTTTCTAAGTTATAATTAGCCGGTATAACCTCTGAATTTGGCTGATTCATAATTTCATCCACCACCGACTTCAGCTCATCCGGGCCGAACCCCTCATCTGTAAGGTAATCAAGCAGCAGAAAGTCATTAGAATAGGTTTCAGCCCCCCTTATAAATGACCTCCAGTAATCGTCCACGCAATCCTGGAGCACTTCTGATTGATCCGTTAGCAGTTCAAAGTTGGGTGATACTCCGAACTGAAGGCTGTATTCAGTTAGTAAGCGGCTACAAAAGCCATGAATGGTGAATACCGCTGCTTCATCAAACCTATCTATTGCTGATTTTAGCTTAGCTTCCGCATCATCATAGCCCTGGCTAATAAGATTTTCCAAAAACCCGTCATTACCGGCTTCATTACTTTTAATTGCCTGTAGCGATTCCTTAAGGCGACTTCTCAGCCTGAACTTCAATTCTGCGGTAGCAGCCTCTGTATAAGTCATTACCAGGATTTGAGAAGGCTCAAGTCCTTTCTCCAGTATAGCCCGCACGTACAATGAGGCAATGTTATAGGTCTTACCCGTTCCAGCACTGGCCTCCACCAGGCTTATGCCTTTCAGAGGTGCTTCAAAAACAGCTAATGGCTTGCTCATTCCTCCTCCTCGCGTTGGGCTTGCAAGAATGGCTCCCAGAACTTTAGGGCGTTTTCTTTAAAAACTTCCGACTCAATAGGATCATATCCCCGCCAAAGCAACGAATTGTAATAGTCAGCTTCCTCAGCATATGATTTATGGGGATTAACCTCCCATTTTGCCCGGGCTTTTTTAACAGCCTCTTCCGTATCTTTCCCATCTAAGATAGCTTTTGCATAAGCTTTTGAGGATTGCGGAAAGAAAGCAGCTTTATGTAGAATCGGAATTTTGGCAGATAAGAGCTTCACATACTCAGAAAGCGGGTTCGATTGTATATCAGATGACCGGATTTCAAGTATTTCTATATCGGCTCCATCCTTTGATAAGTACAGGCTTCTATTCAGGTTGTAACCACTTTGAAGCAGCACGAGATGCTTCAGCCAGTGTTCCACCTCATGTTCGGCCCTGCGCTGCCCCACCCGGTAGGAAACCAATAAATCGCCATACAATCCATGAATAGGGCCATATAATTGAATTCCGGCTATCTCAATAGAGATTTCTTCTGTGCGTTCATCCGCCTCTGTATAGGATTTCAGATGCTTCAACAAATCTGCAACGCTTTCCTTTTCACGGTTAAAGACTTTTTCTCCTTCCAAAGCCTCAGGAATCATGGCTGCAGCACTGGCGTACTTCCTAACCATGCCAACCGTCTCGTTCTTTTGCAGCATTTCAAAGAGTAAATGATCAAGCTTGTAGCGTTCTAAGCTGTTTAACTTGAAAGACTCACGGTCTGATATTTCTTTGAATTCATTATAAGATGAAAGACTTAATTGATTCTGCAATATATATTTAGAGGGACTATTGAAAAAAGATATTAAGTCGGAAAGGTGTGCTTGTTCCGGAGGTTCTTTTTCTATTGAAGTAAGTTTTTGATCGATAAAAACCGGTTGACCTTCCCGCTTCCCCATTTGCATTCGTTCTGAAAGCTGTCGATTTAAATCCGAGTATGAATTCGGATTGTCTCCGACAAAGTATTGTTTGTTGAATGGGTGCAAACTATGCCTGATAATGCCTTCTTTCTGAGACTCAAAGAATACATCCAGCAGCTGCTGCACCAAAATAGACGGAAGCCGGGTGGACTCAGAGTGTTGGTCTTGCCCCCGATAACTAATATGAAGATGTTCCCGGGCAGCCTGAATGGTTTCCAGAAATAAATAGGTGTCATCCTCTTTCAGAATACGATCTCCGGGCTTGGGATCAGCATAAATAAGGTCAAATTCGGGACGAATGGCTTTTCTCGGAAATACACTTTCATTCATCCCCAATAAAGCTATAAAGCGGAAAGGTACGGAGCGGTATGGAATGTAAGAGCTGACGGTAACTCCCTGCCCAAATCGTCCCGAGGACGAGTCATGATTAGATATTTGACCAACCAGCCAATCTTTCATTAAGGTAAATGGAACTTCTTGGCTAAAGGTAGTAAATGATGCCTGTTCTTTCAGTTTATCAAGCATCTTCCGCAAGGTACCAGCCTGAAAGTTTTGGGTGTTTTCATCCCCGATAAAATCATCAATAAGCCGACGGGTAAATACAATCCATTCAACCGGGGTTTTCTGATTGGCTATTTCTTCTGCGGCTGATCTCAATAAATGTATAAAGTGAGCAAGCCGGGCCGAAAGCATTGCATCATCCGATGAGGAAATACGACCATATGGCACCATTTCCTGATATACATTCAAAGTTTCCGGCTCCATACTAAAGCCTGATAATAGCTGATTTACGCCCTTCTTCCAGCTATATCGGTTATTAAAGTCATTCCCAACGCCTTGGTAAATACGATTCTCCAACACCCATTCTTCTATTAGTTCTAAATCTGCATCTGAAAAAGAAAATTTATCTTTAACGGGTTCATGATTTAGCAGCTGGAGTAAGGCACTGGCTTTGAATGTAGACGACAAAAGCTCCAGCAGTTCACTAAGCGTGTGTTCTGAAGAATGATAACTCCGGCCCGATAATTTCGAAACAGGAACTGCAGGCTCGCCTTCATCATTGGTAAAAACCGTCTCTAACATACCGGAATAAGCCTCCACATCGGGAATCATGACTAATACATCGCTAAATCTGCATTGAGGGTTATTATCCATATACCGAAGCACCTCATCTTTCAGCACCTGTACTTCGCGACGAATGTTATGGCAGGAATGTACTTTGAACGCCGGGAAGGATACCTCCTCATCTGTTTTCGGGGCAACAGTCTCTGCGGGAACTTCATTTTTGTCCAATATTTCCTTTAGCAGCTGTAGCTGTTCGTGAGTGGATCTCCCCCAATCATCCAGTAAAAGTTTCAGGTCCTCATTTGAATGATCATCAGCCTTTTCCGAAGAGAAAAAATGAACGTCGTGCTTTTTCCCAATGCGGCTTATGATCTCTATAAACGGCTTTGACAAGTGGGATAAACCAAATACGTACACATTCCCGGGTATTCCGTTCCAAAGCTCATGGCCGGCATCATCCAGCCATTCTACCAGCTCTGAATAGGCTTGAGATCTGCTCGGTAAATGCTCAATATTTTCGGTTGAGGTCCACTGTTTATTTAAAGCATTCCAAATAGATAGCTGCCAGCGCTCATTCGGATCTTTCGTAGCCAATTGCCGTTGTAGCCAGCTTTCCATCATTTCCGGTCGATACACCTGATACTGATCAAATATATCGGCCAGCTGTCCGCACAGTTGAAATCTCTTTTTTGAAGTGTCAGAGCCAGAATCGTAAAAGGGTATTTGATCCAAAAGGTTTTTATTGGATGAAAGCAGTTCAAAGAGAGTCCAATGCATTGAATTTAAGTCGGCAGGTAAAACCTGGGGAATTTCGTCCTTTTGTAGCCGGTAAAGCATCCACAAAAATTCGGAAGGAAAAATGAACCGAAAGTTCCCCGCTATACCCTGCTCTTCCGCTATTTTAAGCGACAGCCACTCCTTAATTTCATTGTTTTGAACAATAACCCAGGGCTTAGAGAAAGGGTTTTGGTTATCCGGTTTTATGATCCCGGAAAAATGACGTGCAAGCGTTTGTAGTGATTGTGAATGATAAGTTTTGAACATAGTGCCTTGTATCTGGGGCACATAATAAGAAAACCCCCGGGGATATAAAGCCGAAATTATCTATTGATGAGATCTCTTATTGAACTTTTCAGAATGGCATTAACTACGGCTGAGTATGAAGTTTCTTTCTTATCCGCTATCATCTTTACGCTTTCTACAACGGGCTCTTCAAGGTAATAACTGGCTGTAATTTTGTTCACCTTGGGTCCAGAAGATCTTTCTTCTTTAGATGCTTCCTGATTGTTCTCACCCTGAGAATCAGAAGGAGTAATAAAGTCAAAAGAAGCATGTCTCCGCGTGCTATATGCCAGCGGATTATGCCCAAGGCTCTTTTTCTTACTCATTGTTTATTGGCCGTTTTTTATTTCTTTGGCTAATGCAAAGTAATCTTGTGCCCCTGCACTGTTACCATCGTATTCAAATATCGTTTTGTGGTGACTTGGCGCCTCTGCCAGGGCCACGTTGTCACGAATGATAGTCTTAAAAACTTTGGGGCCGAAATAGTCCTTAATGTGTCCAACAACCTCTTTATTCAGGTTTTTCCGACTATCATACAATGTGCAGATTATACCCCCAACCTCAAGCTGATTGTTTAATCGTTGCTGTACAACTTTCACCAAATCAAGCAACTTGGATAAGCCGTGCAATGCCAGATATTCTGACTGTAGCACAATAAAAATATCTTTAACTGCGGTAAAAGCATTCAGGGTAAGCAACCCTAAGTTTGGCGGACAGTCAATCAATACATAGTCGTAATCATAATCTTCCTCAAGCTGCTTCATCACATCTTTAAGTAAACTTTCCCTGGCCGGTTCACTGGCTAATTCCAGCTCTGCACCGGAAAGCTCCAGCGATGATGGGATGAAATCAAATCCATTATGTTCAATGATGATATCGTCAACATTGGCTCCCCCACGTAACGCATGGTATATGGTTTTTTCAAGCCGGTGGGAATGGGTTCTTAAGGAATAGGTTAAATTTGCCTGAGGGTCGAGATCTATGAGAAGTACTTTTTTGCCAAGTTTCGCGAGTCCTGCCCCAAGATTAATCGTTGTGGTTGTTTTACCAACTCCGCCCTTCTGATTTGTTAATGCGATTGTTTTCATGGTGATTCTAAGCCGTAATCAATTCTTTTTACTTAGAGAGTAATCTTGTGCCCTTTTGTTACAATAATATTAGTTCTTCGGATTGTCCAATAGAACTTTTTAATTCTTGAAGACCGAAAGAGATTATTTCATTTCTTCAATATGCTGTATCTTTGAATGTAGCAATAAAGAACGAAGATATAATGAGATTTTTTAGCCGAAAGTTGATCAAACCCCAGGACCTGAACGCACATGGAACCCTTTTTGGAGGCTCCGTTTTAAGCTGGGTGGATGAAGAAGCCGCCATCTATGTGCTGTGCCAGCTGGGTAAAAGTAATATTGTGACCAAGTACATGTCTGAAATCAACTTTGTTAACTCCGCAAAGCTGGGGGAAGTTATTGAGATTGGCATGGAAACTGTTAAATTCGGGCGAACTTCTATTACAGTTAAATGTGTGGTGCGAAATAAATTCAGCAAAGAAACCATTATCAGCATTGATAAAATTGTGTTTGTTCATCTTGATGAATTTGGGAAACCTTCGCCCCACCATATCGAAGAACCTGTTAACGAATAACTCCGACCTTGAGTAGCAATAAAAAATTAGTTGATTTTTCGGGCCTGTCTGATATGCTCTATGGGGAGGAAAAGTATATCAAGGAATTTGCAGAAGCCGCCATTTCTTCCTTCAGCGAGTTTTCAGAGAACTATAAAAAGTTTTTACTGGCACGGGATGAAACCAATTTTAGAAAAGCGGGACACAAAATTAAGCCGGTAACTCAAATGCTTGGTCTCGAACAAATACTTGAGGAATATGAGCATGCAAAAACACTCATCTGGGATGAAAAACCCCAGAACGAATTAGAAACTTCTGCTGATAAAGTTCAGCAAATCTGCTCGGAAGTCATTAAAGAATTAGAAGAAGAAACTTAGACTATTTTCATGAATGTATTGGTAACAGGGGGAGCCGGCTATATCGGAAGTCACACGGTACTGGAATTGTTAAATGAGGGACACCAGGTCATCGTGGTTGACAATCTTTCAAACAGCAGCGAAGAAGCTCTTAAAAGAGTACAGAAAATTACGGGGAAACAACTCACGTTCTACAAAGAAGATCTTCTGAACAAAAACGCTCTGGATCAGATTTTCTCAGACCATGAGATAGACTCAGTCATTCACTTTGCAGGATATAAAGCCGTTGGTGAATCTGTAGAGAAGCCGCTGATGTATTATGACAATAACATTACCAGCACCCTCTATTTGTGCGAACTGATGAAAAAGCATGGCGTCAAAAGTATTGTCTTCTCTTCTTCTGCCACGGTTTATGGGGATCCGCATGAAGTCCCTATTACCGAAGACTTCCCTCTTTCGGCAACCAACCCCTACGGGCGCACCAAATTATTTATTGAATACATTCTCAAAGATCTTCACGTTGCTGATGAGTCATGGAACATTGCCCTTCTTCGTTATTTTAACCCGGTAGGAGCGCACAAAAGCGGTTTAATCGGAGAAGACCCTAACGATATTCCCAACAACCTGATGCCTTTTGTGTCTCAGGTTGCGGTAGGCAAATTAGAGCAGCTTTCTGTTTTCGGTGATGATTACCCTACTCCGGACGGAACGGGTGTTCGGGATTACATCCACGTAGTAGATTTGGCCATCGGTCATTTAAAAGCCCTGGAAAAACTCACTTCTGATCCCGGCCTGGTTATTTATAACCTTGGCACCGGGAAAGGAACCAGTGTTTTAGAAATGGTAGAAGCCTTTGAAAAAGCATCCGGCAAGGAAGTTCCCTATAAAATCACCCCACGCCGGCCCGGCGATATCGCTGCTTGCTATGCCGATCCTTCCAAAGCCGAGGATGAACTTGGCTGGACAGCTGAACGAGGAATTGAAGAAATGTGCATAGATGCCTGGAAATGGCAATCAGAAAATCCCAACGGCTACAAATAAAAAGTAAAACTGCTTTGTTATTTAGTTGTTACTAACCTTATCTTTGAAGTCTTCAAAAAAGCCAAAGTGGCGGAATTGGTAGACGCGCGCGACTCAAAATCGCGTTCCTCCGGGAGTGAGGGTTCGAGTCCCTCCTTTGGTACCATTAAAGCCTTGCAGATTTCTGCAGGGCTTTTCTTTTTTCGGAAACCCATCACTTTCTTCTTGCCGAAAGTGCAATCATCTTGAGAGAAAATTTATCCCGGATGTCATTAAAAAAGAACCTCTCCCCGGGAACAAATATCTATTTCTGAAGTACATCCGGCTTAGCAAATACACGATACACCCTATTTCTGAATCTGTTTAAATATTAATTATTTATAACAAATCTGTAACACCAATGGGTTGCGTACACTCTTGTAACAAAAAGAAATCAAGGAAGGAGCAAACATGGTCAAGTATTTAGTTTTCTGTGTTTTTGTAGCAGCCGGTTATATTGTCTATACCAATTTTCCGGTAAATCACGGCCCGGGCATTACTGCAAAAGAAGGACCTGAGATAAAGCGATTGACATGGCAGGAACCCTTTTCTTTTAAAGGAGCTACACTGACGCCCAAAAAAACCATTGAAGCCGAAGTCCGAATTATAAAAAGAAAGCGTTATTTCTTTGACAGTTTTTCCCGTTACTCCCCGGTGGATGCTGTGATAGGCTGGAATCAGCTTTCGGATGAACGCAACCTGGATTACATCTTCTTTACACTCGATGATCGTAACCATGATGTAGACCTTACCCGCCCTCCTGTAGAAGTTTCTACCATATACCAGGAAAGCGATTTATGGCATTTCATTCCTTCTTCTGCCTCTGTAGAAGAACAACTTAAACAACTGCGGGATGGACATGTTGTAAAGCTGGAAGGACTCTTAGTTGATATTGAACATGACGAGGGATTTGGTTACCAAACGGCTACTGAAGTTTCGGGCAGATACAACGATAGCGGATTTGCCATCTGGGTAGAAAAATTTCACATCCGATAACTTAATTCAACTTCCTATTGATTGTATTATCCTCAAAAATTATTTTCAGGTTCAATCATAGGGAGCATAACTCCTTGTGAGTTAAATATTAAAGTTAATCGGGTTGTTATGTCAGAAAAGCAAAAGGGTACGGTAAAGTGGTTCCACAATACCAAAGGTTATGGGTTCATCAGTACGGAAACCGGGGAAGATGCATTTGTTCATTATTCAGAAATTCAAGCTGATGGGTTTAAGAAATTACGACGTGGTGAAGAAGTAGAATTTGTTTTAGATGAAGGCGATAAAGGGTTGCACGCCAAAGAAGTAGTATCCTTAAATCCTGTTGAAGATCAGGTGGAATAATATATATGGCCTGGCTAAAAGATGCCTACTTAGATGTACTCGTTTTATTGTTGATTGCTGTATTTGCGGTATATACCAATAACATTTTGGAAGTAGTTTTATGGGTGTACACCGGTCTCTTACTTTTAAGTAAAGTAATCGCTTTTTTCATGCCCGCCCTCCAGAAAAAGGCCGACCAAACGGAAGCACCTCCTCTATTCTACCATTTAATTTACGCGCTCACAATTGCGATATTTCTTTATATTGCGAAATATTATTTGGCTATTGCCTGGGCTGCAATTTGGTTAGCTTCATTTATTAGTTCGGCAAAAAAGACAAAAAAGAAATCATAACTTTAGGTATCGCCATTTTTGAAGTTCGCGATTAAATTACTTTTTCCTGCCTTATTTTTATTCTTTTGTTCAGCAGCACAAACCAGTGTTGCACAAACCACAAATCCCGAATACAAAAGAGCAACCTTTACCCTTTGGGCAGGCTATTCATTTAATTCTGTTCGCTTTTTGGGGAAAACAGAAAACTCGCAAACACAGATTTTCGGTATAGGTCTGCAAAGGCCTTTGAAAGAGTATCCTCCACAAAAAGCCATTTGGTACACGGCTGACCTGATTCCATACATTCATTTCAATTATCCCAAAAGAGATGAAAATAATCGCATGACCTCTCGAAGTGGATTTGGGTTATCCCCTGTAGGTTTTACCCTTATGGACAATTCTCAAAAACGCCTTACTCCTTATATCCGAACCACCGGTGGCATGATATTTATGGAACGTAATTTCCCAACTGACGGTGCAAGAAAGCTGAATTTCACCTTTGATATTACACTGGGTGCAAATTTAAGATTCAATACTTTTGCAATGATATCCTTTGGTTATAAATTTCATCATATTTCGAATGCTGAAACAGGCAACGAAAATCCGGGGCTGGACTCTAATTTTCTGTTTTTAAAATTTTCAATTCAATAGAATCAATATGTCGCTGAAAGCAACCATCAAAACGAGCAAAGGAACTATAAACGTTAATCTATTTTCTGAGAGGGCTCCAAGAACGGTGGCTAATTTCGTGAATCTTGCCTCCCGTGGTTTTTATGACAACCTGAAATTTCATCGGGTGATTAATGACTTTATGATTCAAGGTGGATGCCCCAATGGTGATGGTCGTGGTGGACCGGGATACCGTTTTGAGGATGAGTTTCATGAAGAGCTAACCCATGATGAACCCGGTAAACTCTCCATGGCCAATGCCGGCCCTGACACCAATGGAAGCCAATTCTTCATTACACATGTCGCTACCCCATGGCTGGATGGAAAGCATGCTGTTTTTGGTGAAGTTAAATCAGAAGGAGATCAGGACGTAGTTGATGCTATTTCATCCGGAGATCAGATTGAATCGATTGATATTGAGGGCGAATATGAAGAGTTGCTCAGAAAAATCGATGAAGTGCAGTATTGGAATGAAAGCCTGGACGAACAATTTGAGAATCTTAGACCGGCCACCGTTTAATTTCAAAATGCTGTAAACTTTTCGAAAGTCTATTCGTAGTGATTGCAAAAATAATCACACCAACCTTATCACTATGCTACGACTGTTACTATTTTCCATTTTTTCGTTAGGACTTCTATTCTCTCCAAATTATTCCTCAGCTCAGGATAGCGGTGATTATGACGAGCTCAAATACCGGAAATGGCGAGTCACCCTCTTCCCTCCTTTAAGTACAAACTGGACTAACGCACCGGATTATACGGCTCGTTATTCCATTAATATATTAGGTGGTTATCATGGAGGCTTAGATGGTGGTGAAATCGGCGGGCTCATTAATTACAATAAGTATTATGCCCATGGCTTTCAGGTAGCAGGTTTAGTCAATGCCACCGGAGGTGATATGGCCGGTGTAAATATTGCAGGAGCCTTGAACCTTTCGAGCGATGAAATGTCGGGGATACAGTTTTCAGGCCTTGCCAACATAGCCGGGGAAGATCTTGAAGGTATTCAGGGAGCCGGCGGCTTTAATATAGCCGGTGGCAATTCCAGTGGATTGCAGTTTGCCGGTTTAGGGAATATTGCCAAAGGTGATATTGAAGGCTTACAAGGTGCAGGAGGCATAAATGCAGCCTGGGGTGATATTTCCGGATTACAGGCAGCAGGAATTGCCAATATAGCTCGGGAAGATGTGGAAGGACTTCAGGCAGCCGGGTTTATGAACTTTGCCGGATCAGATATTTCCGGATTGCAAGCATCAGGAGCTGCCAATATTGCTCTTGGTGATATTGAAGGGCTTATGGCTACCGGAGGTGTTAATATTGCCAAAGAAAATGCAAGCGGGTTATTCGCCGCCGGGTTGCTCAACGTAGCCAACAATGTAGAAGGACTTGTATTCTCAGGGGGAGCCAACATTGCCAAAAACTTAGAAGGGATTCAGTTTGCAGGCTTATTGAACTTTTCGGAAACCGCTACCGGAGTTCAAATCGGACTTATAAACCTGGCTAAAGATTTTGAAGGTGTTCCGGTTGGTCTGATCAGCTTGTACGGTAATGGCCGAAAGAATGTGGACGTTCGCTTTTCTGATGGTGGATTCACTGATATCGGATTAACCCTTGGCACCTATCGAGTGTACAACTCTGCTATTTTTGGATATAACACTCTTTTAGACAGAGATGTTTACCGAGTTGGGCTCGCCATAGGCCTTGAGAAGAACATCAATGATTCCTTCCAAAACTGGAAAGATGAATCCATGTATGTGAATCAGGAATTTGCTTTTACTCATCAGTTTGAGGATGAATGGTCCCGAAAATTAAATATGATCTATTCCTATAAATTTCTGGTAGGCAAGCGATTTGGAAATGGCTTCTCACTCTATGGCGGACCTACTTTCAACGCCCAAATCACCCGTGTAAATGCAGCTGAAGACTATACGTGGTACAGTTTATGGTCACCTGAGTGGAAAGGAAGAGATTACCGGTTCTGGGTAGGGTTTACAGCCGGAGTCCGTCTATTCAAACAAAAAGCTGTGCCCCGCTTCAAAGATGAATTCAATAATTGGGACATTGACTGGTAACAGATTATGGCCGTGAATTTAATTCCGTAAGATTATCTGCTTTCATCAAATCTAAACTAAAAATACGTTCGTACTGTTAAGCAGCTCTAAACAGACAAACTAATCAACTTTGGATTTTATGAAATACGCAGTCTTAATTGTAGCGTTTACGGCCATTATCGCAACCGCTCTCCTGTCAGTGAATACTGAAGAACCCCCGGCGACTATTCATCAACATGAGATAGAAGAAGCTGATATCGAGATGGTAGCTACGCGGCAGGATACCATGCCTGAAGAGGATTATCCGTTCAAAAAAACGGAAGCAGAATGGAAAGAAATTTTGACCTCCAAAGAATATCGCATTCTGCGTGAACGCGGCACAGAACTCCCCTATGTAAATGAATATGATGACAACAAAAGGGAAGGAATATATGTGTGTGGGGGTTGCGGACAAAAGCTGTACAGCTCTGAACATAAGTACGACAGCGGAACAGGCTGGCCCAGTTTCTGGAAACCTCTGGCAGATTCCCTTTTAGGTGAACGAGAAGATAACAGCTTTTTTATGACCCGTATTGAGATTGTATGCTCAAACTGCGGCGGTCATCTTGGCCATGTTTTCGATGACGGTCCACAACCTACCGGGTTAAGGTACTGCATGAATTCTGCGGCTATGGATTTCATCCCAAAAGACGAAGTTTCAGCTGATGAATAAAAAGCCGGCTGCGTTGTTGGAAATCTTTGCAACTATTTAGATTATAAGGCGTCCTGAACAGGATGCCTTTTTTAATGGAAACCAACAGTTACAGCATGCCATCTAAAGCTACTATTCTACACGAAGCCAGTTTCAGCCCAAAAATTAAAAATTACATATTGTGGTACGGGGTATTAATTTGCTTCATTACCGTTGTTATGATACCTCTTATCCCCATTTGGCTGATTGTCGCATCATTCTATCTGAGTAAGTACTTTGAGCGTCTTGAGTGTGAGCTAACCACCCGCTCCCTCCGATTTAAGAAAGGATATATTTTTCATACCGAGCGAACCATCCCGCTTGATAAAATTCAGGATCTGACCTTTAAAGAAGGTCCTTTGTTGAAATATTTTGGGCTTAGCATTTTGAGGATTGAAACTGCCGGCAGTTCAGCTCAAGCCGGACCAGATCTTTCCCTGATTGGCATTGTTGATGCCTTCGATTTTCGCAGCATGGTTTTGGATCAGCGAGATAAAGTAACTGACACCCAAGGTTCGGGTTCTGCGAATGAAAGCGCCGATTCATCTATAGAGATACTGAAAGAAATAAGAGATTCTCTGAAACGCATTGAAGGTAAACTACCGCAATAAGTTTTCGGGAGTTGGAATTCTGGATGACTGCACGTGGTTTTGCTTTCAATTAAAACAACACGTTCCATTTCGTTTCTATAAGTCTATTCTCAATTTTATGAATCTCCCAAAAAAGCTCTTTAAAGCATGAAGATATCTGTAATTGGTGCCGGTTTAGGGGGATTGTCAGCAGCTTGTTTGCTTGCTGCAAAGGGACATCAGGTTACCGTTTTTGAGAAGAATGAGAATACCGGGGGAAAGATGAATATCATCGAGACTGATGGATATCGGTTTGACACGGGCCCCAGTCTTTTAACCATGCCATTCATCCTTGAAAAGTTGTTTAAAGAGTGCGGAGCTGATCTGAATGATTATCTCTCGCTTGAACCCTTAGATCCCATCTGCAGGTATTTTTATCCGGATGGAACTGTTTTCAACAATTATGAAGACAAAGAAGCAACAAAGGATGAAATCACGGCTTTTGCTCCACAAGATGCAGACTCCTATCCGGAGTTCTTAGAATACGCCCGGTCGCTGTACCACAAAACAGCGGATGCATTCATTTTTAACCCTTTGTTTGGCTTTAGCGACCTGAAAGAGTTAGACCTCCTGAGTTTCTTCGGCATTGATGCCTTTACAACAGTAAGTAAGCGAGTGGATAGTTCCTTTGAATCGCCATACCTAAGAAAATTCTTTAAGCGCTTTACCACATACAACGGTTCTTCCCCTTTCCTTGCTCCGGCAACCCTGAATGTAATTCCCCACGTGGAAATAAATCAGGGTGGGTATTATGTGAAGGACGGTTTATACAAAGTGGCCGAGGCGCTGACCACATTGGCTGAGTCGCTGGGTGTTGAATTCTTGTTTAATGCTGAAATTACTTCCATTGAAGTAGATCAATCCAAAGCAACCGGCATTAAGCTACGTTCCGGCAAAAAGGTAGAGTCTGATTTAGTGATATCAAACAGTGATACTACAGAAACCATAGCGCACCTGTTACCGAATGATTCAATTTCCAAGCGGAAAAGGGACAAAGCAAAATCTATAGAACCCTCCTGCTCCGGTTTTGTGCTGATGCTGGGTACCGACAAAAAATTCGAGCAGCTGGCTCATCATAATATTTTCTTTTCGGAGGACTATGAAAAAGAGTTCAAACAGATTTTTGAAGACAGAGTGATGCCCGATGATCCAACTATCTATATCGCAAACACATCATACTCCGATCCACATCACGCCCACGAGCATGGATCCAACCTCTTCATTCTGATAAATGCTCCGTATCTGTCAGACCACTACAACTGGGATGAACAGGCAATGTCTTATGGAGATAAAGTGATTCGGGAATTAGAGCAGCGAGGACTTGAGCACCTTTCCGAACATATTCAATTCAGAAAAACCATTACCCCGAATGACTTCTACCAAAAATACCGGTCAAATAAAGGAAGCATTTACGGGACTTCATCCAACAGTAAGTTCTCTGCCTTTCTTCGCCCCAGAAATAAGTCCCGTGAAATAGAAAAGCTTTATTTCGTGGGCGGTTCCACACACCCCGGTGGCGGGATACCTTTGGTGGTGCAGTCTGCGTTTAATGCTGTGGAGTTGATTGAGCGCTATGAATTTGATTGAGGGTTTTCTACTCTGCCGCTTCCTGTTCAACATCCAGGTTAATCACTTCAACGTTGTGCAGTTTCCCTTCGATAATTTGGAAGCGAATTACGGTTCGTTGTGATTGAAAGCCTTGTTTGCCGGCAGCTCCCGGATTCATGTACAACATTTTATTTAAATCCTGATCCCGGGAAATGCGAAGAATGTGAGAGTGGCCGCACACAAAAAGTTCGGGGGGATTGGTTTCCATTTCCTGACGGATAGGAAGGCAATAACGTCCTGGAATTCCCCCGATGTGCGTCATCCACACTTTCAGTCCCTCCCTCTCAAAACGCTGATGCAATGGATAAACCTGGCGAATGTCTTCCCCATCAATGTTTCCGTAAACACCAACAACAGGGGCGATTTTTTGAAGTTCTTGAGCTATAGACAGGCTCCCAAAATCTCCGGCATGCCAGATTTCGTCGCAGTCCTCGAAATACTCGAATACCTGGGGATCGAGGTAATTATGCGTATCTGAAATTAGCCCTATTTTGATCATACTTTTTGTATCATCTTAGTACTCCAATAAAGCGGAACAAGAAACTACATTTTTCAATCTCGTTCCACCAATTTCGAAACAATAGCAAAATTTTATTCATTCATTGAAGAGTTTCAGCATTATCATCGTTACCTGGAATGCCCTTGAGCACCTCAAGAATTATCTGCCGTCGGTAACCGAAACAGACTATCCTGATTTTGAAATCATCATTGCCGACAATGCCTCAACCGACGGTTCCAAAGAATGGGTTAAGTCAACGTATCCTGAAATTAAAATTGCCAGCTTTGACCAAAACTACGGCTATTGCGGAGGAAATAACAGAGCTGTTCCCCTTGCTGAAAAAGATATTTTACTATTCCTGAATAACGACGTCAAAGTAGAGAAGAACTGGCTGCAGGGTATCAATGATATATTTGAGAAAGACGAGAAAATGGCGGCCGTTCAACCCAAGATGAGAGCAGTCGAACAACCGGAACATTTTGAGTACGCCGGGGCTGCCGGGGGATTCATGGATAAATACGGATACACCTTTTGCCGGGGACGAATTTTTAATGAAGTAGAACGGGATGAAGGTCAGTATGATGATTCCCCTAACCTCTTCTGGGCATCAGGTGCTGCACTCGCCATCCGAAAGGTTCTATTCATAGAATCCGGTGGATTTGATGAGGATTTTGAGTTCCATATGGAAGAGATTGATTTATGCTGGCGGCTTCAGAATAAGGGATACAAAATCGGTTATGCTCCGGAGAGTTTAGTCTATCATCTGGGTGGCGGTTCATTGCCAATGGGCTCACCGCGTAAAGTCTACTATAACTTCCGCAACAGCCTCTTTATGCTTTGGAAGAATTACAGTTCATCCAGCTTACGAAAGAGGTTTTTACTTCGGTTGATATTGGATGTTATCGCCGCTTACAAAGCGCTCCTGTCCGGAAAACCCAAAGAATGGTGGGCCGTAGCTAAAGCCCATCTGCATTTTGCAAAGGACTTTTTCAGGGTGCACCGGAAGCGAAAAGAACTTCAATCCCAACGAACTATCTCGCATGATCCGGATACCATGCTGGATATCAGTCTCATTTGGCAGCATTTTGTCAAGGGTGTTAAACGCTTTCGTGATTTAGGCTAAGAAGCTTTTTTCTTTTTGAATGAATTAATCACTCCTCCATCCAGAACTGCCTGCCGCTGGCGATCACTTAGCGTGTGTTTTACTTCGTATTCGGTTCCTTTGGTCACATTGACTAATTTTGCCGTATTACCACTTTCTATACTTGCACGGATGTTTTCAACTTTAAGCACATCTCCCTGATCAATGTCATTGTAATCTTCTTCACTGGTAAACTCAAAAGGCGGGATACCGAAATTTACCAGATTCTGCCAGCCGATTCGAGCGTAGCTTTTTGCAATTACAGCACGCTGACCTAAATATCTCGGAGCGATGGCTGCGTGTTCACGACTGGAACCCTGTGCGTAATTTTCTCCGGCGATAACCACATGTCCGCCATGTTCTTCTTTGGCTTTCATCGCTCGGTCGTGAAAGTTTTTATCGACAACATCGAGCGTGAACTTGCTAATCTCAGGGATATTGCTTCTGAATGGCAACACTTCGGTTCCTGCACGCAGTATTTCATCGGTTGAAATATCATCACCCATTTTCAGCAGTACCGGAACTTCAAAGTCTTCCAGTTCACCAAAATTTGGCATACTTGAAATGTTGGGTCCTTTCTTAATCTCGCCTCGCTCTTCTTTAGGCTTTGGTGGAGTCAACATATCAGTATTTACAATCACTTCTTTGAGCGGTGTGTATTTCGGATACTCCATATTGAACAGCTTCTCAAGATCTCTCGGATCGGTTATTTTGCCTGTCAAGGCAGAAGCTGCCGCCGTTTCCGGGCTCACAAGAAATACAGAATCTTCTGGGGTACCGGAACGATCCGGGAAGTTTCGGGGCACGGTTCTCAGGCTATTTTGGCCGGTGGCTGGGGCCTGCCCCATCCCAATACATCCGTTACAACCCGCCTGGTGAATTCGGGCTCCGGATTGCACCAGGTTAAACATCACATCATTCTTAACCATGTTCTCGATAATCTGCCTGGATGTCGGGTTGATGTCAAAAGAAACATTATCATTCACCGTTTTGCCTTTCACAATTTCAGAGGAAATCCAAAAGTCACGATATCCGGGATTTGCCGAAGAACCGATGTAAGACTGATAAATATCTCTACCCTCAACTTCTCGCACTGGCACCACATTACCCGGAGAACTTGGCAGGGCAATCAGCGGTTCTACATCATCCAGAATGAGTTCTTCATACTTATCGTATTCTGCTCCTTCATCGGCAAGAAGTTCAACGTATTCATCACCCCGCTTTTGTGATTCCATAAAACGACGGATTTCCCCATCGGCCGGGAAGACCGTTGTTGTAGCACCCATTTCGGTACCCATATTGGCGATCACATGTCGGTCCATGGTATCCAGGTTCTTCAATCCTTCCCCGAAATATTCTATAACATAGCCGGAAGCGCCATCAACATCGTAGCGGCGGAGCATTTCCAGAACTACGTCTTTGGCACTAACCCAATCTTTTAATTCACCTTTCAACTCAACCCCCAGCACTTTGGGCATTTTTATAAAAAGTGGTTCGCCTGCAATCGCAAAGGCCACATCCAATCCTCCCGAACCGATGGCCAACATTCCCATACATCCTGATGCCGGTGTGTGGCTATCAGAACCTGCAAGGGTTTTGCCGGGAATGGCAAAGCGCTCGGTCTCTATAGGATGACTCACTCCATTTCCCGGACGGCTAAACCACATTCCAAATCGTTCAGCTGCTGATTTCAGAAATACATGATCATCAGGATTCTTAAAATCAGACTGTATCAAATTGTGATCCACATATTGACAGGAAAGCTCAGTCTTGGCTTCGTCCAGTTCCATGGCTTCCAATTCCAACATTACCATGGTGCCGGTTGCATCCTGTGTTAAGGTTTGATCGATCTTTAGCCCGATCTCTTCTCCGGGCACCATCTCTCCTTCCACCAAATGACTTTTGATTAATTTCTGCGTTACGTTAAGTGGCTTGCTCATATCTATTTACCGATTGTTGTAAATGTGAATTATCGCTACTATCACAACTTCATGAGACGCAAAAAGATTCAGATTCGTGAACATTGATTTTGAGCATTACTTTGAGAAAGCCTTACCGGTCATAAAAAAATGGTGGTTTTCGGTGGTTTGCATTCCATTTTGTTGGGTGTTGGCCGAACAGTTTTGGATGGCTCTGAGGTGGGAAATCTCCTTTTCCTGGAACTACCCCTATCCTTTCTTTCTGTCACCCTTTTTCTTTTTTATAGATAATTTTCTGTTGATTGTCCACGAGGCCGGCCATACGTTATTTGGTTTTATCGGCGGCAGGTTTCTTACCATTCTTGGGGGAACACTTTTTGAAATACTTCTTCCCTTCGCCATCTTTGCCTTTGGGTGGTACAATCATAAACGGTTTGTAGCTCAAACCGGGTTACTTCTCACCGCTTTTGCATGGATAGAATCGGCCGCCTACGCCGCAGATGCTATGGATCGACGAATGCCACTGATCGGAAACCTTCCGAGATCCTCTCATGACTTTTATAACCTGTTTTCAATGAAAGGAGTACTGACGGAACACATGACCTACGCTTGGGTTATGTACTGGATAGGAATCCTGACGCTGGTCTTGTTTTTCATCTGGCCGCTTATTGAGCGAAAGCAGTATGAGTATGTGGATATAGAGATGGATGTATGATTATTCTCATACATTTTAAGTTAAATGAATAGATAAAAATCAATCCTGAAAGGATTGAATATGAATAACTCCGGGTAAAACCCGGATCAAAGGGTACAAGCATAACCAAAACCCCAACGGGGTTAAATAGACCAGGAAAATGAGCACATATACACAATTACTATATCAAATTGTTTTCAGTACTAAAAATAGACAACCTGTGTTGACCAAAAATAATAGAAAAGAGCTTTATAAATACATTTGGGGCATACTCAAGAATAAGCAATGTCATTTATATCAGATTAATGGGGTTGAAAACCATCTTCATATAATTACTCATATTCATCCGACTGTAGCTATTTCTACTTTAGTTAAAGACATAAAATTGGCTAGTAGTAAGTTTATAAAGCAGAATCAATTATTTACTGATTTTCAAGGTTGGCAGTCAGGGTATGGCGCTTTTACATATTCAATAAAGGCCAAAGATCAATTAATTGAATATGTGAAGAACCAAGAAGAGCATCACAAGCATCGTACCTTTTTAGAAGAATACAAAGCTCTTCTCAGTGACCATGATATTTCTTTTGATGATCGTTATTTACCCTAATCGTTAAACCCTTTTAGGGTTTATATATCCTTTCATTTTAATTCCACAGGTGCCGATTCACTTTACCTGTGGCTATTTAAATTTAATCCCTTCGGGATAAATAAAATGTTAGCTTGATTCAAAAAATTGCGGTAACCCTGGAAGGGTTTAAATACAAATTTCTGTCTATTACATTAACCGCCTCAATTATTATCTTCAAATCAGATTAATCAAATTATTTACCCATGATCCCCAAGGAAATCCTCAAAAAGATTCGAAAGCTTGAAATCCAGACTAAAGGAATCGTGAATACTTTATTTGGCGGGGAATATCAGTCTGCCTTTAAAGGCCGTGGAATGGAGTTCTCGGAAGTCCGGGCATACACCTATGGGGATGATATCCGGCAAATAGACTGGAATGTGACGGCTCGTACCGGTGACCCGTTCATCAAAGTATTTGAGGAAGAGCGCGAACAAACACTCATGCTCTGTATAGATATCTCTCAAAGTGGAACCTTTGGCAGCCAAAGCCAAAGTAAAATGGATCTGGCCATTGAATTAGCCGCCGTGTTAGCCTTCAGCGCCATTAAAAACAGCGATAAGGTCGGGTTGGTTCTATTCAGCGACCATATTGAGAAAGTGGTTCCTCCCAAAAAAGGCCGGACGCACGTACTTCGCCTGATTCGGGAACTCTACACAACAAAACCCACCGGAACTGGTACAGACATTGCGGATGCACTTTCTTATATCAACAGGCTGCTGGACCGCAGAGCAATTGTGGTATTAACCTCTGATTTTCAGGATAAGGATTTCGAAAAGCAGCTGCGCATTACCAATCAAAAACATGACTTGGTTAGCATTATGATTAACGATCATTTGGAGGATGAGCTGCCGGATGTAGGATTGGTAAAGATCAGAGATGCAGAAACCGGAGCTGAGAAAATGATTGATACCTCAAGCCGGAAAGTTCGTAAGTCTTATAAAATCCGGCGTATGGAGCAGAAGGCTTATATACACGATAAAATGCTTAAGATGAAGATCGATGCCGTTGAGGTGCAAACCAACGAATCGTATGTGCAACCCCTGATGAACTTCTTTAAGCGTCGGGGCAGCCGCTACTGATCAAGGTGCGGCAAATGAGGCTACCGTTGACTCCCCTGCTTCATCAATATGGCTGAGCTGAAATTTCAGGTCTTCGATATGATTGGTGAATTGCTCCATTTGAGCGCCATCAATTGCTTTTGAAGGTGGCAGCTTAACTTTAAGCGGGTTTACAGGCTGTCCGTTTTTATAAATACGGTAATCTAAATGCACGCCCGTTACCCTTCCGGTTTTTCCGACATATCCTATTACCTGCCCTTGTTTTACTCTTTGCCCTGCACGTATCCCTTTAGCAAAACCATTTAAGTGTAAATACGCGGTTGTGTAGGTTCCGTTATGACGGATTTTGACAATATTACCATTAGCCCCTCGATATTGGGCTTCAACTACTTCTCCATCCCCAACAGAAAGCACGGGTGTACCAAGCGGTGCTGCATAATCAACCCCATAGTGAGGCATTCTTCTCTTAAGAACGGGATGGAAACGACTGTGTGAGAAGTTTGAACTTACTCTTTGTGAATACTTGAACGGTGCTTTCATCAGGGCTTTTTGCACGCCATTTCCTTCACGGTCGTAGTAGCCGGCCCGGTCGTCCGTTTCAAAATAGAACGCATCGAAGGTTTCATTTTTATTGGTAAACTCTGCCGCCAGGATTTTTCCAATTCCAAAAGGTTCACCATCTACAAATTCTTCTTCATAAATCACCTTAAATCTATCACCCGGGTATAAACGGAAGAAATCAATCTGCCAGGCAAAAATCTCGCTTAATCGGTATCCAAGAAGTGCGCTTACATCCTGACCAACCAGCGTTTCATATAAAGAAGATTCAATGACACCGCTCGCTTCAGCAATACGGGTGGTAACCTCTTTTTGGCCGGTTTTCACCGCTACCTCATTTCCCCACTCAAAAACAACATAGTCGAGCGCATTGGTATGTAATATCAGTCGTTGAGCGCCTTTAGATTCCTTATCAAGATAGGTGAGATACTTCTGACCGGGCTTTATTCTGTTGCTTTGAAAGACACCCTTCGATTTTTGATTGATCTCATAAATGGTTTGAGGTGAAACATCTAAATCCCTGAGAATCAGGTACAAACTCTCGTTCCGCTTTACCCGGCCTTCCTCAACTTCAAGGTTGATGCGGTTGAACCCATATGGATCAAGTTGCACCCCTTCCGAAATCTCGACCATATTATCCGGTGAAATTACCAGCTCAGGCAATTCTGCATTTTTGTTTGAATAGAGTGTAAGGGAAAGTGTCGCAATCAGACAAAACACACCAATTCCCAAACCCAACTTCATACCACTATTAACCATGTATCAACTGTAGATTAAATATTTCGGAAAATAATAAGGATTAATACCCTACTTTCATAAAAATGAGATGCACCTTACTTTTGCAAAATATTTACAACTCATTGTTATATTTTCAGGCTGTTAAGTTCAATTAAGATATTATTTTCAATTTTAATGAAAATCACCCTGTTGAGGCTCCGCGCTTTACGACTATCCTTTTTGTTGGTTACATGTTTATGCTCGGCGCAGGCTTTCGCTCAAAGTGTGAATACCCGGGTTACTGCCGATTCCCTTACCATCGGTGAAGTATTTGAATACTCCATAGCCATTCAATTTGACCGGGAGTACCAAAACGTCCAGTACCCGGACACAAATTCCTTCCCTTCCTCGCTTGAGCTATTAGGCCGGCAACAATTTCGTACATCTGATTTTTCAGACAGCCTGGTTTATACACTACAGTACTTTAATAATGAGGATGTGCAAATTTCTTCGATGCCCATTACCCTTTACGGGACGAATGACTCTTCCACGGTGTATACTGATCCGGTTTCCCTCTATTTTAAAACGGTAATAGCTGTAGGAGATACCACCTTAAAGCCCATGAAACCTAATTTTGCTTTTGCTCGTCCATGGTGGCCATGGGTACTGGCGGGCTTAGCTCTTGCCGGATTTTTGCTCTGGTGGTTTAAATTCAATGATCAGGAGAAAACAGAAAGCGTTGATCCTGAACCTCAGATTGAGCCATTTTACAATCCACTTGCAGAATTGGAAAAACAATTGCTGGCCATCAAAAAAGAATCAAAAGTGGCTGAGACCAAGAACTTCAAACTCTTTTACAGTGAAGTGGGTGATGCCATCCGTGCCTATTTTGAAGATTTGTACAACATCCCTGCCCTCGAGTGTACTTCCAGTGAGTTACTGCGCTACCTGGATGCCTATGGTGTGGATGATACCCTCACCGAAAAAACCCGCCTTATTTTGAGAAAAGCGGACCTGGTAAAATTCGCTAAATACACCCCAACTCTTGAAGATGCCTGGCAGACCTATGATTACGCCCTTGAATTCCTTGAGCGGGCAAAACTGGCCGATTCAGCGCGCATTGGAAGGCTTAAAGCAAAATACAATCAGCAATTCATGATCACATCAACCCAAAAAGATCAGGGTGAAGACTGATGGAGTTTGCGAATCCACAATGGTTTTGGGCGTTACTGGTTCTTCCGGTTCTTATTGGATTGTACCTGTACCGATACTTTGCCCATAAACAGGCTACCCTATCGTTTTCATCGCTTGAACTGCTGGAAGATTTACCCGGAAACTGGAAATCACACCTCCATTGGGTTCATGCACTTTTTCTGTGGGCGGGAATCGGTTTTTTGATTATCGCACTGGCGCGACCTCAGGAACGCCTTACTACCGTTGAGCGCAATGCAGAAGGAATTGATATCGTGCTTGTATTGGATATGTCCACCTCAATGCGGGCTGAAGATTTAAAACCCAACCGCTTTGAAGCGGCCCGGAATGTGGCCAAGAGCTTTGTTGACAAGCGTAATTCTGACCGAATCGGGCTGGTTACATTTGCCATGAAAAGTTTCACTGTGGTACCACCTACTCTCGATTACCGATTGCTCAAAAGCTTACTCGATGATCTGGAAATGGGCGTTATTGAGGACGGCACGGCCATTGGAATGGGAATCGCTACCGCTATAAACCGGCTGAAAGAAAGTGAAGCCGAAAGTAAGGTTATCATCTTACTTACGGATGGTCAGAATAATGCCGGAGAAATTGACCCTGTTACCGCAGCCGACCTGGCTGTGACGTATGGCATTAAGATATACACTATTGGTGCCGGAACCCGCGGAACAGCTCCTTATCCTATTCAGGACCCGATTTTCGGACGTAGATATCAAAATATTCAGGTGAACATTGATGAGGAAATGCTCACCCAGGTAGCCAACTTAACCGATGGAAAGTACTTTCGGGCAACTGATTCTGAACAGCTTGAGAATATCTACGCTGAAATTGACGAGCTCGAAAAATCAGAGGTGGAAGAACTCATCTATACCGATTATGAAGATTTATATGCCCGTTACCTTGGGCTTTCCCTTGGATTTCTATTTCTCAGCTTTCTGCTCAGCAAAACCATTTTAAACGGGATTGAAAACTCCTGAACGTTTTATCGGTTACTTCCCTTTCCATGAATCCGAATATTCTATTTCGATTGCCAATCGGGCCGGAATCAGCGTATCTTTAATCACAAATTTTCAGGCACCAAAAGCTATTCATGAGTATATCTTCAATTAAAGATCAACTTCAGAAAAACGGGATTTTTGATCGTGTTTATGAGGAGATTTCCGAGCAGAAAAAACTCACCCTCAAGAAAAGCATTGGTGCACTGAACAGCTTTTTGCTGAATGCTCTATCTACCCGAAAAAAGAATGTGTTGGTGATTTCTGAAACAGATGAAGGAGCCCGGTTTCTTAAAGCCGATCTGGATGTAATCAGTAATGAAAACCCGGTCATCCTATTCCCTTCCTCCAATAAGAAACCATATGACCGACAACAACTTAAAGACACCAGCTTATTAGTTCAGCGGTCTGAAGCACTACAGGCTATTTCTGATCATGAGTCGAAGATTGTTATTACTTCGGTGGAAGCAATTGGAGAGAAAATAGCGCCACCCTCTACACTCAATGAAGTTAGCCTGGTACTGGAAAAAGGACAGGAAGTGGATCTGGAAAAGTTCAGAGAGCAGCTTGTGGATCAGGGGTATAGCCCCGTTAAGTTTGTGGACGAACCCGGTGAGTTTGCCGTTCGTGGAGGTATCCTGGATGTATTCCCTTATTCCGGAGAATATCCTTTGCGGCTTGAGTTCTTTGGGGATGAACTGGATACCATTCGTGAATTTGATGCCGATTCTCAGCGATCGATTGCCTTTCTCAATCAGGCTCGCATCATACCGGATCTTACCAACCTCCCGGAAACAGAGAAATCAAGCTTTCTCTCCTATTTTGATGTAGATACACTGCTGGTTACCTCCAACAAGGATTTGATTGTATCAGAAATTGGGAAAAACTACGAAACGGCCGTTGAAGCTTATGACGAACATGAAGCCGATGATGATTTATCGCTTCCTGAGGAGCTTTATCTTTCAGAAGATGTATTTGAGGGTGAGTTGGGAGAATTTACCCATCAGCTGTTTGTAGCTAATGTTGGTGCATCAGAAAAAGAGGACAAAACCCTTACGCTGGAAACCAAGCCCCAGCCCGACTTTCACGGTAATTTCAAACTATTACGTGAGAATATCACTAAGAACTCTTCCAATGGGCTGAATACCATTATTCTTTGTGATAACGAAGGCCAAAGAGACCGTTTTGAAGAACTGCTCGGGGAGGCCAGCCAGGAATTTAAATATCTGCTGGTGGTAGAAACGCTTCACGAGGGTTTTATCTATGAACCCGCCAAATTAGCCGTTTATACGGATCACCAGATCTTTAACCGATACCACCGTCCAAAAACCAAGAGAAGACGCTTCCATGGGGGAATTTCCTTCAAAGAACTGAAGGATTTGAGCCTCGGTGATTTCGTGGTCCATGTAGATTATGGAATCGGGAAGTTTATGGGCTTCAAAAAGATCAACGTAAAAAATACGGAACAGGAAGTTGTAGTGCTTCAATACAAGGATGATTCCACTCTTTACGTAAACGTGACCAGCCTTCATAAACTGCAAAAATACTCCGGCAAAGAAGGAACCGCTCCCAGAATTACCAAACTGGGTTCGGGTGCCTGGGCTCGCAAAAAAGCGCAGACCAAGAAGAAAGTTAAAGACATTGCCCGCGAGCTTATCCAATTGTATGCCAAGAGAAAAGCGGAAACAGCTCACGACTTTTCATCGGATAATGAATGGCAAACAGAACTGGAAGCCAACTTTGAATTTGAGGAAACACCGGATCAGT
Organism: Gracilimonas sediminicola; assembly: GCF_024320785.1. NCBI lineage: Bacteria > Pseudomonadati > Balneolota > Balneolia > Balneolales > Balneolaceae > Gracilimonas > Gracilimonas sediminicola. The sequence goes on from NZ_JANDBC010000003.1 coordinate 429,260, forward strand.
ACGATGCCATTGAAGCCGTGAAAAATGATATGGAAAGTAAGCATCCAATGGACCGGCTTGTTTGTGGAGATGTTGGATTTGGAAAAACAGAAGTTGCCGTTCGCGCTGCCTTTAAAGCCGTACTCGATCATAAACAGGTGGCTTTACTTGTCCCCACTACCATCCTGGCTGAGCAGCATGCCAAAACGTTTATGCGGCGAATGGAGAAGTTTCCCGTACGGATTGAAGCCCTCTCCCGCTTCAGAACTTCCAAGGAGCAAAAGGAATCCATTAAAAAGCTTAAGGAAGGCGAACTCGATATCGTGATTGGCACACACCGGTTACTATCAAAGGATGTTGAATTTAAAGACCTGGGACTCATCATTGTGGATGAAGAGCAACGGTTCGGGGTTTCAGCCAAAGAAAAACTCAAAAACTTCCGGGCCTCGGTAGATGTCCTCACCCTCACAGCCACACCCATCCCCAGAACATTGCAATTCTCACTGATGGGTGCTCGTGACCTCAGCGTCATCAATACCCCACCACCAAACCGACAACCTGTTTACACAGAAATACACAGCTTTGACGAAGAACTGATCCGGGATGCGATTTTGCAGGAGATATCGCGGGGCGGACAAGTGTTCTTCATTCATAATCGGGTCAAGAATATTGAAGAGATAGCAGAGATGGTAAGACGTCTTGCTCCCGATATAAGGGTGCGGTTCGGTCATGGTCAAATGACTGGCTCCCAACTGGATAAGATAATCACCGATTTCTATCAGCATAAGTTTGATGTGCTGGTTTCCACCAACATTGTGGAGAATGGAATAGACATTGCCAATGCAAATACCATCATCATCAACCAGGCCAATAATTTCGGACTGGCCGAGCTTCACCAGTTACGGGGAAGAGTCGGGCGATCGAACCGTAAAGCCTTTTGTTATCTTATAACCAATCCCATCCAAACCCTAAGTACAGAAGCCAGGAAACGACTATTAGCCCTGGAGGAGTTTTCTGATCTCGGATCCGGTTTCAATATTGCCATGCGTGATCTTGATATCCGCGGAGCGGGTGATATACTGGGAGCCGAACAAAGCGGCTTTATCAACGACATCGGCTTTGATCTGTACACAAAGATTCTGAATGATGCTGTCAAAGAGCTAAAACAGTCCGAATTCAGCGATATGTTCGATGATGTGGAAATTGAAGTTGAATTACCTGAAACTACGGTAGAATTTGATGAAACCGCCCTCCTGCCTCAAAATTACGTGTCTGATAACGTTGAGCGATTAAATCTTTATCGCAAGCTCTCCCAGGCTAATACCGAAAAAGAGATTGAAGAATGGAAAGATGAAATTGTTGACCGCTTTGGTCCTGCACCTAAAGAAGCCAAATATCTTATCCTGGCCAGTAAAATTCGATTATTTGCATCCCGAAACTTCTTTACAAAAGTTACCATACGGGCTGATAGAATGTGGCTGGTTTGCCCAAAACAGGAAACTGAAATGGGAGCAAACTTCTTTGATTCAGGTAAATTTCAGGATATCCTTGAGAAACTGGAAGTTACCAAGAAAGACAAGTTTCAGGTGGTTCAAAAGAAAGATACTGTACGCTTCGTAGTACAGGATATCCCGGACATTGAATCCGCATATGAATACCTTAAAAAATTGGCTATGAGTGAGTTGCATGCCTGACCTTAGTACATATATAGATCTTATTAAACAAGGTAATGTCGTAGCATTTCCAACCGAAACGGTGTACGGTCTTGGAGCGGATGCCTGGAATCCCACGGCCATCCAGAAGATATTTTCCATTAAAGGCCGTCCTTCTGACAACCCGTTGATTGTTCATGTTTCTGAGGAAGAGCAAGTGCATGAATTTTCTGATCAAATTCCGGATTCAGCACATGTTTTGATCGAAGAGTTCTGGCCCGGACCTCTTTCCCTGGTGTTACCCAAAAAGCCTGAAGTTTTGGATGCCGTCACCGCCGGTTTGGATACCGTAGCCATTCGAATGCCTGATCACGACATTGCGCTGGAATTTATTTCCGAAACCGGGCCGTTGGTCGCACCCAGTGCGAATAAATCTGGCAGACCCAGCCCTACCAAAGCAGAGCACGTGAAGGCTGATTTTGGAGATGATTTTCCGGTTATCGATGGAAAAGCAACGAAAGTAGGATTGGAATCAACGGTTCTGGATTTGACGGGCGATCAGCCTGAAATCCTTCGTCCGGGAAGCATCAGCCGCAAACAGATTGAAGACGTATTGGGTTTTACTGTCCATGAATCCTTCTTTGCGCATATGGAACGACCTAAGAGTCCGGGACAGAAGTATTCCCATTATAAACCAAAGGCAGAGGTACGCTGGCTGGAAGTTCTGGAAAAAACTGATGATCCAGAGTGCCTCTATCTGCTTTTAAGCTCTGATGTTTACGATTCGGTCAACATCATCGATTTCAACAACGATTTAGACCGCTTAGCCCGGCAGATATACGACCGATTCCGTCAGGCTGATATTGAAGGATACTCGGCAGTAGCCATTGAGAACTTTCAGGATATGGATCATCCTATTATACCGGCTCTGTTAAATAGAGTACAGAAAGCTATCGGTTAGTCTTCAAAAACCCCAAACGTTTGATCTGGGCGCATCGAGAGTACAGCTTTGACCATCACGTCAACTAAAGCATCCACGTCCTTCATAGAGCAAATTTCGACCGGAGAATGCATATATCTGAGCGGTAATGAGACCAATGCACTTGGAATACCGGTCTGCTGGTAGAAAATACTGTCAGTATCGGTTCCGGTTCTCACGCTGGTAGCCTCATGCTGTATGTCGATATCGTTCTTCTCACAAACATCTTCCAGGAATTCAACCACTTTTGGGTGATTAGCTCCACCATGCTGAATAGTTGGTCCCTTGCCCAATTCTACTGTTCCATGTTCTTTCTGATCTATTCCGGGTGTATCCGTTGCGTGAGTTACATCGGTCACTAAAGCCACATCCGGCATAAAACGGTAACTCATCATCCGTGCTCCGAATCCTCCTACCTCCTCTTGTATGGAGTTCAGGGCAATTACATTCACCTTAAGATCTTTCTTCTGCTTACTGATTTTCCGCATGGCTTCAGCAATGATGTACCCGCCAATACGATTATCCAAAGCTCGGGCAGTAAGCCGGTCATCACTCAGAAACTCCGTATCTGATGTATATGTAATTGGATCTCCGATCTGCACCAGCTCCAGAGCCTCTTCTTTGGACGAAACTCCAATATCCACATAAATATCTTTCCAAGCGGGCTGCTTACCTCCGCCGTTTTTATTGTCTTGGAGGTGAATGGCCGTGTTTCCGGTAACGCCAACTACCCGTCCTCTTTTATTGTGAATAAAAACTTTTTTCGCACGCGCAATGGTCGAATCACTTCCACCCAATTTGTTCACATAAACATAGCCCTGATCGGTGATATGCTGCACCACCATGCCGATTTCGTCACAATGGGCTTCCAGCATAACGGTAGCTACATCCCCACTCATATTGATTTTACCGGCTGCTGAACCGTATGCATCCGTCACCACCTCATCTGCAAACTGTTCCACATACTCCTTCCAGACTTTTACCCCTTCTTTTTCATATCCGGTTGGGCTTGGTGTGATGAGTAGTTCTTCTAAAAAATCGCGTTCATTCTGCTTGGCCATTCGTGTACTGAATTTGGTTTAAATTTAGTCGGGTTGAATATAATAAATATAGCTTCCAGAATAAGCCTTTTAGCATTTGTCATTTCGCCTGATCACCCGCATCTTCAGAACAAAAAAAAGCACCCATGTTTAGACCTGAATATAACCCTGACACTTTTTATCACTGGACCGAAATCCCTGTTCGTTTTCGGGACCTGGATCCACTGAATCATGTAAATAATGCCCTGTTTAACACTTATCTGGAGGAAGCCCGGATACAGTTTTTGGGTGAAGTTGGGCAGATGCAAAATGAATTCACAGAAGGCAAAACCTTTGTACTGGTGAAGATTACCATAGAATACCTCAAACAGATTACTTTTCCCTCCACCTTACTGGTTGGCACAGGCGTGGGTGAAGTAGGAAACTCCAGTATTGAAGCGGTTCAGGGAATCTACGATAAGAAATCGAAAGACCTGATGGGGGTAGCGAAATCAACCGGTGTTTGGTATGATATCAATAAAAAGCGCCCTACCCGCCTCCCGGAAATTGAAAATTTAGGCGATATGGTTGTTGGGGAGTGATGTAGTGATTAGGTGATGAAGTGATAATGACTTTAAAAACCTCGCGGTCTCACCATATCACTTCATCACCTATTCACTTTATCACTCTTTACCTCATTTCTACATATCTTCAACGGCTCAAACATAATTCTCCTTAAAGCACATGGATAAAAGCACACGGTATAAAATTTTCAATGATCCGATTCATGGGTTTATCACCGTTCCAAAAGGTCCGATTCTTAGACTCATCGACCACCCTTATGTGCAGCGATTGAGGAGAATCCGTCAGCTGGGGCTTGGTTACCTTGTTTTCCCGGCCGCCGAACATTCCCGGTTTTCACATGCTTTAGGCGCCCTTGAGTTAGGTCAGCGCGTGCTAAACAACCTTCGTGAAAAGGATACCACCATTAGTCAGCCCGAATACGAAGGGACATTGATGGCGATTTTACTTCACGATGTAGGCCACGGCCCCCTTTCTCACACTCTGGAGCATACTTTGATAAAGGACTTCAACCATGAGATGATGAGCTTGTCCATCATGAAAGAGCTCAATAAGGAGTTTCATGGAGCGCTGGACACCGCCATCGATATTTTCACCAATCAGCACAAGAAGAAGTTTCTGCATCAGTTGATTTCTTCCCAGCTCGATTTAGATCGCCTCGATTACCTTCGACGGGATAGTTTTTTTACCGGTGTTTCGGAAGGTACGGTAGGTATCAACCGGATTTTGAAGACCATGCGGGTTTTCAAAGGGAACATTGTGATTGAAAAGAAAGGAATATATGCTGTTGAGAATTACATTATCGCCCGCCGTTTGATGTACATGCAGGTGTACCAACACAAAACTGTTTTAAGTGCAGATTTTTTACTTCGAAGCATATTTAAGCGGGTACATCATCTAATTGCTGACGGAAAGGAACTGGATTTTGCCTCACCGGCCCTTCAGTATTTCCTGACCGAACAGCCTTCAGCCAAGAAAACAATCACTAAACAAATGATTGACCGTTACGCTGAAATGGATGACCACGATGTGTACTTAAGTATAAAAATCTGGAAGAAATGCGGAGATAAAATTCTGTCGAATCTCTGCCACCGGTTTCTAAATCGGGATTTATTCCGAACCACCTTTCTGGATAAGAAACCCACCAAAGCCCAGCTGAATGAAATCACCCAGAAAACTCAAAAAGCGCTAAAAAGACTTCGATTGCCTACAGATGAAACAGCTGTGGAACATTATCTGGGTTTTGAAAACAGCTATTCAGAAGCCTACAAATATAAGAATGAGAGCATCTGGATTTTGGAGGACGAGAAGGCTATTGAGTTCTCTAAAGCTGCAGAAACAAAAAATATTATAGCTTTAACAGAACCCGTTGTAAAACACTACTGCGTGCACCTAAAAGATATCAGCATTTAAGAAGCCGATTTTTTAACGGGTAGGAATTGGGAGAGTTTGTCAAACAGATCTTCTTCATTAAAAGGTTTTTTCAGGTATTCCGAAAATCCTTGATTCATTAAGTCTGATCTCGATTCTTTATGTTCCCCGGAAGTAAAAGCGATGATAGGGATGCTGTTTACTTTATTACCCCGGTTTAACTTTCTGATTTTTCTCATGGCTTCGATACCGCCCATCACAGGCATACAAATATCCATTAGAATTACATCGGGCTTTTGTCCCTCAAAGTGTAGCAGCGCTTCTACCCCGTTTTCGGCTTCTTGTGTCTCGAAATTATTTCGCTCGAGTATAATCCTGGCCAGGCTTCTGTTAAACTTAAGATCATCTACGATCAAAGCCTTCAGTGCCTTCGTATCTTTTTTTGTTGGATTATGTTTTAAAGCCCGGCTCATTCTATAATTTATAAGATGATTTCCGCCATTCACGTAACTCATCAAAATTATTAAAAGAGACTTCGGATTACAGGTTAATCTTTCTTAATTAATACTTGTAAATCGGGTATCAGACACGCTTATAGGTTATGAAGCTGAGCTCTTCGTGATCCTCTCTCGATTCTTCCTTCCAGGTTGTTCCTATTTCATCTCTGTATTCAGGAAAATAGGTGTCTCCTTCATATTCCTGATGGATTTCAGTAATGATGAGCTTGTCGGCTATATCTATGGTTTGCCTGTATAATACGCCGCCACCGATAATGAAAACTTCCTCCTCGTTAGACGATTTTAATGCATCTTCGAGAGAGGAATAGGTATCAACGTTCTTGTAATTTTGAGTTGTGGAGAGTACAATATTCTTTCGTTCAGGAAGCGGAATTTCATTTAACTCCTCAAAAACACCCCGGCCCATTATGATAGTTTTACCAATCGTGGTTCTTTTGAAATGCTTTAAATCTTCCGGGTATCTCCACGGTAACCCGCCCTCTTTACCTATTACAAGATTGGGGTCGTGTGCAGCAACAAGAGTGATGGTCATACTGCAACCTCAAATTTAATTACCGGATCGGGATCATAGTTCTCCAGTGTGAAATCATCAAAAGTTAGTTCATCTACCGGTTTGTTGGCTATTTTCAAGGTTGGAAGTGGTTTAGGCTTTCGGGTGAGCTGCTCCTTCAAACCATCAACGTGATTTACGTAGATATGAGCGTCTACTATGGAGTGCGCGAAGGTTCCCGGTTCAAGTCCAACTTCCTGAGCAACCGCCATGGTTAAGGCAGAATAACATGCCAGGTTAAACGGAATACCCAGGGCAATGTCTCCAGAGCGTTGCGTTAAATGGCAGTTTAACTTACCGTCAGCCACATTGAAAATATACATCAGGTGGCAAGGCGGAAGACCCATTTCATCCAGTAAACCCGGGTGCCAGGCACTCACCACAATCCTTCTGCTGTTCGGGTTATTTTTCAGCATATCAATAGCTCGCTGAACCTGATCAAACTCTTTGCGAACCCAAACTTCTTTATCCAGGGCTGAGCCGTTTCCTTCAAACCGTACTGATTCTTTCTCAAAATATGGAAATCTTCGCCAGAGCACGGGGTAAATGGGGCCAACATGTCCATCTTCATCGGCCCAGGCGTCCCAGATATGGCAATCGTTTTCATCCCGTAACCAACGAATGTGATCCTCTCCCCTCAGGTACCAGAGCATTTCTAAAATCACCGATCTGAAATACACTTTCTTAGTGGTAAGCAGAGGAAAACCTTCCGATAAATCTACTTTATAAAATTCAGCAAAATTTGAAATCGTGTCGGTGCCGGTCCGGTTTTCTTTCCTGACCCCATTTTCAAGTACGCTTTTTACAAGATCGTGGTATGCTTTCATCGAAGTATGTTGGGCTTTAAAGTAAGGTTCCGCTTAAAAGTACAATTGCTATGGTAAAATAAATAATGATTCCGCTCACATCTACTATAGTTGCAACAAAAGGAGCTGAAGATACGGCCGGATCCAAATTCATTTTTGAGAGAAAGAACGGCAGCATGGCCCCGGTAAAATTCCCGAACAACACAATGGAAAAAAGGCTCAATCCAATCACTCCTGCTGTAAGGAATACAGTTTTGGAAAGCTCAGCTCCTCCAATTAAATCCCACCCGATTAAGGTGAAAAATCCTAACAGACCAATCAATCCTCCAAGCATAAGACCAGATGTAAATTCACGTCTGAATACTTTCTTCCAGTCTTCCGGTTTAAGGTCGTCGGTGGCAAGGGCTCGTATCACCAATGTAGCCGCCTGAGAGCCGGAGTTACCTCCACTGGAGATAATCAACGGCACAAAAAACGACAAGGCTACGACTTTCTGAAGTACTTCTTCATACCCACCCATAGCGATGGCGGTTAATATCTGTCCGACAAAAAGCACAATCAGCCACCAAAGCCGTTTTTTAACGATATCGAAAATGGAGGATTGAGAATAATAGTCATCCAGAGCATCCATACCGGCCATTTTCTGCATATCCTCGGTAGTCTCTTCCTCGGCCACGTCAATCACGTCATCTGCAGTCACAATTCCTACAAGCACCCCATCCGAATCAACAACCGGTAAGGCTACACGGTCGTATTTGGCCAGCATCTTAACCGCCTCTTCCTGATCATCATAAACAGACAGAGCTTCAAAAGAGCGGTCCATCAACACATCAATCTGGTCTTCCTGATTAGCCAGGATCAGATGGGTAATCCGAAGATCATCAATCAGGTGCTCTTTGTCATCAACCACGTAAATTACGTTAATGGTTTCTGCAGTTTCCCCATACTTGCGGATGTGAGCCATACTCCGCTCTATCGACCAATCCGATTTCACCCGAACATAGCGTGGAGTCATCAATCGGCCAACGCTTTCTTCGGGGTAACCCAGCAGTTTCTTAAGCTGTTTCTGGTCTTCCCGGTTGATGGAGTTCATAACCCGCTGGGTTAGATGTCCGGGCAATTCTTCCAGAATCGAAACCTGTTCATCAGGCTCAAGATTAACCATTACATCACTCAGCTGCTGCTTGCTGAACAGCTCCAGAAGCTCCACACCTTTAGAAGATGGTAGTTCTGCAAAAACATCGGCAGCCACCGGTTTCTTCAACAGCCGGAAAACAACCACGGCAATATCGCCCGGTAATTCAAGTAACAGGTCGGCAATGTCAACGGCGGGCACATCGTTCAACACCTCTTTTAAGGCCACCCAATCTTTGGAAGCGATGAGCTCTTCGAATTCCGGTTTAATGAGTTGAACAAACATGGATTTTCCTTTTGAATGGGCCTGTGGTGGACGGGCTAAGAATCGGGGTTAATCCATCAAAAAACAAGTTTGGTGACGCTTAATTCTCTACAATCACCTTAGAAAATAACTAATCAGTCTTTAATACTCTTTAGTGCTTCACGGGCTGCTTTTTGCTCGGCCTTTTTCTTGCTTTTCCCAACACCGGTTCCCAGTTCTTCCTCTCCTATCAGTACTTTCACCTCGAATGTACGATTGTGCCCCGGCCCGCTTTCATTGACCAGCTCATACCTGGGAATGGGCATTTTTTCAGCCTGCGCATATTCAAGCAAGGCACTTTTATAATTGTCCAGCGTATTTATGAGTTCTTTTATAATCAGGTTTTCTTCAATCACCTTATCCACAAAATCATAAGCATGCTGATACCCTTTTGTGATGTAAATGGCAGCAATGATGGATTCAAAAGCGTCTGCCAAAATACTCTTAGCAACCTTTGTACTACCGTTTCTCTCTCCCAACTCCATTAAATCTTCTATGCCCAGCTTCTTGGAAAAATCGGACAGTGTTTCTCCCCTTACCAGTTTGGCCCGGACTTTTGTGAGAAATCCTTCGTCTTTCTCAGGGTATTGATTGAACAAAATTTCTGCTGCAATCAAATCCAGGACGGCATCTCCTAAAAATTCGAGGCGTTCATAGGAGTCATACGTTTCGTACTGCTCCTGGGAAAGCGTGGAGCGGTGACGCAGAGCCTTTAAAAAAAGAGAAGGATCGTCGATTTGAAAACCAACGATCCTTTCTAATTTCTCAATTCTGCTTTTAAGTTCAGGGCTAAGATCTGATTTCTTCTTCTTTGTAAAAAGAGACCTGAACCAATCGGGCATGAATGCTTAGTCCTTGTACTTTTTAAATACGAGGGTTGAATTATGGCCGCCAAAACCGAATGCATTGTTAAGTGCGTATTCAACATCGCGTACCACCGCTTCATTAGCGGTGTAGTTCAGGTCACATTCCGGATCCTGATTTTCGATGTTAACGGTTGGAGGCACCATACCGTGATATATAGCCAGCAGTGATGCGATAGATTCAATAGCTCCTGCAGCTCCCAAAGTATGACCGTGCATACTCTTGGTAGAGTTCAGGTTGATTTTCTTCGCATGATCGCCAAATACCTTTTTGATGGTATTGGTTTCAGCTATATCACCTAACGGTGTGGATGTGCCGTGCATGTTGATGTGATCTACATCTTCCGGCTTAATACCTGCTGCCTTCATGGCTTTGGTCATGGCCAGTATCACTCCGTTTCCATCCGGATCGGGAGCGGTGATGTGATATGCATCAGCAGAGAAGCCATACCCTTTGATTTCACCGTAAATACGGGCACCACGATCGAGAGCAGATTCCAGGCTTTCAAGAATGAAAATACCTGCACCTTCACCCAATACAAATCCATCACGATCTTTATCGAATGGACGTGACGCCGTTTCCGGGGAATCGTTTCGGGTTGACATTGCCTTCATGCTGTTGAAACCAGAAATCCCGATTTTGGTAACCGGAGCTTCAGTTCCACCGGCAACGGCATAATCTGCCTGTCCATACCGGATGGTATCGTAGGCGAGCCCGATGTTATGAGAACCCGTTGCGCAAGCAGATACCGCGCAGTAATTAGGACCTCTGAATCCATATCGTATGGAAATCTGGCCAGATACGATATCGGGAATAAGCATGGGTATAAAGAATGGGGAAACCCCTCTTGGCCCGTGCTCATGAAACGATACCGATTGTTCATAGAAAGTTTCCATGCCACCGATACCGGTTCCCACCAATACAGCAACCTCATCCTTATTTATCTTTTCCAGATCAAGCTTACTGTCTTCGAGCGCTTCACCGGAAGCGATAAGGGCATATTGTGCCACTTTATCTAACCGCCGGGCTTCTTTACGATCGAAATAATTGGAGTAATCGTAGTCCTCAATCTGAGCAGCAAATTTTGTGGCGAAGTCGGTTGTGTCAAAATGTTCGACAGGCCGGACTCCGTTTTTACCTGAAACTAAACCGTTCCAGAAGTCCGGTGCACTTTTCCCGATTGGGGTGAAGGCACCGATACCTGTTACTACAACTCTGCGAGTGCTCATAGGAATGTGTTATTAAATGTAGTACGTATTAAACTAATTAAGACAGTTTTCCTGAAAGATAACTTACAGCGTCACCTACAGTGGCGATGTTTTCGGCGTCTTCGTCAGGAATACTGAGATCGAATTCTTTTTCGAACTCCATGATCAATTCTACTGTATCCAGAGAATCGGCTCCGAGGTCGTTAGTGAAGTTTGCATCACCTGCAACTTCTGATTCGTCTACACCAAGTTTATCTACAATGATAGCTTTTACTTTTGATTCTACGTCTTGTGACATATTGTGTCCTTTTCAGTGATTAGTTGGTAATTATAATTTTTATAAAATAAGTGTTTTCAACTTAAAAATTCAGTCTGGTATCTGCAATACGTAACCGCATTACATTGCCATGCCGCCATCAACCCGAATTACTTCTCCGGTAATGTATGAACTCATATCCGAGGATAGGAATACAACGGCATCAGCTACTTCATCGGCCTCTCCTGCTCTTCCAAGTGGAGTTTCCGCTTTGATACCTTCCAATACTTTCTCGTCAAGCTCACCGGTCATGTCGGTCAGAATATATCCCGGAGCAATTACATTTGCACGAATATTTCTGGACGAAAGTTCTTTGGCATATGATTTGGTGAACCCAATAATACCGGCTTTAGAGGCTGCGTAATTACTTTGGCCTGCGTTGCCGGTAATACCCACAACGGAACTAATATTAATGATAGATCCGCCTCGATTTCTCATCATGGGTTTGGCGGCTGCTTTAGAATAATTGAAAATACTTTTCAGGTTCGTGGTGATCACATCATCCCATTGCTCTTCGCTCATGCGAAGGATAAGATTGTCTTTGGTAATGCCGGCGTTGTTTACAATCACATCCAGCTTTTCCCAGTCATTTACAATCTCATTGATTACTTCTTCAGCACGTTCGTAATTAACCGCATCGGCCTGGAGTGCTTTTGCTTTGCGCCCTTTTGCTTCAATCTCGGACTTTACTTCTTCTGCGGCGTCAGCCGAGCGGGCATAGGTTATGGCAACATCGGCGCCAAAATCAGCCAGCTTAAGCGCAATGGCTCTTCCTATACCCCGGCTGCCTCCGGTTACCAAACACGTTTTTCCTTCAAGTGTTAAACTCATAGTCTGTTCTTATTGATGTCCTGAAATTTCTACGTCTTTCAATGTTCTTTTAACCAAGCCCTGAAGCACTTTACCGGGACCAACTTCCACAAAGGCATTCGCTCCATCCGAGCTCATGTTGTTCAAGGTTTGTGTCCAGCGTACCGGATTCAATAACTGATTTAACAAATTTGATCTGATCTCTTCAGGATCAGTGGTAGCTTCGGCGGTGTAGTTACTGTAAATCGGGCAGTTTGTTTCGCTGATGTCCAATTTCTGCAGTTGATCTTTTAAACCATCGTAAGCCGGCTGCATTAAAGAGGAATGAAACGCTCCACTTACCGGAAGTAATTTTGCCATTCGGGCTCCATTCTCTTTGGCAAGTTCAACAGCTTTCTCTACCGCTTCCTGATATCCGGAAATCACAAGCTGCCCCGGACAGTTGTAATTAGCAGCAATCACTTCTTTGCCGGTTTCTTCAGTAGCCTGAGCACAAACTTTTTCTACAGCCTCATCCTCCATTCCAATAACAGCAGCCATGGTTCCGGGATTATCCGTACCGGCTTTCTGCATCAATTCACCCCGACGGCGAACAATTTTTAGCGCATCTTCAAAAGAAACGGCCCCACATGCTACCAGGGCAGAAAATTCGCCCAGGCTGTGTCCGGCAACCATATCGGGTGTGACACCCAGCGTTTTAAATAACGCCACGGAGTGCAGAAATATGGCGGGTTGTGTAAACTCGGTTTGGGTAAGTTTCTCTTGTGGACCTTCAAACATAATGGTCTTCAGGTCGATGCCTAAAATTTCATTGGCATCATCAAAATACTTTGCGGCATGAGGGTTGGAGTCGTATAGCTCTTTCCCCATTCCTACAAATTGAGATCCCTGTCCGGGAAATAAATAGGCTGTACTCATCTTACTTAATCCCCCATGTTAAATAAATGGCGCCCCACGTAAAGCCGCCACCAAAGGCAGCCAATATGATGTTGTCGCCGTGATTCAACTTATCTTTCCAATCATACAAACAAAGCGGAATGGTTGCCGCCGTTGTATTTCCATACTTATTAATATTGATCATCACTTTCTCGTTAGAGAGTCCCATTCGGCGGGCAGTTGCATCAATAATTCTCAAATTTGCCTGATGCGGAACCAGCCATGCTACATCCTCCGGCTCCAGGTTATTCCGCTCCATAATTTCGAGTGACACATCGGCCATTCCCATCGTTGCTTTCTTGAAAACTGCGCGACCATCCTGTTGTAGGTAGTGCATTTTATTTTTCACAGTTTCTTCGGTAGCTGGGTTTCTGCTTCCTCCGGCCGGCTGATACAGGCTGCATTCCGAATCGCCTTCCGTGTAATGCTTCTGATCTATAATGCCGGTGCCGTCTTCTGACTCTTCCAATAATACCGCTCCGGCTCCATCACCAAACAATATACATGTGGTTCTGTCGGTCATATCCAGGATGGAGCTCATTTTATCGGTACCGATTACCAAAACTTTTTTGGCCCGGCCAGACTCGATGTACATAGTACCGGTGCTCAGCGCATAAAGAAAACCCGAGCAGGCGGCCGAAAGATCAAAAGCAAAAGCATTTTTAGCACCTATCATACCTTGTACAAGGCATGCTGTTGCCGGGAACATATAATCCGGTGTTACCGTGGCAAGAATAATAAGGTCAATCTCTTCGGCAGATATACCACGATTTTTCAGGGCTTCTTTTGCAGCTTCTGCTCCCATAAAAGCCGTAGCTTTCTCAGGGTCTTTAAGAATTCGCCGCTCCTCAATTCCTGTGCGTGTTCTGATCCATTCATCATTGGTATCTACCAGTTTCTCAAGATCTTTGTTTGTCATTCGATCTTCAGGCAGATATTGTCCTACCGATGTAATTTTAGCTCGTTTTACTTCCATGAAGAGATTTAGCTCAGTTTAGAGATGCTACGATTTTGCCGTTCACATCGTTTTCTACTGTTTGAACAGCACTTTTTATCATATTTTTGATCGCAAGAGGTGAGCTTCCGCCGTGTCCGACAATACTCACTCCGTTTACGCCTAAGAAAGGAATACCGCCAACGTTTTCATAATTAAATGAGGATAAAGCGGTGTGTAATACTTTTTGAATCTGCCCCACTTCCTCTTTGGAAAGCCCCATTTCCTTAACGGCACCGCCAATCATTTGCTGTACTATTTCAGGAATGGATTCACCGAATTTGAGCACGATATTGCCCACCAAACCATCACATAAAAATACGTCGGCTTTACCGGGAAGGATATCTTTACCCTCCACATTACCAACAAAGTTGTCATGGTTTTTTAATTCGGCGTGAATTTCTTTAAGGAGATCGGTGCCCTTCCCCTCTTCTTCTCCTACATTAAGGAGACCAACTTTGGGGTTGTCAATTTTCAGGATCTGCTGGCAGTAGATTTGCCCCATTTTGGCAAACTGCACGGCGGCTTCCGGTTTAATTTCCAGATTGGCTCCTGCATCAACCAGCAGTCTAAATCCTTTTATTGTTGGGAAATAAGAAGCAATAGTTGGTCGCAATACTCCTTTTAGTTTACCTAAGCCAAACATGGATGCTGCCAATAAAGCCCCGGTATTCCCGGCACTTACAAAAGCATCGCACTTACCGGCTTTATGCAGGCCTACCCCAACTACTATAGATGATTGTTGTTTAGTTTTTACAGCCTGTGCAGGAGATTCTTCCATCCCAATAACCTGAGGAGCATCATGTACAAGAACCCGCTGTGTATCATAATCATGATTTGCGAGTTCTTTATTCACTTGATCTTCAGGGCCAAACAGAAGAACAGTGAGTTCACTGTTTTCTTCAACGGCCTGAAGGGCTCCTTCTACAGGATTTTTTGGGTAATAATCTCCACCGGCTGCATCTACTGCAACAATCATATATCAGTTTTTTAGTTAGCTGCTTTCATTACCTGGCGGCCACGGTAGTAACCACATTCTGCGCATGCATGGTGGTAACGATGGAGAGCACCGCAGTTAGAACATTTGGATAAGGTTACGTCAGAAATTGCGTGATGTGCACGACGCTTGTTCTTACGGGCATTCGATGTTCTTCGTTTTGGATGTGCCATTAAATTTACCTTGTATCGTTAATCTTTTAATTCTTTCAATTTTTCCCACCGTGGATCGATTTTTTCTTCATCATCTTCAGGAATATCACCGAATTGCTCATTCAGTACTTCCTTGGGATTTCCGTCCTCGTCCAGAAAGCGGGGATGTAATTTCTTTGTTGGGAGATTAAGCAAAATGGTATCTCTAACATCCTGCTCTAAATCAATTTGCTTACTTGCGTGATCGTAATTTCTTACTGCACCGTTTTCATCAGCTGATTCTTCAACTTCTTCAGCCTTAAAAAGGACCTCGTAATCCTGCTGCACTTCATAATCAAAGGCATCAAGGGAGCGGTCGCATACAAGTTCAACGTTCGCATCAATTGAAAACTGAGTGCGAACAAACTGCATAGTGCGATAGAAATCAATATGTAAAGAACCGCCTTTAAAAGTGACGTCTCCCAAATCAAGTTCCTCAGAACTTAATTGAAGAGTTTTTTCACTTTGTTCTTCAGGTATCTCAAAGATCTTAAACTTAAGCATAGAACTTCTCCTCAATAGCTACCTAAAATAAGCATTATACTTCTGTGGTTCAATCAATTAAATAAGCCAAACATTCGCTGGTCTATTAAATCAATTACCTTCCCTAAATCCTCTTCATTATTCACAAAATCGAGGTCATCGGTATCAATAATGAGTTTTTCGTGAGGATAACGGCCGATCCAGTCCTCATACAGGTTGTTCAACCTTTCCAGGTACTCAATGCGAATGGTGTTCTCATAGTCTCTTCCCCGCTGCTGAATTTGCTTCACCAAAGTGGGAACCTGTGCACGCAAGTAGATGAGCAGGTCCGGCGGGCGGAGGTAATAGCTCATTTCATTAAACAGTGCTTCGTAGTTGGCAAAATCACGATCACTCATCAGGTTCATGTTGTGGAGGTTCTTAGCAAAAATCTCCACGTCTTCATAAATGGTTCTGTCCTGAATTAAGTTCACATCGTCGTTCAGCATCTCTTTTTGATGGCGAAAACGGCTGGAAAGAAAATAGATCTGGAGATTAAAACTCCATCGGCGCATGTCTTCATAAAAATCCTGCAAATACGGATTGTCATCTACCGATTCGTAGAATGCCTCCCAGTTAAAATGTTTTGCCAGTAATCCTGTTAACGATGATTTCCCGGCACCGATATTCCCGGCTACCGCTACATATTTTGATTTATTTTCCTGATCCATAGATTGATTTAATTATTTACCAAGTAGTCGATACATGGCTTTTTTATAGTCTTCCACTCCAGGTTGATTGAATGGATTGACCTCTAAACTATACACAAAAATTCCGGTTAATAGCTCGAAGAAATAAATCAGCTGCCCGATGTTCTCTTCGTTTAAAGCAGGTAACGAAACCCTCACTATCGGAACGTCCCCTTCGCTGTGAGCTTCGGTTGTTCCTTCCCGGGCTTTGGTGTTAATTTCGTGGAATGATTTCCCGGCCAGGTAATTAAGCTCATCATCATTTCCTTCAAGCTTGTTTACCTGCAATTTTGAGAATGGCTTTTCTACGATTATAAAGGTCTCCATCAGGCTGCGCTTACCTTGCTGTATAAACTGACCAATACTGTGCAGATCTGTAGAAAAAGTGGCTACTGTTGGAAAGATACCTTTCCCCTCCTTCCCTTCACTTTCACCAAGCAATTGTTGAATCCACCCGCCAAGAGAAGTCAGCTCCGGCTCAAAAGTTGCAAATACATCAATGGTTTTACCGGATTCATGAATGGCATTCCGAAGAGCCGCATATTCCAGTAGATCTTCAGCGTTTTCTTCGTACGAATTGTATGCTGAAACCGCTCCGTAGAAAAGAGTCCGGATATCAATGCCTGCAACGGCAATTGGAAGCAGACCAACCGGTGTCAGTACCGAGTACCTTCCGCCAACGTTGTCGGGAATAATAAATTTACGATATCCTTTTTGTTCAATCAGTTTATTAAGAAGCCCGCCTTCTTTGCTGGTTGTGCATATAATATGTTCGGAAGCACCTTCGCCGTACATCTCCTCCAGAAGTTCTCTGAGCATCCTGAATGCCAGAGCCGTTTCAAGAGTTGAACCGGATTTCGAAATTACATTCACATAAATACGCTTCGGCTCGCCATTCTCTTTGGGCTGCTTCAGGTAATTCAGGAGCTGCTCCAGGTATTTCCCTCCAATATGATGGCCGGCATATAGTATTTCCGGTCCATTACTGCCAAAGTGAGGAGAAAGGGCATCGATCACGGCTTTGGCTCCTAAATAGGAACCGCCAATTCCACATACTATAAAGACATCGGCTTTAGCCCGAATCTCTTCTCCAAGAGATCCGATCTTTTCAAGTTCGGCATCGTTTGGATCCGCCAGCAAATCACGCCAGCCAAGCCATTCGGAGCCGGGACCCGTTTTATTCTTTAAATGATCAAGTGCGGTATCTGCCTTTTTCCGGGCTTTGAGATACTCATCATCTTGAATGAATTTTCGGGCAATACTTATATCACAGTTGATCATGGTTACCTTAGAATTTTTGCTAATTCAATTAATGAATGGTCTAACTCTTTCTTTTTGGATATGGCAACACGCATTGGCGTAAGTTTCAGAGAATTATTGACCACACCAACCATAACTTCACTGTGACCTTCAATTAATACTTTCACAGCGGCCGCTCCAAGCCTGCTGGCCAATACGCGATCCCGCGCTGTTGGCGCACCGCCTCGCTGAATATGACCTAAGATACAAACCCGCATATCGTACTGGGAGAAATCATCTTTGATTTTTTCAGCCAATTTAATGGCTCCTCCGGTTTCGTCTCCTTCAGCAACTACAACCAGGCTGCTTCGGCGCTGTTCTTTCAGCATGTTATTAAGCTGACGTTTAACCTCTTCCACATTCGTGAGTTCTTCCGGCAAAAGGGCAATTTCAGCGCCACTGGCGATACTGGTTTCAAGGGCAATAAAGCCGGTATCGCGTCCCATTACCTCAACGAGGAACATACGCTCGTGAGCATCAGCTGTGTCGCGGATTTTATCAATGGCTTCCAGGGCTGTGTTTAAAGCGGAGTCGTAACCAATGGTTTCATCCGTCCCAATAATGTCGTTGTCGATTGTAGCCGGAACACCAACTGCATTTACCCCATGCTCTTTACTGAGTAAATTTGCTCCGGTGAAAGTACCGTCTCCGCCAATGGCAACAAGTGCATCGATATTATACTTTTTCAGATTATCAGCTGCTTTTTTCCGTCCTTCTTCGGTTCGGAATTCCTCAGAACGCGCTGATTTCAAAATGGTACCGCCACGTTGGATGATATTAGACACCGAGTGCGTATCCATTTCGACAAATTCATCGTGAATTAAACCATAATATCCGTGTTTAACTCCATATACATTAATTTCTGATTGTGCTGCAGCTCTGACCACAGCCCGTACGGCTGCGTTCATTCCGGGAGAGTCTCCTCCACTTGTCAAAACTGCAATAGTTTTGACTTTAACTAAATCTTCTGACATAAATTTTCAATGAGAGTGAGTGATTGAGAGTAAATAATTGTTTCGTATTATGAGTAAATTATTACACCGACAAGTTTAAGAAAATTTCAACACAATTGATGATCGATAACCAAGAGTTAGAGCAGATAAATTCGGAGACCGTTACCCGCAAGACCTTAAAGGAAATTACCGCCCCTGTTTCTGAAAACTTGTCGGAATTCAGGAGCTTTTTTAAGGATACCATTCAATCGGATGTATTTCTGTTAGATCAAATCATCAACTACCTGTTGCGGCAAAAAGGCAAGGAGCTTCGACCTACCCTTGTGTTCATGAGCGCTAACCTGTTCGGTGAAATAAATCAAAGAAGTTACATCGCTGCTACAATGATTGAGCTGCTGCATACGGCTACCCTCATTCATGATGATGTGGTGGACGAGGCAAACTCTCGCCGAGGATTTGTAAGCATCAATAAAATATGGAAGAACAAAGCCGGGGTATTGTTAGGTGATTATTTA
Source organism: Gracilimonas sediminicola (assembly GCF_024320785.1). Taxonomy (NCBI): domain Bacteria; kingdom Pseudomonadati; phylum Balneolota; class Balneolia; order Balneolales; family Balneolaceae; genus Gracilimonas; species Gracilimonas sediminicola. The sequence continues at coordinate 448,448 of NZ_JANDBC010000003.1, forward strand.
CTATCTAAAGGATTACTGATTGCTCTCGAGAATAAAGAGCATAACCTGTTGGAGGTTCAGTCGCGCGCCGTTCAGAAAATGAGTGAAGGAGAATTACGACAGCTCAAAACAGCCGGGCTGTTTAACATGACTGAAGAACGCTACTTCCAGATTATATCCGAAAAAACCGCCAGCCTTATTTCTACCTGTTGCGAATGCGGTGCTGTTTCGGTTACCGATGACGAAGATATCCACAAGAAAATGCGTGAAATCGGCATGTGTATTGGCATCGCCTTCCAGATCAGGGACGACCTTTTTGATTATGGAGTTTATGATATAGGTAAGCCAACCCGAAATGATATTCAGGAACGAAAGGTAACCCTCCCCCTTATCAAAGCTTTTGAGCATGCTTCCAAAAAAGATGCAGCACACATCCGGGCGTTGATGAAGAAAAGGAAGAAATCATCGAAGAATGTTGAGGACATAGTCGATTTTGTTCACTCCAACGGCGGAATGGAGTATGCCAAGCAGAGCATGTATGATTATGCAAATGAAGCTATTGAAGGTTTAAAAACGGTTCCGGATTCCTCTGCCAAACAAGACTTTGCTGATTTGATTCATTTTGTAATTACCCGGAAAAAGTAGTTTGATGGATTTTAGCCAGCACGTTTTTATTTCTGATGTACACCTTGGTGCTTTTTCTTCGGAAACCAATAAGCAGATTGAGCAAGACTTAATAGCTCTCATTCAATTTTGTAAGCAGGAACGGATTAAAATGCACATCCTGGGTGATCTTTTCGATTACTGGATGGAATATCCGGAGAAAGGTTTTGTACCTGCATTAGGTAAGCATGTTTTAGATGCCTTTGAGGATTATAACAAAACCGTTGCGCCTGCTCTGTATATAACCGGCAATCACGACAACTGGACATTCGGCCATTTTGAAGAGCGCGGTTTCGAAATTGAACCCAATTTCAGGCTGCTTGAACTTAATGATAAACGTTTTCTGCTGATGCACGGTGACGGAGTGGCAGCAAATAAGATTGATTTTCCCAGGGCTGCCTTTCATCGCTTGTTGAGAAACCCGGCTTTTGTGAGCACCTATCAAAAAATATTATCTCCGGAAGCAGGCCTCGCAACCATGAAAATGTTTTCCTCTGTTACAAGAAGGAGAAATAATCACAATCCCGAACCTCTGAACCGGCAGGCCAAGAAGATCTTCGGGCGTCATAATTTAGATTTTATAATAAGCGGACACGATCATGTGCCAAGAGTGGAAACATTTTCGCGCGGAGACTATATAAATCTGGGAACATTTTTTAACCACCGGACCATGGCCTTATATAACAAAGAAGGAATACAACTCGTTAAATGGAAGGCTGCATCAAAAAATTTTTTACCTTTCGAAGGAATTAAATAAATACCATGAGCGACGACAAGAAAGAACCCATCGATCATAAGCGGTACTTCAACGATCCGGAGTACCGAAAGAAGATATTAAAGGAGCGAAAGGAAAAAGGTGAATCAGCTCCTGGAAGGCCTTCCCCCTCATACCGTAAGGCCTGGATTTGGGCCAGTAGTATAGCCGGTGTTTTATGCCTGTTTGTGGCGGGATATGTGTTTTATTTATTCCAGGGACTTCCTTCTGCCGATGAATTTGAAAACCCTGAAACCGCCATCGCATCAGAGGTGAGAAGTCGGGATGGAGTAACCCTTGACAAGTATTTTACCGAGAACCGAAAATGGGTTCGCTACGAAGACATCTCCCCTCATGTAATTGATGCACTGGTTGCCACCGAAGACCACCGTTTTTACAACCATTGGGGCATCGATATGTATGCTACACTGGCTATACCATGGCACCTGATCAACGGTCGCTGGCAGGGTGCTTCTACTATCAGTCAACAGCTTGCCCGAAACCTCTATAAGAAAATCGGACAGGAATTTTCCATTGCCCGTAAGTTCCGGGAAATGATTACGGCCGCTCAGCTCGAAAAGCGGTACACCAAGCGTGAGATTGCCGAGATGTACCTGAACACGGTGGAGTATCCAAACTCAACCTTCGGTATTGAAGCAGCCTCACAGACCCATTACGGAAAACCTGCCAAAGAACTGAACATTAATGAAGCCGCGATGATGGTGGGCTCGTTGCAGGCCATTTATGCTTATAATCCAAGGCTCTTTCCTGAAAAAGCAACTGCGCGTAGAAACATCGTTCTTGCTCAAATGCATAAAAGAGATTTCTTAACCGATCAGGAATATATAACACTGACCGAAGAGCCTATTGGCCTGGATTATCATCCCCCTTTTAAAACAGGACGCCAAAGCCGATATTTTGGTGAGTATGTCCGCCAGCAGGTTCAGCCTTGGTTAGAAGAAAACGGATATGACTTATACAAAGATGGGTTAGTAATTTACACCACTATTGATTCAAGGTTACAACGCCATGCTGAGCGTGCTGTAAAAACCAAGCTGGATTCCCTGCAAAAAATCTATGAAGCTGAATGGACCTCCCCCGGTGGCGAGTACATGGATGAATTCTGGGAAAAGAACCCATTATTCCTGCGCCAATTTTTACGAGAAACCGACCGCTACAAAAATGGTTTCTCCAAATATGACACCAAGATAGAGAAAGTCGTTTTCGATTCTCTCTTTGCAGATACCGCCTTTGTTGACTCAGTGAAACGGGCACGGACGAAGCTCGAATCCGGATTTGTGGCAATTGAACCCAGCAACGGTAAAGTATTAGCCTGGGTGGGCGGAACCGATTATGGAAACGTTCAATACGATCATGTGTATCAGTCACGTCGGCAGGCAGGTTCTACCTTTAAACCCTTTGTATATGCCGTAGCCATTGATAACGGGTACAAACCGTATCACAAGTTTTCCAAGTTTCCGGTAACCTTCCGCGACCGAGCCGGAAAAATCTGGAACCCCAAGGATGAGACGGTGCATGACGGACCGATTAATGTTTCGCTGAGAGAAGCCCTCGCCCGCAGTATGAACAATGTAACCGTACGCTTGCTTCCTGAAATTGCCGGAGCCCCGGGTACCAATAAGTTGTGGGAATTAGATCCGGCTGCCCGGAAGATTAAGGCCATGGCCTCCAATCTTGGAATAGACATGAGCAAAACTCCGGCCTATCCTTCCATCGCATTAGGAACTGCGGAAGTATCACTGCTTGAGTTAACCAGTGCTTATACTACTTTCGCCAATAAAGGAGTTCATATTGAGCCGATTGCGATTACCCGTATTGAAGACCGTGAAGGTAACATCCTTAAAGAATTTCACCCCGACTACACCAAGGAAGTGATCAGCCCGGAAACGGCTTATATAATCACGGATATGCTTCGGGGCGTAATCCGTGGCGGGGAAGATTTTTATGGAACGGGCGTTCGTTTACGTAATGTGTACGGCGTTCGCCAGGATGTGGCCGGTAAAACCGGAACCACCCAGAACAGTGCTGATAACTGGTTCGTAGGCATGATGCCCCACATTGTGATGGGTGCATGGGTTGGTGGAGCCGATCGCCGAATTCGTTTCCCTGAAGATACTTATATAGGTCAGGGTGCCCGGTCTGCACTTCCAATCGTTGGTACTTTTATTAACTATGCCACAGCAGACGATCAAGCCTATTGGAAGTATGATGCTTTTGATCCACCCCCTGGATTTGTAATGCCCGAAGATCCTGAAAAGACCAACAATGAACTGGTTAAGGATAAAGACAAAGGAAGAATAGGCTGGTAATTGTTACCGGCCTTCATCCAGCCAATGGATGAGGTTTAGTAAAAATTGAATGTTTTGAGGCGCAAGGTTACGGTTGTTGAGCCCGAATTTAAACTCACCTTGATCATTTGTAATCTTTTGGGCGGTAAACATCGCGGCTTCTCCAAAAACGGCTAATCGCCCCTTCCCATATTCCATAGTTGCACCCTGTGCAAATCCCGAAAGATCTGTTGTTTTGGTAGTATCCGTAAATTGCCAGGCTATTTCAGGTTCAAGGCTTACATCACCCTCTTCAAAAAGCATGACTGGTGTTGCGTCGTAAGGATAAGTAAAAGCTGAGCCTGTGAAGGAAGTCACCCTGGTTATTCCGTCCGTAATTTCCGTTGAACTGAGCCTTCCATTCTCCATGCTAAACACATCCGGGCTATTCCCTTCTTTATTTAGGCGAGCAAAACCATTACTGAACTTAAACCCAAAAGCATTCGTAAGATTTGAAGCTGCTCCCGGAAAAGGCATATGATCGGCAATTACGAACAGACTGCCTCCCTCTTCCACCCATCTCTTGATTGTTTCTACTTCCCTGGCAGAATAGACCGGAGGATTGGGGAGTTGCCAATTGCCAAGATTACTTTCGTGAAGCGGGTTGACCGTAACAAAAATCCGGCAATCATTTAACTGAGCTATTTGCTCGGCCAGCTCGGGGAAATCTATGGTTTGATAGCCGTCTTTTCGAAGGATATAAGCTGTGGGAGCAAACCCGCCCATCAGCGTATGAAAGTTATTATGGGCAGAGTCAAAGCAAATTACAGATCCTTCGCCTGCCACATAGCGAGGTTCGTCAATATTAACCGTAAAAGAGGTATCGGGTTGTTGCTGGGCCAGGCCGTACAACGGCATAATCATCAAAACTGAAAGAAAGATATATCTCATGAGCTCAATTATTTAGTTGCTACTATAAATATAGTACTATATCCCAAATAAAAAAGCCGATGTTCCCACCGGCTTTTTAACACTAAATAATAAATGGTTTCAGAATCAGGCTTCTTCTACAGATTCTGCCAATAAAGTAAGTTTGTTGTTGTTTACTTCAACAAACCCACCGGAGATCAGAAAGTTTGTATCTCCATCATCTTTACGCACAAGTACACTTCCCTTTTCCAGAGTTGATACAATGGGCGCGTGATTTGCCTTGACTTCAAAGCTGCCCTGCGTTCCGGGTAACTTCACTCCGGTTACTTCTCCTTCAAAAAGAGAACCGTTCGGAGTTAAAATCTGTGCATTAAATGAGCTCATGAAAATACCTGATTAGATTTAAACAGCTTCTTGTTCTTCAGCTTCAGCGAGCAGCTTCTCACCTTTCTCGATAGCTTCGTTGATATCTCCTACCATGTAGAATGCGTTCTCAGGAAGGTGATCAAGTTCGCCGTCAAGAATCATCTTGAAGCCTTTAACCGTCTCATCAACTTTCACATAAACACCCGGCTGACCTGTAAACTGCTCGGCCACGTGGAAGTTCTGAGAGAGGAATCGCTGAACACGACGGGCACGGTGTACAACCTGCTTATCTTCGTCAGAAAGCTCATCCATACCGAGGATGGCAATAATATCCTGAAGGTCTTTGTAGTTCTGAAGCAGACGAGTCACGCGGTTGGCAACGTCATAGTGCTCTTGTCCAACAACCTTCGGATCCAGAATAGTTGATGATGAATCCAGAGGATCTACCGCTGGGTAAATACCGATCTGTGTTAATGCACGAGAAAGTACGGTTGTTGCATCCAAGTGAGTAAAGGTGGTAGCCGGAGCAGGGTCAGTCAAGTCATCGGCAGGTACATAAACGGCCTGAACCGATGTAATTGATCCGCTCTTGGTAGAAGTAATACGCTCCTGAAGGTCACCCATCTCGGTAGCCAGCGTTGGCTGGTAACCTACCGCAGAAGGCATACGTCCCAGAAGTGCAGACACCTCAGAACCGGCCTGTGTAAATCGGAAAATGTTATCAATAAAGAGCAGGATATCACGGGATACTTCATCACGGAAATACTCAGCTACTGTTAGCCCCGACAGTGCCACACGTGCACGTGCACCCGGAGGCTCGTTCATCTGACCAAATACCAGTGTAGCCTGAGATTCTTTTAATTTCGTTTTATCTACTTTGGAAAGGTCCCATTCGCCCTCTTCCATAGATTCTTTGAATTCATCGCCGTAGTTGATAATACCGGACTCGATAAACTCACGCAGAAGGTCATTTCCTTCACGGGTACGCTCACCAACACCGGCAAATACGGAAAGTCCACCGTGCTGCTTCGCAATATTGTTAATCAGCTCCTGAATCAATACGGTTTTACCTACACCGGCACCACCAAACAATCCAATTTTACCACCCTTGGCATACGGGCAAAGCAGGTCAACAACTTTGATCCCTGTCTCAAGCATCTCGGTTGATGTAGCAAGCTGATCGAAAGCCGGAGCCTGGCGGTGAATTGGGTAAGAATTTTTTCCTTCCGGAGCATCGATCCCATCAATAGAATCCCCTACTACATTAAATAGTCGGCCTCGGATATCTTCTCCCACCGGCATCGAAATAGCTTTACCGGTGTCAACAACTTCCATACCGCGAACAAGTCCGTCGGTAGAATCCATCGCGATGGTACGCACACGATCTTCACCAAGGTGTTGAGCAACTTCAAGAGTTAGGGTTGAGCCGTCTGTCATTTTAATCTCAAGGGCGTTGAGAACAGCCGGAGTTTTACTTTCAGAGAAATCAACATCAACTACAGGTCCAATTACCTGCGCTATAGTTCCTTTATTCATGTGCTATATCGCGATTTTGTTAGTTTTGCTTTGATGAATTAGTAGCCTGAATTATGCACTACTGCAAAGGCTGGTAAAGATAGGCAGATACATAAAGAGAGGCAATCAAAATTCTTATGAAATATTACAGACAATTTTGATGCACCCGTTTAGTTTGTTGAGCATCAGTCTCACATTAAAATGCGGGTTTATTTACGCCCAGCTATATTGATGTTAAACAACCCATTAATCAATCAAGTGAATTATGAACACCCTCCTATTTGTGCTCTTCCTTTTTGTGAATGCATTCCCGCCTGCCGACTCTCTGCTTACCACCTCTCAGATTGATGAAGTAACCGTATACAGACAACAAGCACAGATTCAGCGAAAGGCCGCCGTCAATTTAAAGGCCGGAAAAAATATCGTTGTATTTGAGCAGCTCACCCCTTCTATGAATCAAAACAGCATTCAGCTTAAAGCGGATGGACAGTTCACGGTTCTGTCCATAACGCAAAGGTATAACTATTTTAAATCTCAGCAACGAAATCCACAGGTCTTACAACTTGAACAACGAAGAGACTCTCTTCAGCAGGAAGTTACTTTCCTGGAATCGGACCTGAATGTGATACAACAGGAAATGAGATTATTGGAAAGCACCACCTCAGAAGTGCAAAATCATGAGCTGACTGCGGCTGAACTCACCCAATTTCTTGATCTTTACCGGAGCCGTGCATCGAAACTTGAGCGAGAGAGAATCTCCCTGTCCAAAAACTTAAATATCAAAAGGGCCGAACTTAATAAAATCAATGCTCAGATTCGAGAGTTGAGTGGGAGTCAACGTAATCGGTTTTCTGAGGTAATTGCTGAAGTCCATTCGGAACAGGCTCAAACCTTAACCTTTACTCTTAGTTATCTGGTCAGGTCTGCCAGGTGGACACCTTCCTATGATATCCGGTCGCAGAGTGTTTCAGAACCACTACACATCAATTACAAAGCAAAGGTATATCAGAATACCGGCATCGATTGGGATGAAGTGAACCTTACTATCAATTCAGGAAATCCATCAGCCGGTGCCACATTACCAAATATTTCTCCAACCTATGTCGATTTTGTTCAGGCCTATCCTCAACCTGCCAAACAGAGTATGATGGATGAATTAGTAGTTACGGGATATGCAGAATCTGATGCTGCCAAGCGAGCTGAGATAGCTATGGAGGCTCAGTTACCAAGCGTTGACTTCACCCAAAACCAAACATCATTTAGCTATAAAATTAACACTCCATACACTGTTCCGTCAGACGGGAAAGCCCATAATGTTGAAATTAAGCGAGCAGAAACAACTACGGATTACAGCTATTCAACCATCCCGAAGCACGCGCAACATGCCTACCTGATCGGGAAGATATCGGACTGGGATGAATTGAATCTGATTGCCGGAGAAGCCAACATCTATTTCGAGAACAGCTTTATTGGCACCACCCGATTAAATCCCAATTCATTTGGTGACACCCTGTCGGTTTCACTTGGCCGTGATGAAGGAATTATTGTGGATCGTACTAAGCTCCGGGATTTTGAAGAACGAAATTTCTTCGGAAACAGAGTCCGGGAAAAACATGCCTGGGAAATTAACATCCGGAACACCAAGTCCGAATCTATTACGATAACGGTAAAAGATCAGCTTCCGATTTCCGAAAACGAAGACATAAAGGTGAATGCAAACCGGCTTAGCGGGGGAAATCTGGACAAAGAAACGGGTATTGTAACCTGGACTTTAACCCTTTCTCCGAATAGTTCCGAATCGCTGAGGTTTGACTATCAGATCGAGTATCCGTCCGATCAAAGGATTAGCTACTAAAAATCTTATTAGTAGTTTCAAAATTGAAATGAGCCGGATCCTGAATAGCGCAGGGCTGAACCCCATGCTTGTGTACCGGAAGAGATTCGAAACTATTCATGATTTGTTGGTACTAAAGAGTACTGGTTCCGCTGCTCCGCTGCGGAACCCCACTGCGAGGCTCAGCCTCAGAATTGGCTGGGTTAGTTAGTTTTTAGTGATTAGAGTTAACTAATTTGAGAGAGAGATTTCGGGGGCAGAACGTAGTTATTGAGGAGGAGCCTCGGGCGGGCATTACGGAGCGGAGTATCGTAACGAAAACTAATTATTCATGATTGGGTGCTATGGATACCCCTGTTTTCCAGTAAACAATCATGCCGTTCACGGCTGGCTCGTAGAGATCACACACTCCAGCACTGCCAAGAAACCCCTCATAAGGTAAAAAAAACTGCTAAATTGGGTGTACTTCCATTAGCAACTCCCCTGTTAAAATTTTATCTTTACAAGCTATTGAGCCGCGCCTAAAACCGTGGCTCGTTTTATTGCATCATCCAAGACATCAAGGTGACGAAAATCACCTTTTTTTGTAGCAGGTAACCACAATTTTAAAACTCGACTCCTTTGGAAACTGAATTATCAGAACGCTCGGTAAGTGTAGACATTCTCATAAACTTCGATGAAAATCAGAGGCTGGATTATAACCTGGCTGATGAGCTTGAAACAAGAGAACGGGCTCAGGTCAGAGAATACGTGCAGAATATCATGCGTAAACGAAGCTATCTCGATTTTTTGATCGATGAATTTTCAAGCGTTTCCGTAGCTGAAATGAAGCCGGGCCTGAAGAATATCCTGCGCCTCGCCATTTATGATATGCTGTTTATGGATAGTACTCCGGATTATGCTGCCATTAACGAAGCGGTTGAGATAGCCAAAATGAAACTCGGTTCTAAAACCGGGGATTTGGTGAATGCCATTATGAGAAACCTGCAGCGCGATCGGGAAAAGCTTCCCAAGCCGGCATTTAAAGATCGTAATAAACTGGTAGCCACTACTTTCTCTCATCCCGAATGGATGGTGGAGCGTTGGAGAAAGCGTTTTGGAGAGCGTGAAGCTTTTCAGCTGATGCAGGCCAACAACTCCCGCCCGCATTATTATGTGCGAGTTAATACGCTGCGAACCAAGCCGGAAAATTTTGAGCTGCGCCTCGAAAAAATGGATGTTGATGCAAAACCAAGTGATTGGCTTCCCTACTACTATCAGATTGATTCTGTACAGCCGTTTATTTCAAAGGGATTGCTTTCAAAAGGCATTTGCCTTGTACAGGATATTGCCGCCGGTTTCGCCCCCACTGTTTTAGACCCTCAGCCGGGCGAGAAAGTATTTGACCTCTGCGCGGCCCCGGGAACTAAATCTATTATGATGGCCGACCTGATGCAGGCCGAAGGTGAAATTCTTTCCGTAGATATTTCTTCCGAGCGGTTGGAAAAGCTGGCTGAAAGTGCCCTGAATTACGGAGCCGAGAATATTAAAATCCGCCGCGGTGATGTGCTTGAAGTTTCCCTGGGATTGGCGGACGCCGTACTCCTTGATGCCCCTTGTACCGGAACCGGAGTATTAAGCAAGCGCGCTGACCTTCGCTGGAGACGTGATGAAGAAGGATTGAAAAATGCAGTTGAGCTTCAGGAACAATTACTGGAAGAAGCCGCCAACATGGTTAAGCGAGGCGGACGTTTGGTGTACAGCACCTGCTCTCTGGAACCGGAAGAGAATATGGAACAAATCACCAAGTTCCTTGAGAAGTACGATAACTTTGAACTTGAACCTCTGGAAGATTACCTGCCGGAAGAAGTATTGGCTGAAGAAGGCAAAGCCTACCAAACATTCCCGCACAAGCACGGCTGTGATGGTCACTTTGGCGTGCTCCTGAAACGAGTTAAATAATAAGTTTACAAACAATCGCTCCAACGCAGAGCGTGTGGAGCGAGGCTTTATTAATACATTCAACCATAATAAACTGGTTCCGCACGCTCTGCGTCGGAACCTATTAGTTTAAAAGCTGAAGTTTTGAGTAAAGAAATTCCCGCACAATACGATGCCTCTAAAGTTGAGGATAAATGGTATTCCTACTGGATGGAAAACAATTATTTCCACTCCGAACCGGACGACCGAGAGTCTTTTACCGTAGTTATCCCCCCTCCTAATGTTACCGGTGTGCTCCATATGGGACACATGCTGAACAATACCATTCAGGATGTATTGGTTCGTCGCGCACGTATGCAGGGCTACAACGCATGCTGGGTTCCCGGAACCGACCATGCCTCCATTGCCACTGAAGCAAAAGTAGTACGCAAGCTACGTTCAAAGGGAATCACTAAGAAAGATTTGACACGAGAAGAATTTCTGGACCATGCCTGGGAATGGACTCATGAGCATGGAGGAATCATCCTTGAACAATTGAAAAAGCTGGGAGCCAGCTGCGACTGGGACCGTACCGCTTTCACTATGGATGAGGATTACTCAGAAAGCGTGATTGATGTATTTATCGATCTGCATGAGAAAGGTAAAATCTATCGCGGTGAGCGAATGATTAACTGGGATCCGGCTGCCCAAACTACGCTAAGTGATGAAGAGGTCATCCACAAAGAAGTAGATTCCAAACTGTACCATGTTCGTTATAAGATTGTGGGCGAAGATGAGTTTGTAACCATCGCAACTACCCGGCCGGAAACCATCCTGGGAGATACAGCCGTTTGTGTGAACCCGGATGATGAGCGCTACACGCATTTGCAAGGGAAGAAGGTGATGGTGCCCTTGGTTAACCGTGAGATTCCCGTTATTCAGGATGATTATGTGGATATGGAATTCGGAACCGGTTGTCTGAAAATTACCCCTGCTCATGATGTTAATGACTATGAAATCGGACAAAAGCATGGTCTTGAAACCATTGACGTGCTGAACGCTGATGGTAGTATGAGCGAGGCCGCACAGCTTTATATTGGAGAAGACCGGTTTGAGGTTCGAAAGAAAATAGCTAACGACCTTGAAGAAGCCGGTCACCTTGTAGAAGTGGAAAATTATAAGAATAAAGTAGGCTTCTCGGAGCGAACCGATGTACCCATTGAGCCACGACTGTCCCTGCAGTGGTGGGTGGATATGGATCAGCTCAGCAAGCCTGCTCTCGACAACGTGATGGACGACACGGTTGAATTTCATCCCGCTAAATTCAAGAATTCCTATCGGCACTGGATGGAAAACATCCGGGATTGGAATATCAGTCGTCAGCTTTGGTGGGGACACCGAATTCCCGTGTTTTATTACGGGGAAGGCCATGATGATTATGTAGTCGCTAAATCTATGGAAGAAGCTCTTCCTAAAGCACAAGAGAAGTCAGGGAATAAAGACCTGAAAGCCTCTGATCTGAAGCAAGATGAAGACGTGCTGGATACCTGGTTCTCCTCCTGGTTATGGCCTATTTCTGTTTTTGATCCGGATTACATCCGAACCGGCAAGGCCAATAAAGAGCTTCAATATTACTATCCAACCAAAGATCTGGTTACTGCTCCTGAAATCATGTTTCTCTGGGTAGCTCGTATGATTGTTTCCGGCTATGAGTACATGGACGACAAGCCGTTCGACAATGTGTACTACACCGGTATTGTAAGGGACAAGAAAGGTCGGAAGATGAGCAAGAGTTTAGGAAATTCTCCTGACCCGCTGGAGCTCATTAAAAAATACGGAGCCGATGGAATCCGGATGGGAATGCTTTTTGCAACCCCGGCCGGTAACGACCTCCCTTTTGATGAAAAACTGTGTGAGCAGGGACGGAATTTCTGTAATAAAATCTGGAATGCCTTCCGCTTTCTTACCATGAATATGGAAGATGGCGAGAAGTATGAGCCAACCCTTGAAATCAACAATGAAGATATTTCTGACCGGTGGATGGCTGCGCGTATTCAGCAGACTATTCAGGAAGTCAATAAAGACTTTGATAACTACAAGCTGAATGATGCCCTTAAGAAAGTATATTCCCTGATCTGGGATGATTTCTGCGACTGGTATATCGAATTAGCCAAGCCGGAAGTGTATGGAGAGAAAATCCCTGTGGATAAACTCAATACAGCGCTCGGGTTTTTTGAGCAGCTCATGAAGCTCCTCCACCCTTTCATGCCATTCATTAGTGAAGAGATTTACCAGCACATTCAGGAACGAAGTGCGGAAGAAGCACTTCTTATTTCCGAATGGCCTAAAACCGATGATGCTAAGTTAAACGAAGACGATCTCAAACTTTTTAGCACCCTGCAGCAGATGGTTTCTTCCCTGAGAAATATCCGCTCTGAAGTGAATGTTTCCCCGAAAGAAGAACTGGATGTTCTGATTAGTACAAAAGAACAATCCACCGCAGACGCACTGCTTAGAAACCAGCTTGTGCTGAAAAAGCTGGAAAGCATTCAGTCGCTAACCATTTCAACCCAAATTGACAAACCCAAAGTGTACTCCTCCTCAATTGTGGATGGAAATGAATTGTTTGTGCCGCTGGAAGGCCTCGTTGATTTTGGAAAAGAACGAGAGCGTATTCAAAAAGAGATTGATCGCTTGGAGGGGTTTTTGTCGGGCATTGAGAAGAAACTGGCCAATAAGGGCTTCATCAATAATGCCCCGGAAAACGTCGTTGAGCTGGAAAAAAAGAAGAAAACCGACACGGAAGACAGCCTCGCTAAACTGCGGGAACAACTCAAAGATTTTGAAGAATAACCACATCGTTCACTGAGGAATACAGAGAGCAAACGTCAGTAGTTCTATCTACTTGAATGTTCTGTCCCTTCGTGGTTAAAAGAATATTATGAAAACATTTTCACTTCCATCTGAAGAGCCTAAAGGTCGGCCCGACTTTCTATCCGGGCTGAACAAGCAGCAGAAACAGGCCGTAACGCACACCGATGGCCCACTACTTATTGTGGCCGGTGCAGGTTCCGGAAAAACCCGGGTTTTGACCTATCGAATTGCTTACCTGCTGCAGCAGTATAAAGCAGCACCCGAGCAAATTCTTGCTTTAACCTTTACCAATAAGGCAGCCCGGGAAATGAAGGAGCGTATTCAGAACCTGATCGGCGATAAAGCCAAAAAACTCTGGATGGGTACTTTCCACTCTATCTTCTCAAAAATTCTGCGCTTTGAAGCCGATAAAATTGGCTATGGCGCGGACTTTACCATTTACGATACCAATGATTCACAGACGGTAATCAAACAGATTCTGCAAGAGCTGAATTTTGATCCCAAAGAGATCAAACCCAAAACCATCCATAATAAAATCAGTGACTCTAAGAATCAGCTGATTGAAGCCGATACTTACCAGGATCGTTTTGTGAGCAGTACGCTGGATGATATTACAGCGCGGGTGTACAAAATTTATAACAAGCGGCTGAAGCAGAGTAACGCCATGGATTTCGACGACCTGCTGGTGAAACCCATTCAGCTTTTTGAACAACATCCGGACATTCTGGAAAAATACCAGGACCGTTTTAAATACATTCTGATTGATGAGTACCAGGATACCAATCATGCACAGTATAAAGTAACCAAGTTATTAGCCGCCAAGTACGAAAATATTTGTGTGGTGGGTGATGATGCCCAAAGTATTTACTCCTTCCGCGGAGCAGATATTTCCAACATCCTGAATTTTAAGGAGGATTATGAAGATGCGACACAGGTCCCGCTGGAGCAGAACTATCGCTCCACAAAAGCCATCCTGCAGTGTGCCGATTCCATCATCAAGCAGAATACCAAACAGCTTGATAAAACCCTGTGGACTGATCAGGATTACGGCGAACGCATCACCGTACTGGAAAATTTTGACGAGCGGGATGAAGCCAATCGCGTAGCCAGTCATATTCAAAATCTGAAGATGAAGCACGGCTACAAGAACAACAATTTTGCCATTCTCTACCGCACAAACTACCAATCGCGGGTGTTTGAGGAAGCCCTGAGGCGCAAGGATTTGGCTTATCAGTTAGTGGGCGGACTCTCCTTCTACCAGCGTAAAGAGATTAAAGACGTGCTGGCTTATCTCACCCTATTGGTCAATCCCCATGATGAAACCAACCTGCTTCGGATTATCAACGAACCCTCGCGGGGAATTGGGAATAAATCCATACAGGATTTGATCAAGCAGGCGCGGGAAGAAAGCAGCTCTATCTGGAATATCATTCAGAACATTGAAGAGCTGGATGTCTATAAACCGGCCAAGGCCCGGGTGCGTGAATTTGTAGATATGATCAACCGCTTGCGAAGTAACCTTGAGGGTGGTGAGAGCATTTCGGATACGGTGAAAGCCATGCTGGAACAATCCGGTTACATGCGTGCATTGGTTGAGGAAAACTCCCATGAGTCGATGATGCGCAGGGATAACATCATAGAGCTTCAAAATGCGATCTCTTATTACGAAAAAGGAAAAGAGAAACCATCCCTGAGTGCTTTTTTACAGGAAATTAGCCTTATTACCGATACCGATAAGTTCGACGAAGACAAACCGGCTATCACTCTGATGACGGTTCATGCTTCCAAAGGACTCGAATTTCCCTGTGTATTTATTGTTGGGCTTGAAGAGAATCTGTTCCCCATGGGTGCCCGGGATAATTTTGATGTGGACATCGAAGAAGAACGCCGCCTGTTTTATGTAGCCATTACCAGAGCCGAGGAACGGTTGTATTTCAGCCATTGCAGGAGCCGGTTCAAGTTTGGGGAAGAAATGCGCCAGTCTCGTTCCCGATTTCTGGACGAAGTGGATGCCGGCGTTGTTCAAACCGAAACCGGGGCAACGATTTCTCAAAAGAAAGACCGGTTTGAGAATAAATCCTCCGGGGATTCCGGCAGGGACATGGACTACGATTGGAAGCAAGCCCACACCAAAAAAACCTACAAGTCTCCCTCGGCTACCATTCATTATGACTATGAAGACGGGGAAGATCCTTTCCAGGTTGGTACCAAAGTGATGCACTCTAAATTTGGGCCCGGTAAAATCATTTCCAGGTCGGGATTAGGAACAGATGCCAAAGTTGTTGTATTTTTCAAAAATAGAGGACAAAAAAAGTTAATGCTGAGGGCAGCTCCTTTACAGGTAATTGATTAGTAAATAACAGATTTCCCCTCGTTAGCGTTAGAATATCATGTATAGTCGGCAGGCAATATCTTTACTACTGTTCCTGTGTTTAAGCAGCTTTTCGGTGCTTGCACAGCCTGTTATCACTCCAAGAAATATGGCTCTTGGAGGTGGCGGGAGTACCTATATCACCGACTATAATGCCAATTTCTACAATCCTGCCAACCTAATGATTCGTGACCGTGAAGGTGATTTTTCAATCGGGGTTGGAATCGGCGGTTTTTTCTTCAATCCCTTTGAGAGTTTTGACGATCCGAATTTGCAGTATGAGAACGCACGGGATTATTTATCGGCTTATGAGTCCGGTAATCGAGCTTCTTTCAGTTCAAACCGGGATGAAATTCTGGACGATAATTATCCCCGTAATGCTACCCTTTCCGACAATACCACCCGCTACGATGTAACCGTATTGGGTATGAAGTGGAAACGGGAAAATCGTTCATTCTCTGTTGCCCTCCGAACCCGTACTTCTTCGAATTTCAGAGCCGGAAAAGGATGGTATGTCAACGAATTTCAGGAAGACCGGGACGGTAATAGTGTACTTGATCGTACTTTGATCCACCGGTACCAAACGCTTCATGAACTCTCTTTTGGGTATGCGGAATCATTTCCTTTTCTAACGGGCTTAACCCCCCGGCTTGATAATTTTGTTATCGGAATAGCGCCAAAAATCGTGGTTAGCGGTAACTACCAAAATGCTGCCTGGGAGAATGTATATCAGCAGCAGGGTAATTCCGTGCAAAGAATTGAATCCTTTTCTTATGATGCCACCGGAGAATTTTCGGCTTCTACCGGGGCTTATTTTAGCGGCAGCAACATCCAAACCGCCAATACACAGTCATTCAATAATAACTATTTCTCTTTTGATGGCATCGGGGCCGGGCTGGATATAGGCGTGACCTACCTCCTCACTCTTGGCAGTGACCTGTCTGCCATTCGGCCGGATCAACAGCCCACCCGAAAATCGCTGCGGCTTTCGTTTTCGATGACCGACATCGGCTTCGTTTCTTATAACAACGATAAGCTTACCATTTCAATGGATACCGACACCACGACGGGAGCTGCGGTTCCATCTAACGTAAGTAACGAAATGTTTACCGGCACCCGAGGGCAATACATCTCGTTTATAGAGCAATATGGAGAAGACAATCCTTTTACAGGAACCAACCGAAGCCGAGCTTCTTTTTCCACGCTTTTGCCGATGGCTGTTCACGGAGGAGCTTTGCTTGAAATTAACCGGCTGAAACTGATGGGTGATGTCAGTATCGGACTGACCAATAATGCCTTTAACTCAACCAAAATAATTTCTTCTGTGGGGGTTGAAATTCGCCCTTTGAAGTTCTTGCCCCTTCGCGGAGGAATTCAGTTTAAAGCAGCACAACCCAATTTTCTTAGCCTTGGAACCGCTATTGAAACCAAGAAATGGGATTTTTCCGTGGCCGCACTGTTAACTCCCAACTCCCTCACCAATCAACCCACAATAACCGGGGTTTCGGTAGCAACCCTTCAGTTCCACTTTTAAAGCCTGCCACTTTGCCCTACATTACTGACAGGCAGCGGGTGTTTCTGACGCTTTGTTTTGTGTGAATGATATGGCTTCGTATTTGCACCTTAATATTCAAACGAAAAACTGCAGATATTTTTATTTATGAAACAGCGCTTTGATTTATTTGAAAAATTCGATCAGTCTGATGACAACTTCGATGATTTTGAGCAGGCCATTCCTCTCATGTCCGAAGAAGAAGAGAAAGAACTGACAGAAGCTGAAATTCCCGATTCCCTCCCCATCCTGCCCCTCAAAAACACCGTATTATTTCCCGGTGTCGTTGTTCCGATTACCGTTGGGCGCGATCGTTCTCTTGCTCTTGTAAAAGAGGCTTACGATGGCGACAAAACCATTGGGGTTGTGACCCAGAAAAACGAAGATATAGAAGAACCTGAGTACAAAGACCTTCATAAGATTGGAACCGTTGCCCAGATTCTGAAGCTCATCAAAATGCCGGATGGCAGTAAGAGCATTGTTATTCAGGGCAAGTCCAATTTCAAGGTTAAGAAATTCACCCAAAGTACTCCCTATTTTAAGGCCGATGTGGAGCCGTACAATAAAGAAATGGATATTGAAGGGTTAGAGCTGGATGCTTCGGTTCGCAATATTAAAGAGACGGCGTCCAAGATTATCAACATGTCTCCCAACATACCTTCGGAGGCATCAATAGCCGTCAATAATATCAACAGCCCTACTTTTCTGTTGAATTTCATTTCCTCCAACCTGAATGTGTCTATCTCGGATAAACAGTCTCTGCTGGAGATCCGTAAATTTTCCGAGAACCTGGATAAGGTCATGGAGTTCCTTGAGAAGGAAGTGCAGGTGCTGGATATGAGTGAGAAAATCCGGACTAAAGTGAAGTCGGATATTGATGACCAGCAGCGTGAGTTTTACCTGCGCCAGCAAATGAAGGCCATACAGGAAGAGCTTGGTGAAGACGCTGAACAGCAGGATATTGAAAAACTGCGTGAGCGCCTCAAAAGCAAAAAGCTTCCGGACAGTGCCCGCGAAACGGCTGAAAAAGAACTGCAGCGACTGGAAATGACGCCCAATGCATCCCCAAATTACGGCATCATATACAGTTATGTGGAATGGATTTTGGATCTGCCCTGGGAAGAGTTTTCCGAAGATAAACTGGATCTAAAATATGCTCGAGAAGTGCTGGATGAAGATCACTACGGACTCGAGAAGGTTAAAAAACGAATTGTTGAATACCTGGCCGTACTGAAACTTAAGCAGGACATGAAAGCTCCTATTCTCTGCTTTTATGGCCCTCCGGGCGTTGGAAAGACGAGCTTAGGGAAATCTATTGCAAGAGCGTTAAACAGAGAGTTTGAACGCTTCAGCCTGGGTGGCATCAGAGATGAAGCCGAAGTTCGCGGTCACCGCCGAACCTATATAGGTGCCCTGCCAGGACGTATTATCCGTTCCATGAAAAAGGCCGGAAAAGGAAATCCCGTTATCATGCTGGATGAGATTGACAAGGTTGGTGCTGACTACAGAGGTGACCCCACTTCTGCTCTGCTCGAAGTTCTTGACCCGGAACAAAATGATACGTTTACCGATAACTATCTTGAGCTTGAGTATGACCTTTCTAAGGTGATGTTCATCGCTACGGCAAATTCGCTGGATACCATTCCGGCTCCGCTGAAAGACCGTATGGAGATCATCAACATCAGCGGTTATACGCTGGAAGAGAAAACTCAAATTGCCAAAAAGTACCTGATACCCAAGCAAATTGAGGAAAACGGACTGAAAGAAGAGCAGATTTCTTTCACGGACGAATCCATTGAACGACTTATTGATCAATACACTCGTGAGTCCGGTGTTCGAAATCTCGAGCGACAAATTGCCGGATGCTGCCGTGGAGTTGCGGCTAAAATTGCCTCAGGAGAAATCGAAGAGTTTGATGTAATAGCCGATGATGTAGAAGAATTTCTCGGAAAGCGGAAGTTCTTCAGCGATGCAGCCGAGCGGACAACCGTTCCCGGCGTGGCTACAGGCATGGCATGGACGCCGTACGGCGGTGACATCCTATTCATTGAGGCCAGTGTATCTAAAGGCTCCGGAAAACTGAATATTACCGGTCAGCTTGGCGATGTAATGAAAGAGTCCGCTATGCTCGCTGTCTCATATCTGAAAGCACATTCCGAAGAAATCGGTATTCCTGAAGAAGCGTTCAAATATTGGGATTTACACGTACACGTACCGGCCGGAGCAGTTCCAAAAGACGGACCTTCTGCCGGAGTTTCGCTGATGTCAGCAATCGCCTCGATATTTACACAACGTAAAGTGAAAGGCACCATCGCCCTTACCGGCGAGATTACCCTTCGCGGGCTTGTTCTCCCAGTTGGAGGAATCAAAGAGAAAGTGCTGGCAGCCAAGCGTGCCGGCATTAAGAAAGTGCTGCTTCCAAAGAAAAATGAGAAGGATGTAGCTGAAATTGAAGAAGAGGTCCTCGGCGACCTGGAAGTGGAATACCTGGAACGTATGGATCCGCTGCTGGATATCATCCTCGAAGATGAACCCGTTCAGGATGCTTCCGACTTCTTTAAGGTAAGCGAAGCTCATAAAGCTTCGGTATCCGGTAAGAATGGTAAAATGCCGCAAAAAGATGTGGAAGTGGTAAGTCGCGATGATGACGAATAATTATTTCCGACATCACTGATGTATTAAAAGAGCGGGTTTTACCCGCTCTTTTTTTGTTCGGCATAATTTATAACCTTAAGATAAATCCAAGTTGGATTCAGTCATTCCCTCATGAGAGTTTGTCTGCTTTTTTTAATCTCCTTGCTTTTAATTCAAAATGCTGCTGCTTGCAGTTGTGGTGCTCCCAATGTCACCGGCAGGTATATGGTCGAAGATTTTATTGGAGTCGTTGCGATCAATTCAATTGAAGAATCTGAGTATTATCAAGAAAAGAGAGTATACAAAGCCAAACTTGATTCTGTCCAAACATTCAAAGGAGCATTTCCGGATTCGGTCTTTATATCCGGCACCCTTGAAATGAGTTATGTCGGACAATGTGAGATTTCGGTTAGGCCCGGCCAAAAGTGGCTTTTATACCTTCAGCAAGAAAAAAACGGGCATTATATTCTTAGTTGGTGTGATAATCCTTTAATTATTTCAGGATCATCAGGGGAGCCAACTCCATTTGCAGAAAAAGCCCAAAATCAGATAGAAAAACTGAGCTATTTGAAAAAGAACTTTCCAAATCTTCATAGTGAATACAGGATATACTATGATTTGGGCATTTATTCTGAGTTCTTCGTGAACCTTAACAATCTGCAATTAGATACGGAATCTGCTTACTATATGCTCACCTTCAATACTGATGTAGAAGTTGATTCTGTAGAAATAATTAAAGGATTTGGAGAGAAAGTAGATCAACAAATCATTCAATTTCTTAAAACAGATAGCTTGTGGCATGGGGGAAATTTGTCTAACCCGGAATATTCCATCCCTTATGAAACAAAATATCTTATCAACATGAATTATAGTAAAGAGTTGAAGAGAGTCGGTTTCTGATTAGTTGCTCTATATAAAACAATCCAATCCATCCAGCAGCATATGAATAAGCAGCCCTAAGCCTGTAAGTTGTATCCGAAAGTTCCACTTCTCTCCCGCTTCTGAAAGCTTCCCGGACTTTAAATAAAAAGGAATCGTAAACATCAGAATATAAACAGCTATTGCCCAAATGGTATGTAAGGGATGAAATCCGATCGAGCACCGGTTTGGATCATAAACCGGGTTGGCTAACAAATGATCTGCATCTACTACCATGGTCGCTATCAGGATCAGGAAAGCCAATTTCCATTTCGACCTGTAAAAAAACCAAGCTACAATTAAGGGAACCAAAAAATGAGAAATTATATGTACCATATTCTCAAGCTATGATTTTCTGTGTTCGTATCATATCCGATTCACTTACATCTCACTATTCTTGCCAGTTATAAAATTATCGTTTTTGTGATACTTTGGTTCCTCTCATTCTATTTGAAGCCATAAAATTCCTACATAAGATATTTTGGTAACAGAAAATTGCTCTTCGAACCCATGATGAAAGCCTTTAAATTTTTTAGGCCCTTCATAAAATCTTCAAGAAAAATTAGTAATCAATATTATCTATACAAATAAAATGGGGGAGTTATGAAAAAGCGAATTATTATAGTAGGGTCAGGTTTTGCAGGCTATACCACGGCGGTTCAGTTGGCAAAGGCTACAAAATCCAGATATGATATCAGTGTGATTGACAAAAAACCCGAGTTTGTATTTACCCCCTCCCTGGTCTGGTTCCCCTTTGGGAAAAAGAAAATAGAAAACAGCTCTTTTGACACCCGGCCCATATATGAAAAATTAGGGGTTACCTTTATCGAAAGTATTGTTTATGGGTTTGATTTAGAGGATCAGCTAATATACACCCCTGATCGAGATATTGAGTATGATTATCTTGTGATAGCAACAGGTAGCACCCCGAAATTTGCAAGTATTAAGGGATTGTATCCCAACATACACACATGGTCCGTATTCAGTGGTTTCGAACATGCCCAAATTACTAAAAAGGCCTGGAAAGAGTACTTGAAAAAACCAGGCCCCTTGGTGGTAGGTACTTCGCAATGGGGCGGTTATTCTTATGTAGCCTACGAGTTTTTATTTAATGCACTATACCAATTGCACAAAGCAGATTTACTGGACAACGTACCTATCCATTTCATCACTTCAGAGCCTTTCCTTGGCCATTTTGGAATTGGCGGACTCGGTGAAGACTCCGACAAAGCAATGGAGCTTTTTAAAAGCTTTAATATCAAAGTTCATCTGAATGCTGAAATTCATGAGGTGAAATCAACTGAAATAATTCTGAAAGGCGGAACCGTTCTACCTTCTTCATTTACCATGATCATCCCTCCCTTTAACGGTATAGATGCTGTTAAAACTACTCGAAAATTTGGCAATGAAAACGGCCTGATTCGTGTAACTGACCAGTTCTATCATCCTAACCATCCAAATGTATTCGTTGCCGGAGGCGCCATTTCTGTAATACAAAAAGCAGACAGTAAAGTAGGGATTGCCATGCCGTGTACTCACTCATTCTCTGAAATGACCGCAAAAGCCATAGCTCAGAATATTACAGCTGAGATCGAAGGGGGAATTCATGTGGCCAGCACCACCGAAGAACTATACAGTTTTATCCGTAAAGATCTTCAGTATTTGGGTAATATCATGTTCAGGGAGTACTCTAATGTAACCGAAGCTCTGAACTTCATAGCAAAAGGGTCTCAGGATAAATGGGCAAACCACTCCCTGAAAGACTATATCGAGTCAGCTTACTCGGAGAATTTCATGAACATTAAATATTAGTGTAAGATCGCGCTACAGAATTTGTCTTGAAGGTTTCTGAAAAACACATCTTGTTAATCCCTTTTCCTTCCTTATTTTTGTCGCATGCAAAAAGGAAGAGTCATACAATCTACCGGTAGCTGGTATCATGTGGATACCGGGAAAGAAATTATAGAATCGCGTCTGCCGGGTCGCTTTCGTTTGAATGAGAAAGAAGTCACCAACCCCATAGCTGTTGGCGACTGGGTGGAGTTTGAGCTCAATGACGATGGAACCGGTAATATTGATAAGATCCATGACCGGGAGAACTACATCACCCGGCAGGCAACCCACGGCAAGAGAGGTGAACAAATACTGGTTGCCAACCTTGATCAGGCTTGTGTGGTTCAATCCATAAAGAAACCAAAGGTAAAGGAAGGGTTTATCGATCGGTTTTTAGTCACCTGTGAAGCCTATGAAGTGAAGCCGGTTATCATTCTGAACAAAATTGATCTGGCAAAAAGCGGCGGACTCGAATTTGCTGAAGAACTCTCAGAATTATATACCGGGCTGGGTTATACTTTTTTAATCACCAGTATTGATAACTCCGATTCACTGCAAAAGCTGAAAGAGCAACTCAAAGATAAAACATCCGCTTTTATTGGCCCCTCCGGAGTGGGTAAAACCAGCTTAGTGAATGCTATTGATCCTTCCTATGATCTTAAAGTGAAAGAAGTGTCCGACTTTTCTAACAAAGGAAAACACACCACCACCTACGCCCAATTGATTCCACTCAGTTTTGGTGGATACCTGGCAGATACGCCCGGAATCCGGGAATTCGGGCTCGTTAATATAGAACCATGGGAATTGTCTCTGTTTTTCCCGGAGATGCTGGAACCCAGACAGGAATGTCAGTTCAACAATTGCACGCACGCTCATGAGCCGAAATGCGGTGTGGCTCAAGCTTTTGAAGACGGTGAAATAGCTGCCAGCAGGTACAATTCATACCTGAATATGCTTGATTCCCTATAAAAGGGATATTTTCCGAACGCCGGATACGGGTATTCCCTCTCTGCAAAATTATATAGATATTAGAACATAACACTCAACAAATATCAGGAGTACGAATGTTTAATAAATTCAAAAAAATAACGAAAGGCTTATGTGCCCTATCTGTCATAAGCCTCGCTACAGTCGGGAATGCCCAAGCACAACTCGGGGATGCTGGAGCAATTCTAAGAGCAGGTGCTGAAGATGCGAATACATTGATGGAAAGCTATCTGGCACCTTACACCAAAGGTTTTGGAGCAGGACTTAATACAGGATGGTTCAATACCGCTAAAGCTCATCCAACCCTTGGCTTTGATATAAGCCTGAATGTATCGGCTGCTGTTATTCCTGGGTCTGATCAAATTTTTGATGTCAGCCAGCTTGCTCTTCAGCAGTTAGAAGTGGTTTCAGGTGGTTCTGAAACGCCTACGGTTGCCGGAGACAAAAGCACCAATACCGAAGTAGGTATCTTTGCCACTAATCCTCAAAATGGAAACAGAGAAGAAGTGGCTCGTTTTGGGCTTCCTGGCGGATCAGGATTTCCATATGCACCTGCTCCTATGATTCAGGCAAGCCTTGGTATTGTTAAAGATACCGACATAAGTCTGCGTTATATCCCGGAATTCACAGCCCCTGTAGTTGATGCCGGCGTTGGGTTATTCGGAGTCGGTGTAAAGCATGGAATCAATCAGTGGTTACCAGGCGGAAAATTATTACCGGTCGACCTTTCCGTTCAGATTGGGTATAACAAGTTTAATGCGAATGCAAACTTCAATGTAGATCCGGAAGAAGGTTCTGACATTTATAACCCTTACAACGCATCTCAGTGGGACGGGCAGGGAATTGAGTTAGAAACCACAGCCACCACGTATAATGCCATTGTAGGTAAAACAGTGCCATTCGTATCTGTTTATGGGGGAATTGGTTTCGAAACTTCGAAAACTTCTCTTAAAACACCCGGTGCCTACCCTGTTACCTCTTTCAACCCGAATTACAATCCGAACTCTACTGATCCGGAGACTCGGGAAAAGAGAATTGAATCTGTGGAAGGTCCCATAGACCTGGAGATTAAGGATAATAACTCCATGCGTGCTTTTGCCGGTTTGAGATTCAGCCTTGCAGTATTCAGAATTTCAGCCAGCTACACGATTTCCAACTACTCTACATTTAACGTAGGTGTTGGTTTTGGTTTAAGATAATCCGGAATCATTTTTTCTGATTAAACAAAAAAGGCGCTCGTGTGAGCGCCTTTTTTTATGCAGCTATATATTCAAAATCTAAGCTCAGGCAAGCTGATGATCAGCAAGCAACGGTCTCTCAACCTTTTCATCCGATTCAATGATTCCGTCTCGGAGCCGCACAATCCGTCGGGCATGATCAGCTATTTCTTGTTCGTGTGTTACCACGATAATAGTATTACCCTGTCGGTACAACTCTTCAAACAATAACATAATTTCTTCCCCGGTTTTGGTATCCAGGTTACCGGTTGGCTCATCAGCCAGTAGAATGGACGGATTGTTGACCAGCGCACGAGCAATGGCTACACGCTGTCTTTGTCCACCGGAGAGCTCGTTAGGCTTGTGATCGATACGATCTCCAAGGCCTACCTTGGTCAATACCTCGGTAGCTCTTTCTTTACGCTCTGCCGACTTCATCCCTGCATAAATCAAAGGAAGCTCAGCGTTAGCCAGGCAGGAAGTTCGGGGCAACAGGTTAAAGGTCTGGAATACGAAACCGATTTCCCGGTTACGGACTTCGGCCAGCTCGGCATCATCCATGTTCGACACGTTACTGCCGTTAAGGATGTAATCTCCGGTTGTTGGAGTATCCAGGCAGCCGATCATATTCATCAGGGTCGATTTACCTGAACCGGAAGGTCCCATAATGGCTATGTACTCGTTCTCTTTCACATCAAAAGTTACACCGGCAAGGGCGTGAACTTCTGTGTTTCCCATCTGGTACACCTTGGTTAATTCGGTAATTTCAATAACTGGTTTCTTCGACATGATGCGTATCCGTGCTGTAATTTAATTAATTGAATGTGGCTACCTTGTTGTTAACGATTACATTATCGCCATCCTTAAGCAAATTTGAAAGTGTTCGATAGCTTCCGATTACAATTTCTTCGCCGGCATTCACTCCCGAAAGAATCTGAATGTGCGTATTATCGCTGATTCCGGTCTCCACTTCTTTACGAATGGCTTGGCCGTCTTCCACAACAAATACCACCTTTCGGATGTCCTCTTCCTGGATAGTCAGGTCACTGTGGTCCTGAGAACTCGCCAGCATAATTTCCGCAGAATCAGATTCCGCTTTTTGAGCTTTTTCATCCTTAGCGAAATCACGCACCGTTACAGCCTGTATTGGTACCGACACAACATTAGTGGCCGTTTGTGTTTCAATATCTACGGTAGCTGACATTCCGGGGCGGAATTTAGGTACGAACATTTCTTCAGGGTCTTCTGATGCTTCGTTACGAACCAATTTTTCCGGGCTGCTGTCTAAATTATGCGGGGTGATGATTCGAACCTTCACCTGATAATT
Organism: Gracilimonas sediminicola; assembly: GCF_024320785.1. Lineage (NCBI taxonomy): Bacteria > Pseudomonadati > Balneolota > Balneolia > Balneolales > Balneolaceae > Gracilimonas > Gracilimonas sediminicola. The sequence goes on from NZ_JANDBC010000003.1 coordinate 474,389, forward strand.
GGTTACCTGCTCGTTGGTTCCGCTTCCGGTAACCTGAGCTGAATTTGCAATCTCGGTAACCACACCATTAAATCGTCGCTCAGGATAAGCATCTACTTCAATTCGGGTAGTGTCAGCAAAATCCACATTCACGATATCGTTTTCGTTTACTTCAACCAGTACTTCCATTCGGTCGAGCAGGGAAACACGCATCATCTCGGTTCCGGCCATTTGGGCATTACCCAACACACGTTCGCCTTCTTCAACTCCAAGTCCGGTAACGGTTCCATCCTGAGGAGCACGAATAACGGTTTGCTCCAGTTCTTCCTGAGCCTGTCGCAACTGTGCTTCTGCACTCTGAATTTGATACTCAGCAGCCTTTAAACTGGCTTTTTGAGATTCCCACTCCGACTTGGATTGAATGTAATCCATCTCAGAAATGAGATCTTTATCGTACAATTTCTTGTCTCTTTGGTGAGCAGCCTCTGCCCTTATCAACGATGCTTTGGTCTGCTCCAGTCGTGCTTTTTGGGTAAGCAGAGCTGCATTCAGGTTATCGATCTGGGCCTGATAAATATCCGGTTTGATGCGAACCAGTAAATCGCCTTCCCGCACAAAGTCGCCTTCCTTCACGGCAAGCTCGATGATCTCTCCGGAAACATCCGGGCGTATAATTACCTCGATTTCCGGCTGCACTTTACCGGAAGCGGATACAAGTTGAGTTATAGTTTTCAGTTTGGCGGTCGCTGTCTCGACTTCCTTACCGGTTTCTGAATTTCCAATTACTCCGGTGAACCGCAGCGTTAATCCCAGAGCAATAATTACCCCGAGAACCCCACCGATCCACATCAACAATTTCGATGTCGAAGATTTCTTCTTAGCCATTTCCCTATCCTATCCCTTACTTATTAAATATGTTTTGTTTAAAATTCTACGCTGTCGCCACTGAGTTTACCGAGGTAATAGTCCAGCAGTTTTTCCTGGAAAATCAGGTTGTACATCGCTTGTGTATAATTTGACTGTGCCTCAACATAGTTGGCCTGGGCCTGACTCAGCTCGATAAGGGTGCTTGATCCCACATTGTACCGCTCCTGCTGGGTTTCAAATGCTCTTTCACTTGCTCTTCTTGATTTTTCAGAAGCTTCCAGCTGTTTTACATACGATGTGTAATCATTATAAGCCTGCGTTACTTCCTGAATTACCTGGAGTTTAGAATTGTCGAACGAAAGCTCGGCATTCTTCAGCTGTACTTTTGAAGATTGAATATTGTACATACGGTTCCAATTCTGAAAAATCGGAATATTAACTGACAAGCCTAACGAACGGTTAATTTGCTGATCAAAAAACTGGTCACTGAAACTAACACTTCCCTGCCCCGGCAAAGAATACTGGTCGCTGTACCGAGAAGACATTGATGCACTTGCGGATACAGAAGGATATAAACTTCCCTGAGCTATTTGAAGCTGATACTCAAGGGTTTTAATATCTGCAATCTCACTTTTCAAATCTGATCGGTTCAGAATAGCTTGGTCAATAAGCTCACTGAGGCTAAAGTCGTGCCCTACACTTTGCGTAACTTCCATTTCTGTTTCAGGCACAATAAATTCGTAGTCGCCAAGCGGATCAATCTGAAGCTGACGAACCAAAACGAGTTTGCTGAATTTCAAACCGTTTTCCTGTTGTGTTACGGCCAATTCATCACTTGCTACCTGTGCTTCTTGATTGTATAAATCCACTGTTGGGCGAGATCCTACCTCTACCTGTGCACGAACTTGTTCCAGCTGCTGCATAGAGTTTTCAAGATTCTCTTCTGCAATTTCCAGAAGCTGAAGATCCAGCAGTACCTGAAGATATCTCGTGGCCGTATTAAAAATCACTTGTTCTTTAGCTCTCTGCAGGCTTTCCTCTGATGAAACCTTTGACTGCTGGCTTGCACGAAGCGAAAGTATATTATTGAAGCCATCAAAAATTGTTATATCTACGCCAATTCTTCCGCTAATTGATTGAGAGGTAACATCAACAAATGGATTCAAACCGGGCTCACTCAATCGGTCAGCAATAAACTGTTGACCCGTTGATCTGCCACCACTCAGGCTTGAAGAAACGGATGGCGCAAAATCAGCATACTCACTAGTAATACTTTCATTGGCTAACTCCAGATTATTCTTGGCCTGCTTAAGTTGGTAATTATTATCCAGGGCAATTTGAATCGCTTCCTGGAGTGAGATGGTGCGCGCTTCCTGAGCTAATAAAATTGGTGAGGTAAATAAAAGAAGGGCAAACAGCGTAGATGAAAGTAGTCGTTTCATGATATTATTTCGTATTTGTATTAACGGGTTCGTACACGAGATTGGACGAAAATAGTTACAGTTTAGTTGCCCTATTTTCGAATTTTATATCCTTTTACAGAGAAGAGCTAAATAGTTGTTAAATCAATCCTCAGAATCATGCCCTTTTTCTTTCAGGGCGGCAACTTTATTGTCGATGTAATCAAGCACCAAACTAAGACCTTTTTTAGCAAGCATTCGCTTTATCTCTTTTGAAATAGCAGAATCAGATTGACTCCGGCTACCGTAAGCTTTAGATGACGATGAGGAAGAATTCTTTCGGTTTGAACCGAGTAAAAATCCAACCACAACCGAAGCTCCCACAATGGGGAGCGGGTATTTTTTAATCAGGTTTTTGGGTGCTAAACCGGTTGACACTCCCTCTTTTACCTCGTCTATAGATTTATCCAGCCCATTTTGGATGTTGGCTAATTCTTGCTCAAGCTCTTTTTTCTTTTTCTCAAGGTCTGATAACTTTTCTTTAGCCATTATTCTCAGTTTGTTTCTTTTCGTTTTCTTTGAGTACAAGCTGTTTTTGCTCTTGCTGCTGATTCGGAAGTGTATCCAGGAACTCAGCCAATATCTGTTGCTGTATTTTTCGGGCTATTGATTTTGGCTTTGCCACCACAAAGATCAACCCAAGCACAATAAATGGAGAAGCGACAATGGCATAACCGGCCCATTCTTTATCAAGCAGGTCCCCTAAATAAATAGAGAGTGCCGTTAAGCCAAAAACCAGTCCTAAACCCAAAATAGCATATCCGAATAACTGCTGTATTGACTGCCCGATCAGGTAACTGACTTTATCTCCAATATTCAACACACTCAGCTCAATACGAGTCTCAACATAATGTTTGAGCTCGCGGGTAATCTGCTTAATCCTGCTTCCTACATCTTCCATGAGAGCTTAATCGTCTGAGGTGAATATTTTTGCAGCAATAAAGCCTACCGCAAGTCCTATAGCAACAGAAGCGAGTGGATTTTTCCGGATGGTATTTTCCGATCGTTCTCGGAGTTCATCCAGGCGAACCTGCAATTCTTCATCTTCGAGAATTTCTCGGCCACGGCCTATAGCACTATCGAGCCGTTCGTTTAAATTTTGGATGATTTCTTCATTCATAATGCCCTGTGTTTTATTTCAATATAAGAAATTGCATTGGATGCATAAATCATTCCATTACAAAAAATTATTCGTAGCGTAAACTTTCTATAGGATCAAGTTTCGCTGCTTTAAAAGCAGGATACACTCCGAATATCAGCCCTACAATCAACATTCCGAAAAAGCCGCCGGCTACCGACCACATCGGGATAACCGCTTCTGTCTCGATCCATACGGCCATCAGATTCCCCACCCCGATGCCTAAGGCCATCCCTATAATTCCCCCGAGCTGGCATATAAATATAGTCTCCATCAAGAATTGACTGACGATGGCTTTTCGGGTTGCACCCACAGCTTTGCGAACGCCAATTTCGCGGGTACGTTCCGAAACGGATACCAACATGATATTCATTACCCCGATACCGGCTCCAAGCAGTGTAATCAGTCCGATTGCAAAACCACCCATATATAATGCTCCGGTGAAAGCATCAAATGTTCCGGAGAGGGAATCGTTAGTGGATATTTCAAAATCGTTGTTCTCACCGGGATTTACCTTTCTGATAACCCGAAGTATCCCGGTAATCTCTTCCACCGTTTCCGTTATAAAATCAATTTCCGGTGCGCGAACCTGAATGCTGATATTCCGGTTTCCACCATACGCATTCAAGGCTGCAGTATATGGAATGAGTACAAAGTTATCGAACGACTGCCCGAATATTTGTCCTTTAGATTCTAGCAGACCAATGACTGTATAAGGCTTACCATCAAAGCGGATTTCTTTACCTAGCGGGTATTCGTTTTTAAAAAGTGCGTCCTGCACATCTTTTCCTACAATCACCACATTGCGCCCATACTGGATGTCGTCACCGGTAAAATTCCGGCCATCTTCAAGGGTGTAAGAATTGTTGGCGAGGTAATTTTCATTACTGCCCCGAACCCCTACATTCGGCTCGGTTTCTTCATCACCAAATTTGATTTTTGTAGTATTGAAGTACTCATCGGGACTCATTCCCCTTCCGATTTGCATCAGGTCTTCCAGTCTTTCAGCAGTCCTGAAATCAATATCCTTCCGATTTCGAATATCATCACTTAGTGAACCCATTTGTACTGCCGGGGTTTTGGATACATTAATGACATCGCTGCCCATCAGGCTCATCGTATTTTTGAAATAGTTATCCAGAACAGCCACGGCCGTTGTTGAAACGATAACCGCGAACACCCCGATCACCAAGGCAAGAAGGGTCAGGAAAGACCTTAGCTTGTTTGCTTTAAGGGAATCAAACGCTTGTATGGTTGTCTCTTTGATATGCATTATTACTCAAACCTCAATGATTCAATAGGATCCGATTTAGCGGCGCGGTAAGCAGGAATGAATCCGAATATCACCCCAACCATGGTACAAATGCTGAAAGCCAATATTACCACACTCACATTCATTACAGCTACAAAGGCCTGGTTGATGAGAACAGTTAAACCACCCGCAAGGGCCACCCCGATAATTCCCCCCAACAAACAAATAGCAATAGCCTCCAGAAGAAACTGAGTGAGAATCTCCCAGGCTTTGGCCCCTACCGCTTTTCTAATTCCAATTTCCTTAGTTCGTTCTCTTACGGATACAAACATGATGTTCATAACGCCAATGCCCCCAATCAACAACGAAAGTCCACTGAGTATAAACCCTACCGTATAGATTCCGGCCTTCATTCCTTCCAGCTGTTGTTTAAAGGCCTCAGGTTTATTCAGGGCAAAGTCATTATCTTCGGTGGCATCAAGCTGACGTATTCTTCGCATAATGCCTTCCAGCTCATATTCTCCTTCTTTGAAAGCTTCCTGGTTAGGAAATTGCACGCCTATTTGGAGTCCATACCTCAAGCCATAAATTTGACCATAAGCCGATATAGGAATGATAATGCGATTGTCGGTGTCTTCAAGCCCCAGAAATTTGCCCTGTTTCTCTAAAACTCCTACCACTGTGAATTTCTGACCGCCCACCCGAATTTGTTTTCCCAATGGGGTTTCAAACTCGAACAATGATTCCATTAAGGTATGTCCGATAACCGCGACATTTGAACCCGATCGCACTTCCTGCTCAACAAACATTCGCCCTTGGCTAATATTCAGCCCCTGAATTTCCAGGTAATTGGCTGTGGTTCCACTTAACCCAACACCTTCGGCACTTTTCTCCTGGTAGCGGATAGATGTATTTCTGTTTGTGGAAGCCGTAACTGTATTGGCGTACCGGCTGTACTCTCGAATCTGATCCACATATTCGAGCTTCATTTCCTTTCTGTTCCGGTATTCCCACCATTTGTACTCACCGCCCATGCCCCATGGCCACTTCTGCACGTACACAACATTTTGCCCCATCATGGCCATGCTTTTCTCAAAGGAGATATCCATGCCGGTGGTAACTGCATCCACAATGGTTACCATCGTGATGCCAATAATGATACAAAGGGCGGTAAGTGTGGAGCGGATTTTATTTATTTTAAGCGCCCGAAGAGCTATCCTGAATCCTTCTGCAAAACTGTTTACTATTCTCATGAAATTATTTGGGGTGAAAAGACGTCTCTGTTACGCAATTGAATTTAATTCGTTACACCGTTTTTGAAATAAAAGTTCGTTTTTTTACCCTCATTGAAACCCTAAATATTCCTTACTTTCTCTAAAAACTATTTTCTATGAAATTAGACGTTCTTGTTTTTGCTTCCCATCCCGATGATGCCGAGTTAGGCTGTGGCGGAACCATTGCCTCCCTTACATCTGCCGGAAAGAAAGTTGGGATTATTGATCTTACCAAAGGTGAAATGGGTACCCGTGGAACAGAACAAACCCGTGCTGAGGAAGTTAAGAAAGCCAGCGAAATTTTATCTATTTCATATCGTAAAAATCTGGATTTGGGTGACTCGTTATTGCCCAACACCCGGGAGAACCAGCTTAAAATCATTGAACAGGTACGGGCAACCCAGCCACACATTTGTTTGGTAGGTGCTCCTTTCGACAGGCATCCGGATCACCCCAAAGGAACACAGCTTGTACTGGACGCCCTTTTCTATGCCGGCTTAAAGAAGCTTCCGACCACCGATGATAATGGGGATGAACAGTCCACCTGGAGGCCTTCCCATATCCTCCACTATATGCAGGACCGGCCTATGGAACCTGATTTTATTTATGATATTTCAGAGCATTGGGAAACAAAGAGAAAGGCCATGCTGGCTTACACCACACAGTTTAATGTGAGCGACCCCGGCGATGAGCCTTCCACCTATATCTCCACTGAAAATTATTTCAATCAGCTTGAAGGTCGCGCCCGGTACCTTGGGCACCTTGCAGGTTTTACTTTTGGAGAGGCTTTTAAATATTACTTGTCTCCGGCACCGCTGAAGAACTTTAACTCCTTTTTTAATACTTCACCAACGCGTTGATTCATAAAGAATAATGATGAATCATGGCGGTATAATGTTAATCATTAATATTTTCCAGGTTATTACCTTTTCTACCTAAAACACTTTTGAATCATAAAACCCTCAAGATTTTCTCCAAAATGAAGTCTTCCCTCTGTTATTCACTTATCGTTTTGTCGGCATGGATTCTGGTCTTTGGTTGTTCAATTCCACCAGCTGCAAATACTTCCATAGAATCACCCTCAAAGACTATCCAGATTGATTTTGGGTTAACTGATAGTGGTGCACCGTTCTACCTGGTAACGCATAAGGGAAAAATCGTAATCGACTCATCATCGATGGGTTTTAGTTTTAAGCACCAACCTGACCTGTTAACAGGGTTCCAGATAACTGAAGCTCATTTCTCCTCTTTTAAAGAAACCTGGGAGAAACCCTGGGGCGAGCAGCGAAAAGTGATTAACCATTACAATGAAATGATTGTTGAACTTCAGGAAAAGGAATCCCCAAACCGTAAGCTCACGATCCATTTTAAAGCATTTGATGATGGGGTTGGGTTCAGATATCAATTCCCTGATCAAGAAGGGGTAGATTCACTCAGAATTACAGATGAACATTCCATATTTAATTTAACAGGTGATCATACAACCTGGTGGCAGCCTGGAGACTGGGATATTTACGAGCATTTGTATAGTGAAACCAAATTCACAGAAATTAATGCCCTTGCTAAACGCAATGATCCCAACTTAGCTCAAACTTATATTCCTGAGAATGCCGTAAATACTCCGGTTACCATGAGAGATAAAGATGGTTTGCATCTCAGCTTTCATGAAGCAAACCTAACGGATTATGCCGGAATGACGCTCAAAATTGACCCCGATAATCTTAGTATGAGCAGTGAGTTAGTTGGTTCCGGGCGAACCGATTATAAGGTTAAAAGAGCTCTGCCTTTTTATACTCCCTGGCGAACCATTCAAATCACTGAAGACGCTGCCGGGTTAATTGAATCAAACCTGATTGTAAACCTTAATGAGCCTAATAGGTTAGGAAATATTTCCTGGTTTAAACCCATGAAATACGCAGGGATATGGTGGGAGCTTCATCTTGGTAAAACCAGCTGGGGTTATGCCGGTGGCAATCACGGTGCTACTACGGAAAACGCCAAACGCTATATCGACTTTGCCGCAGCTAATAATATTGGAGGTGTATTAATTGAAGGCTGGAACACCGGCTGGGAACGTTGGATTGGTTTTGAAGATCGTGAAGGTGTTTTCGATTTTGTAACTCCCTACCCTGATTATGACCTTAATGAAGTTGTACGTTACGCTACCGAAAAAGGCGTAGAGATTATCATGCATCATGAGACTTCAGCAGCTCCCCGTACCTATGAGCAACAACTGGATACAGCTTACGCTTTAATGAACCGATTAGGGATCCATACGGTAAAAACAGGATATGTTGGGAAAATAATCCCTCAAGGAGAATATCATCACGGGCAATGGATGGTGAATCATTATCGAAAAGTGCTGGAGACAGCTGCTGACTATGAAGTTGCCATCAATGCCCATGAACCTATTAAAGCAACAGGGATTCGCCGAACGCTGCCTAATGCTATATCGAGGGAAGGTTTGCGCGGGCAAGAATTTAATGCCTGGGCTTCGGATGGTGGTAATCCTCCGGAACATTTACCAACGGTGGCATATACCCGAATGCTGGCAGGCCCTATTGATTACACCCCGGGGATCTTCAACATCAAACTGAGTCCGTATAAAGACAACAACCAGGTACACACCACCCTTGCCCAACAACTCGCTTTATATGTAGTTATTTACAGCCCCATTCAAATGGTTGCAGATTTACCGGAAAGCTACCAAGGTCAGCCCGCTTTCCAGTTTATCCGGGATGTAGGTGTTGACTGGGAGCAATCTAAAGTGCTTAGCGGTGAAGTAGGTGACTATGTAACCATGGCCCGTGAAGAAAAAGAAACCGGAAACTGGTTTTTGGGCAGTATTACAGATGAAAATGAACGATCGGTAGCCATCGATTTCAGCTTTCTTGATTCAGATACTGAATATGAAGCCACTATTTATACCGATGGCAAGGATGCGCACTGGGATGAAAACCCCACCAGTATTAATATTGACACAACTACTATTAACAAAGATACTAAAAGAGAGTTTATACTGGCACCGGGTGGTGGATTGGCTATCAGCCTAAAGCCGATTGTGAACTAAGGTAATCTGAGTTTAAGATAAAGAATGCTTCTAACCGTAAGCAAACCCAGTGATGAGATACGCCCGAATGCGTATGGGTAAACTGAATTACAACGGTCACACGGACTTTAAACCGTCAGACCGAGATGCTAAGGCAATTTAACACGACTTAGATTCGAACTCAGGCTTGCTTAGTCCGGCTCAATACTCACAAAACGTTCGATATTCCGTGACATCTCGATCCGGGTAACCAGAGATTTAACGATTCTTTTATACAGCTCTGTACCCAAAATTTTATCCTCTATGCCGGCATCAATGTTTGGATTGTCATTCACTTCAATCACATACACCTTGTCGCCCAGCATTTTCAGATCAACGCCATAAAGTCCGTCTCCCATTAATGAGGCGGCTTTTGTTGCTGCTTTAAGAACTTTTTTGGGCACTTCATACAAAGGAAGCGTTGATGCTTCGCCTGACTGATCCTTCTTTGACCCTTTCCAGTTGTAAATCTGCCAATGCCCCTTTGCCATAAAATACTTGCATACGAACAAGGGTTGATTATCCAGCACTCCTACTCTCCAGTCAAAATCAGAAGGGAGAAATTCCTGGCCAATCACCAGGTCAGAGGACTTGAATAACCGCTGCAGCGACTCTTCCATCTCCTGTGCATCCTTCACCTTGCTAACACCTATCGAGAACGCACTGTCCGGTTGCTTGAGGATCATTGGGTATTTAAGGCCGGCTAAATCTTTCTCTTTCAACATGCCTTTATAAAAAACGAAGGTTTCGGGAGTGGGGATGTTATTCACCTTCAATCGCTCATGAAGATAAATTTTGTTGGAGCACCGAAGGATTGACCACGGGTCGTCAATTACAGCCAGTCCTTCTGCATATGCCTTTCTGGCAAACTGGTAGGTGTAATCATTTACGTTTGTGGTTTCCCTGATAAACAACGCATCAAACTCGGAAAGCCGGTTGTAATCATCTTTGGTGATGAATTCGATATAAATGTCGAGTTCATCTGCTGCCTCTTCTATTTTTTTCAGAGCTTTTTTGTTGGAAGGGGGATTTTCTTCCGTGGGATTCACAAGAATAGCCAGGTAATACTTATAGTTTTGCAGCTTGGTGCGCGGAAACCGTTTGGTTTCAAAATATTGCCTGGCAAAATCCTGTATGTAATGCTGCTCATCAGCGGGTACTTTGTTCATGCTAAGCGGCACAATTCGTTTAATGTCCCAACGGTTTGTTTTTAAGAAATGAACCTGAAACAAGGGGGACTCGAACATTTGGTATAGACTTAGCCCCAATGCTTTATAGCTTTTATCTACGGTCTGACCAAAGTACACATTCAGAACAAACTTGCTCTCTTTTATTTTATCCAGCGATTTCTGAATAGTCTCATCAATATCATCGGCTATAGAGCGGATTACTCCCAAATCCCGAAAGTCGCGGATGGTCGTGACATTAGGAATAGCCCGGTGTGCCCGGGCCGATGCCAACAGCGAAACATAGTAGCCAAAGCTCTGATACTTGTAGGAATTGCACAGGTTGAAAACCCTCAACGGACGATCGGCAAACCGTTCATTATTGGAGGTGTACTCTTTGGATGAAACCACTTCAACATTGGCGAGTTCCAGCTTCCAGTTCTTGGGATTGTCCACCACAATTACATTCGAAATGCGAGTTTTACCCTCCGGCTGAGGTAGTTCCCAAACCATCCTCAGTGCATCTTTACCGTCTTCATAATAGTCACTAAGCAATTCCGTGGATTCAAAACCTGCTTTTTTATACCAATTGATGAGTTTACGGTCCTCCGCATATGCCTCAAGAGAAACCCTTTCTGCCCCTTTCTCAGCAGCTAACTTCCGAACGTGATCAAGCAAACAATTCCCTATACCCTTACCCTGATAATCCGGATCTACAACAATGGAGAATATTCGGATGGTCTTTTTATACAGATACAGAATCAGGCTACCTACAGGTGTGGGGCCATCGGCATCAAAAGTTTCGGCAATCCAAACCTGCTGAAAAGTGCTTTTAAGGCTTAAGTCGAGCGTTCGTTTTGGGCTTTGTTGAAAATAAGGGAAAGCTTTTTGTTCAAGCTTTAGCAAAAGGTCAAGGTCTTTTAACCCCGAACTTCTGATTGATACATCCATCGGATAAGCAGTTAGTTATAAACTAATTTACGCTATTTTTTGATGGATAAAATAGCCTTCAAAAAAATATTATCCCTTTAATTCCTCTTCCTCAAAACATGCTCTGATCTCATTCATCAAGAAACTGTGAACAGATGCATTGCCTGCTATTATTCTCTGCCCGAACAGCCAGTCGCCTTCTCCCTTCCAGTCGGTAATAATACCTCCGGCTTCCTTAATGATGAGCACACCGGCGGCAACATCCCAGGGACTTAGCCCATATTCATAAAAACCTTCAAACCGGCCACAGGCCACATTGCATAAATCCCAGGCAGCCGATCCCGGTCGCCGAACACCGTGAGTTTTCTCCATCATGCGCTTAAAAAGCTTCAGATAATTATCCACCAGGTTCAGGTTATTATAAGGAAATCCTGTTCCTATCAATGATGAAGAAGGGTCCTCGTTCTGTGAAATCCATATCCGTTCCTCATTCAGATAAGCCCCACCGCCTTCGGTTGCGGTGAATAATTCATCGTTAGCCACTTCGTACACCAAACCCACTTTAGGCTCCCTATTTTCCCACAAAGCTATCGAAACGCAATAAACCGGAAAAGAATGAGCAAAATTTGTGGTCCCGTCGATGGGATCAATAATCCAGATACGCCCCTCCGGGATGGATGCCCTCGCCTGTGACTCTTCGGCCAGAATATGATCATTAGGAAATGCCTCCTCAATCACCTCTATGATTTTCTTTTCAGAATTCACATCGGCATCGGTAACCAGGTCATTTTTACCTTTCAGCTTTACGTCTAATGAAGTCTTGTCGGCATACTCCCCGATGATTGTTGCCGCTTCCTTAGCTGCCTGTTTGGCTACTTCCAGCTCTTTTGAATAATTCAATTTATACCCTTTGGTTTTGGTTTGAGGAATAAAGATTAAAGATAGAGATTAAAAAGCGGGATTTCCTTGCTCATCGCCTTTAATATCAACCAAATTTTGTGGATATTTGGGGCCAATTTCTTACCTAAATCAAAGATGTGATGGTCATCCCCATAGCAAGCGATCATGCCGGTTTTCCTGCCAAGGAAATGGTAAAAAAAATACTGGAAGAAATGGGACATACTCCCGTTGACTACGGAACACATTCCGAAGATTCTGTCGATTACCCCGACTTTGCCGTTAAAGTATCCGAAGTGATTAATAATGGCGAACATGAGCAGGGAATCCTGGTTTGCGGGAGCGGACAAGGAGTATGCATGACGGCCAACAAGTATCCCAAAATAAGAGCTGGATTGGTCTATTCACCCAAATCTGCGAAAATGACGAGACTGCACAACAATGCCAATGTAATGTGCTTGCCCGGCCGGGAACTGAATGAATCTGAGATCAGAGAAATTATTGAAGCCTGGTTTGCCACTGATTTTGAAGGCGGCCGCCACGAGCGACGCGTAAATAAAATCGAATCATTAACCCAAAAGTAACCGCCGCCGATGAAATCCCTTCAAGAGCAAGATGCCCAAATTTTTGACCTTCTTGAAAAAGAAACTGACCGACAGAATTATAACCTTGAGTTAATCGCCTCTGAGAACTTCGCTTCCAAAGCTACCATATCTGCGATGGGCAGCGTGCTTACCAATAAATATGCGGAAGGCTATCCCGGTAAACGTTATTATGGCGGCTGTGAGGTTGTTGATGATGTGGAGGATATTGCCCGCGACCGAGCTAAGAAGCTGTTTGGAGCCGATTGGGTGAATGTACAACCGCATTCTGGTGCAACGGCCAACGCTGCGGTTTATCTTGCCTGTATGAAGCCCGGCGAAACCCTGTTAGGTTTTGACCTTTCCCATGGCGGTCACCTTACCCATGGTTCACCCGTAAACTTCTCCGGTATCAACTATAATGCTGAGTTTTATGGAGTGAACAAAGAAACCGGCCGACTGGATATGAACATCATCCGCGACCGGGCCCTTGAAGTGAAACCCACCATGATCTCCATTGGAGCTTCGGCTTACCCGAGAGATTATGACTATGAAGCTTTCCGAAGCATTGCGGATGAAGTGGGTGCTTTACTTTGGATGGATATGGCGCATACCGCAGGACTGATTGCTACGGGTAATCTCAAAGACCCTCTACCCCACGCGCACGTTGTAACTACAACCACTCACAAGACATTGCGCGGTCCAAGAGGCGGAATGATTTTGGTTGGCAAAGATGGTGAAAATACCATCGGGGTGACTGCCTCCAAATCCGGGCGGACAAAGAACTGGGGTGAAGTTTTTGACTCGGCTGTATTTCCGGGAACTCAGGGTGGTCCGCTTATGCATGTGATTGCTGCCAAAGCGGTTTCTTTTGGTGAAGCTTTGCAGGATGATTTCAAGGAATATCAAATCCAGACCCAGAAAAATGCCAAAGCTATGGCGGCTAAGTTCATGGAAATGGGCTATAACCTGGTCAGTGACGGGACCGATAATCACCTGATTCTGATCGACCTCCGAAACAAAGGCTTGAATGGTAAAATTGCAGAAGATGCGCTTGGAAAATCAGCCATCACGGTAAACAAAAACATGGTTCCTTTCGATACTGAAAGTCCTTTTGTGACTTCCGGAATTCGGATTGGCTCTCCGGCAATGACAACCCGTGGCCTGAAGGAAGCTGAATTTGAGCAAATTGCCGTGTTGATTGACCATGTACTGCAAAAACCGGAAGATGCTGACACCCATAAGAAAGTAGAACAGGAAGTACGCGACCTTTGCGATCGTTTCCCTCTCTATGATTTTGTAACCGCATAAGGCAGGAATCAAATTGGAAGAACGCCAAATCATGCAAGGTGAGCCGCCCAAGGCCCAGAAACCGGCCGACCGCACCGGCACCATGTCTTTTCTCGATCATCTGGAAGAGCTCCGCTGGCGCATCATCAAGGGACTGATTGGGGTTTTGGTTGGGGTGGCCATCGCTTTTGTGTTCTCAGATTTCTTTGTGGAGAAAGTAATGCTGGGTCCCACCCGTGCCGACTTCTTTATGTATGATATACTTCGTGTGGATGCAGTCAACTTTGAGCTTCAGAGTCGGCGTTTACCCGGGCAGTTCTTCACCTTTTGGGGCACCCTTTTCGTGATGGGTTTTGTGATTGGCTCTCCCATTTTCATTTACCAGATCTGGGCTTTTGTGGAGCCGGCACTGGAATCAAGAGAAAAAAGAAAGACCTTTTTCAGCACCTTCTTTATTACATTTTTCTTTCTGCTGGGTGTGGCCTTCGGATACATGATCCTGGTTCCCTTTGCCCTGCAGTTTTTTGCCCAGTTTCAGATCTCGGATATCATTCGCAACGACTTTGATATCAACGAGTACTTCAGCTCCGTTTCGATGTGGGTGGTTGCCTGTGGTATCATATTCCAGATACCGGTGGTAAGCTACTCACTTTCAAAAATCGGATTACTAACGCCGGATTTACTCAGAAAATACCGCAGACATTCCATTGTATTTGCATTGGTGATATCTGCGATGCTAACTCCACCCGACCCGATTTCCCAGATTCTTATCGCCCTGCCGCTAACCGTTCTTTATGAACTCTCGATCTGGATTAGCCGGTATGCCATGCGAAAAAGAAAGAAGGAATTGGAAGAAGCTATAACAGGAGTTTCAGAATCCGACTCCTCCCGTTGATTAATCTGCCATCTCATATGGTTTTAAGCCAGCGAAGCTTTATCTTTGATCGAAATAAATTGAAGGCACAATAGTTAAACAACTATCTAACCAAACTAAGAGAATAATATCATCTCAATGAATATCACCCGCTTGAAAAGCTCCATTTTAGTCACCCTTTTTGTTTCTTTGCTCATCGTTTCCTGCGATACTAATAACGATCCCCGACGCATTGACTATTCTGATGTACCCGAACCTTTTTCCATTGACAATCCGGTTAGCGTAGATACAACCGAGTCGGGCCTTATCATTTACGTGATTGAGGAAGGCTCCGGAGATCTTGAAGTGATTCCCCGCGACCAGATTTCTTTTTACTATACCAAGCGCTACAAAGATGATTTGGATCGGATTATTGGAAGTTCTTATGCCAATGGAGTAACGTTTCCACATACCGGTCCTGTAACTCCTACAAGTACAAGAAGTGTTATCAGCGAAAGCCAATTCAGAGAAGGTGTTATAGGTATGGTTGAAGGTGAAAGAAGAGTACTGGTACTCACCCCACCGGTGTTTGGTTACTTAGGAAATTCCTACACCTACACAAATGATACCGTTTGGATAGACATCGAGTTGGAAAGTATCGCCCTCTAAGAACCATATTCTCTTTTAACCTTGGGATGGATAGTCGTGGTTATTTCATACGGAATGGTGCCGGCAATGCGTGCCCATTCTTTTGCAGAGAGCTCTCCGTTTCTTAGGATAACCACAGGCTCGCCTTGCTCAAAACAGTTTTTACCGAGATACACGGTCATGTAATCCATGCTTATGGTACCCACCTGTTGATATAATTGACCGGCTATTTCCACTTGTATCTTCCCGCTCAATGTTCTGAACACCCCGTCAGCATACCCTACAGGAATGGTACCCAGCCATCCGTCTTCCGGAGCTGTCCATCGGCTTCCATATCCAACTGCATCCCCTTTCTTAAGTTTTTTTACCTGTACCAAATGTGAAACCCACTCTACGGCCGGTTCCAACTCGCTTATTTCCGTCTCACCGGGGGCATATCCAAACAATGAAACCCCAAACCTTACGGCATCAAAGTAAGTGCCTTCATCACCATAGAAGAACAAACCTCCACTGTTACAGGCGTGGGTAATTAAGTGATCGGGAAAATTCGATCGTATAGATTTGAAGACTTCCAGCTGGCGAAGCACCCGTTCATGACCCGGATCATCTGAGTTGGCAAAATGCGTGTAAATGCCAGTGTAGTTCAGCTTATCAAATTCTTTCATTTTCTCCCGGGCACTTTCAGCCTGTTCGGGCAACATCCCAAGCCGAAACATGCCGGTATCAAAATGAAGATGGCATAGTGTTCCGTCTTCCAGCCGCTCAAAAACCGACAAGTCTGAAATACTTGCCGTAATATCGTGCTCCTGATATAGATGTTCACTTCCTAAAGGAGGAATTTCGAAAACAAGTATGGGTTTCTTAATACCTGATTCTCTAAGCTCGATGGCTTCCGCCAGCTTTGCCACACAAAAATAGTCAACGCTGTCTTCCAGGTGTCGAGCTACCTGCACGGCTCCATGCCCGTAGGCATCGTCTTTAACCACAGCCATTTTTTTGATGTTTTGGCCTACCTGATCAGAAATCACACCTAAATTGTGAGCGATCCTTGAAAGATCTACGTACAGAGTTGATGACAATGATTTACCTCAGCTAACTAAATGAAAAGAATTTCTTCTTATTGTTTTTCAGGATTACCCGGGCTGCGTTATGACCGGCAGCCCCGAATACACCTCCTCCGGGATGGCAGGAAGCGCTGGCCAAATATAAATTTTTGATAGGAGTTTCGTACTGACTCATTTCAGGAATCGGGCGAAACATAAACATCTGATCAAAACTCATTTCCACATGCATCACATTTCCCCTCAGCAGCCCGTGCTTACGTTCAATATCCAACGGAGACTGAATGTACCAATCAATCAGTTTGCCTTTCATATTCGGAGCGTAGTCGGTAACCACATCATAAATTTTTTGGGCTTCCCGCTCTCTGATATCATCCCAATTTATTCCATTTGCCAGTTCATAAGGATGCCATTGCGCCCAGGCAAACAGGGTGTGCTTTCCGTCCCTGGCTACATCCGGATCAATTTTAGAGAAGGTCATACATAACACCGCGGGTTTCTCCGGTGGCAATTTCTTGGTATAGTCGCCGATGGCGTTATTCATGTATTGAACGGAAGGCGCCAACAGCTGAATCCCATTGTGGATATGAGGATCGCCGGGAGCAGCGGTATATTCCGGCAGCTCTTCCACCGCACATCGTATTACCATTCCAAACCCATTTCCCACGTTTATATCTTCCACTTTTTTGAACATGGAATCGTCTAAATGATCTCGCCCAACCATTTTCATCATGGTGGTTTGAACATGGGCATTGGAAACAATGGTATCAGCTTTGAATTCTTCCCCATTTTCGGTTTTGACTCCAATCGCTTTTCCATTTTCAATCAGGATTTTTTGGATGGGATGATCGGCCTTCACCTCACCGCCATGAGCTTCTATCATATTCTTCATGGCCTGAGTAAGCATGCCGCTTCCTCCCCTTGGATGCTTAGCGCCACTCTCGTGCAGCATCGATTGCCAGCCCGCAAAATCGCCGGTCGCAGAATGATCGGGCAACGGCCCGGATTGAGCGGCAAACCAAAGGATAGCCGCCTTCATATAGGGACTTTCAAACGCATCATCCACCACCTTTCCATAGCTGGACAGAATTTTTTGGAGTCCGGCTGCCTGTTCGCCTTTCCTGAACATGGCCCCGTCTTTAATCTGGGCTTTTGCCATGGTTCCGATGATGTCTCCTGCAGAGGGTTTGGTCATAAAAGCTTTCAGCACCCCTTTATTTATCTTACCCCAGAATTTGATGAACTCTTTATAATTCTCAACATCTTCGGGTGCTACTTTTGAAATAGACTCAAGAGTACGTTCCACATCTTTCCAGAAGTGAATCACACCTTTACCGGTTGGAACGGGGTACGACATGATCGGATCCATATCGATGTATTCCAGCCCATATTTCGTGAGTTCTAAATCTTCCAGGATTCCCGTCTGGTGAATCATAATATGCACGGAAGAACCCACATCCATTCTAAAACCATTCGGGTTCTCCGGAGATTGAAACATGGTCTCGGTTCTCACCGCACCCCCTATTGTTGAGTCGCGCTCAAGAACTAAAACTTCGTATCCGTTTTTTGCAAGATAACAAGCCGTGACAAGGCCGTTATGCCCCGATCCGATGATGATAGCGTCATATTTTTTCATAGAAGACAAAGATAAAATGAATTGCTTGAAAGCAAAGAATTTTTAAGTTACACAAACTGATTAATCATTCTATTAATTCACTGTTTATGAAAGTAGGCCGGTTTGAAATTGAACAGCTCAGCGAAGGAATTTTTGAGGTTTTCGATGATGGTATTTTCCAGAAAATAGACTCAGCTGATATCACAGCCCGCCAGCAAAAACCGGGTATAAAAAAGCAATCATCGGCAATTGGCATAAACCCCATTCTTATCCGGGATGGCAAACACAATGTGTTATTAGACACCGGCCTGGGTTGGGGACTGGATCACAAAAGTTCATACACCGACACTTCCAACCTGTTAACCAATCTGGATATATTTGGGCTTGCTCCTTCCGATATCACCCATGTAGTGCTCAGTCACCTGCACTTCGATCATGCGGCCGGTTCAACCTATGTGGACAGCAACACCTCCACCCAGCCAACCATGAGCTACGCCAATTACTTCATCCAGAAGAAAGAGTGGTACTATGCGCTGGAACAGGTTGGAAAAAAGAAGCAGATTTCAGGAGCCGGTTATGAGCTGGATGAGTTTTATAAGCTTGCCGCTGAAGATAAACTGGTGATGATCACCGACACCTATTTTGAATTGCTTCCCGGAATTGAACTCATCAGAACCGGCGGGCATACTCCCGGACATCAAATTGTAAAAATCCAGGATTCAGGAGAAACAGCTTATTTTTTGGGTGATTTAGTCCCCTCCGAACACCACCTGAATCACTATGCCATGCGTCACATGGATGTTGATCCCATTCAATCTAAAAAAGCGAAAACCCTGATTCTGCGGCAAGCTGTTAAAGAGAAATCACTGATGTTGTTTTACCACTCGGTTCACGCCAAAGCCGGCATGCTGGAGCAGGATAAAGACAAGAAGTTTATACTTAGAGAGATAAATGGGTAAATCTTTTCTCAAAGTCTGAGGAAGAATCTGAATCAGATTCCAGACACCACTCTACTTATTCATCGAAATCAGAAACTCTTCGTTGTTCTTCGTGCCTTTAATTTTCTCGAGCAGGAAGTCCATGGCTTCAAACGGACTCATATTCGTGAGGTAGCGGCGTAAAAGCACTACTTTTTCACGTTCTGCATCTGAAACCAGCAATTCTTCGCGGCGGGTTCCACTTCGGAAAATATCAATGGCAGGATACAGACGACGATCTGAGATTCGGCGATCCAGGTAAATTTCCATGTTACCAGTTCCCTTGAATTCTTCGAAGATCACATCATCCATGCGAGAGCCGGTATCAATCAAAGCAGTAGCAAGAATGGTAAGCGAACCGCCGTTTTCGATGTTCCGTGCAGAACTGAACAACTGGCGGGGTGCTTTGAGGGCTTCAGAATCCACACCACCGGTCATGGTTCGGCCTTTGCTGGAAGCGGTGATATTATAAGCTCGTGCAAGCCGGGTGATGGAGTCCATCAGTAGCAGTACATCATGTCCGCTTTCAACCAATCTCTTGGCTTTTTCAAACACAATCTCGGCCAATCCAACATGATTTTCCGGGCGCTCATCAAAAGTAGAAGCCACAACTTCAGCCCCTTTAACATTTCGCTCCATTTCGGTCACTTCTTCCGGACGCTCATCAATCAACACAATCAAAATTTTGGTATCTGGATGATTTGCTGAAACAGCATTCGCGATATTCCGGAGAATAGTCGTCTTACCGGTTTTAGGCTGCGCAACAATCAATCCACGCTGTCCTTTACCTACCGGGGCAAATAAATCAATAAGTCGGGTTGAATGATTTTGTGGATCAAACTCCAGACGATAACGCTGATCGGGATGAACCGGAAGCAGCTCTTCAAAATCCTGACGGTTGTCCATGTCGTGTGGAATACGGCCGTTCACTCCTTCAATGCGAAGCAGTGCAAAATACCGCTCTCCCACTTTGGGTGGACGAATGACCCCAATCACTACGTCTCCCTGCTTCAGTCTGAATCTCTTAATTTGTGAAGGCGAAACGTAAATATCGTCCGGGCTGGCTTTGTAATTATAGTTTACCGAGCGCAGAAACCCGTAGCCATCGGGAAGTATCTCAAGTGTTCCTTCATTGAACAGGTAAGGGCCTAAATCCGGCTCCAATTCCTTAATGCGTTCTTCCAGGGAGGTTGCGTCCGATTCAGGCAATTTATTGTGCTCGTGCCCTTTTCGGCGCTTCTTATTTTTATGCTGATGCTTTTTCTTAGAGGAATTATCGTCTTTCTTTTCCTCTTTTTTATATGAAACGATATGAGACTGACCACCATAACTCTTCATTTCCGATTCTTTTTCAGCAGAATCGTTCTTTTGGCGATCATCTTTTTGATCAGAAGCCTTGTTATCAGATGAATTTTGATCCTGGGCTTCTTCTCGTATTCGTTCAATAAGCTGAACTTTACGAATTCCGGTTACCCGTTTAATTCCAATTGACTTGGCTAATGTTTGTAATTCGTGAAGCTTTTTCCCCTCTAAGGATTCCAACTCCCCGGCCGAGATTCCGGCGGTTTCATTATCTGACATAAAATGTGGCTGTTATAAATATATGATTCTTACTGAATTTTGGGGTGAACATCGGGCTGCCCTATTCCGGCAGCATTATTGGACATTCAATCAGGTAAGGATAAATAGGCGGTGAGAATTTATGATACGTTTGTTGTCCACCGCTTAACGATGGGATAAAAGTAAAAACTTCCCATAAAAATTACTAACTCAGTCTTTAATTCATTTAAAATAATTTCTTTATCGTTTTCCGTGATTAATTCTGCTTCTATAAATTCACGAATATCCCCAAATTTTGCTGCTCTTTCCCCTTCCTGCTCCACAAAGTACGCCTTTTTAAATCCCTGCAATTGTTCCTTGAACTCCGGGGTAATCTTGTCTTTCATGCAGGAAAAAACCAATACCACTTCCTGCATGGGTTTCATTTCTTCCACTGCACTGAGAGACGATTCCAGTGCCTGTGCATTATGAGAGCCGCTGAAATACCATTCAACCCCAGGGTTCAGCTTCTCAAAACGGCCGGGTGCCCCTGTAAAAGATTCGATTGAACGTATAAGCTGTTCCTCCTTCACTTTAAATTTGGCGTTCAGAATATCAACTACCTTCCAGACCATTGCTACATTCCACTTATTTATGGACTCCTTGAATGTAGTCTTAAGCTGAACCGAAGCATCATTCAGTGAAATAACGCCATCCTTCCATTTGGGTTGCAACCTTTCAGCCTTATATAACTGTGCATCCTTATTCACAGCCACGTTAGAAATTTCGTTTAACGGGCTTCCCGTGATATTACCCAGCACCACCGGCTTGTTCTTTTTTATGATCCCGGCCTTTTCCCGAGCAATTTCCTCAATCGTATCCCCCAAAACATTTTGATGATCTAAACCAATGCTGGTAATAACTGATACTTCCGGGGAAATGATATTGGTGGAATCCAGGCGGCCACCCAGCCCCGTTTCTATAATTGCCAGATCAACCTCCTCTTTGGCAAAGAAACAAAATGCCAGTGCGGTGCTAATTTCAAAGTAGCTGAGTTGAATTTCTTGAAGAAACTTCGCTGATTCCTGAAAGAATTCAAGCAGCTGAGCGTCTGTAATTTCTTCCCTATTCACTCGCACCCTCTCGTTATAACGTAACAGATGAGGAGAGGTAAACAGCCCGATTCTATAGCCTGCATCCGCATAAATTTTCTCGAGTAAATAGCAGGTGGTCCCCTTACCGTTGGTCCCCGCTACATGAATAGATGGGTATTCATTCTGTGGATTTCCCAGACGCTCACAAAATGTCCTGATCTTCTCAAGCGAGAAATTGGCGGCCGAAGTACCCGACTTTTGAAACATGGGAATGGAGTCAAGAAAACCCCAGACGTCTTCGATCGTATTGAACGGCTTCATTCCTGAAACTCCTTCACCTTCAGCTGTTCGAAGCCAATTTTGACCTTCATTACCAGCGGGTGGTTGACCTCAAACCGGGTTTTGTCCAGGGAAATTATTTCCGCTATTTCCAATAGAGAATTCGTGCAGAAAACAGCTTCCGCCTGCCCGATATCTGAAAGAAGGTATTCTGACTCTTCGAACGGGAGTCCAAGTGAACGAATGACATCAAGAACCAACGACCGGGTTACACCCGGAAGTAAATCACATGCCGGGGATGGCGTGTACACCTTGCCCTCTTTTACCCAAAAAACGTTAGCTGAGGTTGTTTCACTGACTTTATCGCTGACAGTAAGCATCAACGCATCATCGCAGGAGTGCTTTACAGCCTCCTGAGCAGCCTTCACATAGTTCAACCCGTTACTGAGCTTATATTTGCGTTCGAGGGCCTCAGAAGGAATACAGCGCGTTTCTGCCACCGA
Source organism: Gracilimonas sediminicola (assembly GCF_024320785.1). Taxonomy (NCBI): domain Bacteria; kingdom Pseudomonadati; phylum Balneolota; class Balneolia; order Balneolales; family Balneolaceae; genus Gracilimonas; species Gracilimonas sediminicola. Next base: position 496,880 of record NZ_JANDBC010000003.1, read on the forward strand.
CAGCTTTATCTCTTTTTCTTGCGTTGGGAACTCCGATGCCTGTATCATCCAATGAGCATCTTTTGTTTTGGGAGCATAGCCTCTCCCTCCATCTCTCCAGCATTGAATGCGAATCATAGCTTCATCGTGTTCAAGCTGATTCTGTTTCAATAACTTATGAACCTGATTCCGTAAATCTGGGGAAGAAAACGGAGCATTCATATCAAGATAGTTGAGCCCTGATTCCAAACGCCCGATGTGCTCTTCCCACCCTAAAAACTTTCCGGCATAGCTTCTAAGTGTTTCAAAGCAACCATCGCCATACATCATCCCCCGGTTTAATGGAGAAATAACGGCGGCTGATTCTTGAATCAATTCGCCATTCAAAATCATGTACTTCGACCTACTCATCCAAATGTACCTTTAGTGAATCGTATCCTACTCCTTTTTCATAACCGATTTGGGAAGTTATGATTCGGCCATCTTTATCAAATAAGATATAACTCGGAAAACCAGGAACCTTAAGGTGATTGAACAAGTGCGTACCGTCCAGGTAGGTAAAACCGGGATATTCGGGGACTTCCGGGAGTGATTCTTCAGCATCTTTTACCAGACCGGCAAGCACAACCAGCGAATCATTTTCGAGGGTGTATTTCTGGATCTCATCCAGCATGGATATGGACTTATCCGACCAGCTGGCCCAAAATACCAGCAAGGCTGTATTCCCTTTTTGATTTGCTACGGAAGTGGAATCGGCTGAATTCAGTACCCGAAGCGGCATGATTTGCAGCGAGTCGGAAGTGGCGATATTTTCGTTAAAACGTGTGCGTTGCTTTCGCTCAAAATTAAAGGAAGAAAATACAATGACCAGCATGGTAATGACGGCCACTGCAACCATAAAAGGAACAAATTGCTTTTGCTCTAAGCGCATATTTTTTGAGGGAAGATAGAGAAGATTATACTTCTAATTCACTGCTTATACGGAGAAATTAAATCAAGAGGATTTCCCTTTAAATCACGGTATATATGGAAGTCAAAGTCTAAGGTAAAAATCTGTGCATTATTTGAATCTTCTACTAAAGACAGAATACTAATATCACCCAAAGAGGCGTCATTGTCACTATATTTAAGCACCTGCTTATGGATATAATCCATGTTCTTTGGATATGCTTCTTCAACATCGATGAATCCTTCTTCAATTGTTCGAAAAAGTCCCTTAATGCCATTCGGAACTTTTCTAAGGATGTGAAAAGCTTCTGAAATTATAATGGAGGTGGTGACAAGGTTTTCTTCTATTCCGCTGATTTTCTCAGAAGCCCATAAGTGATGCTGGTCTCGCCTATTTAAAATTGCTACGATCGGACCCGCATCAATGAAGACTGTCTTTGCCAAAATCTTCCATGTACTTAGGATTAGTGGATAAATCTCTTGGCCCGTCTTTAATAATTCCAACAAGGTGTTGCATTCTATCTAATAAAGAGCCCGGTTTGGCTTCAATTTCATACTCCATGACTTCTTCATTCACCAAATTCATTACTACTTCTTTTTGGGATTGCCCCTTCCTTTCTGCAAGTAGTTTAATCTTGGCTTTTTCTTCAGGCGTTAACTTCATCCCAAACCAGACAATATCTTTTTTGTCTTTTGCACTCATCTTTGACTTATTATTTCATTGTTGCAACAAATTTATAACAAAGTTGCAACAGAGTCCACTAAATTTTCAATATCTACTTATTGATATGTTAGCGAACTAATTGGCTTCTGTTTTTTCATCCACATCATCCACAAAATACATAGTGGCTGCGGCAATAATCATCACGATGCCACCAAGAACCAAAGCATAAACGGCCTCTCCCCCAAAGTATGTACGGGTTACAAATCCCAGAATGGTTGCAGCCAGCAGTTGTGGAAGCACAATAAAGAAGTTAAAAATCCCCATATACAGTCCCATTTTTTGTGCGGGAAGAGATCCGGCCAGGATTGCATAGGGCATCGCCAGTATGGAAGCCCAGGCCACCCCTACTCCAATCATCGAAATGATGAGCATCATCGGATCAGAGATGAAGTAAATCAAGATCAAGCCGATACCGCCCAACACCAAAGATAAAGCATGTACCCATTTGCGGCTCAAGAGCTTAGCTAAAGGAGCTAAACCAAAGGCGACAATCGCAGCGACGCCGTTGTACACACCAAACATCACACCTACCCAGTCGGCCCCTTCATTGTAAGGCATAGAGGTTGTATCGCTGGTTCCGTAAATGTGAGCCGTTACTCCGGAGGTAGTATAAATCCACATGGCAAATAAGGCAAACCAGGAAAAGAACTGGACTACGGCCAGCTGCTTCATGGTTTTTGGCATGTGGATGAAATCATGCATTACCACGACCAGTCCGTGTTGGGTTTTACCGCCTTTCTGAAGCAGTCCTGCTACCAAAGAAACCAGACCCGCAGCAATCAAACCGCCCGTTGCCACATACACTTCTTTCTCAAGTTCGTATGCAAAAGTGAGATACGTAGTGATTGCCCCGACAACGGTAAAAATGATTCCCAGATTGATTTTATTCTGCCCCTTTCCGGCTTCGATGGGAACTTCGCGGAGCACAGATTCATCTACTATTTCTTCTTTCTCTGCTTCTTCGAAACGTTCAAGTTCTTCCGGGCTGTATTCTTTTGTACGGAAGACCGTCCAGGCCACCGCACTGATGAAAGCTACCGCCCCCAGGTAGAACGACCATTTTACGGAGGGAGGAATAATTCCTTCAGGGGCTGTATTTGCCACTCCGAACCAGTTACTCAGCATCCATGGTAGAGCGGATGCCACCACAGCTCCGGTTCCGATAAAGAAACTCTGCATGGCAAAACCTTTTGTCCGCTGCTCGGAAGGGAGCATATCCCCAACAAATGCCCTGAACGGCTCCATAGATACATTTATGGAAGCATCCATGATCCAAAGCATGCCCGCTGCTACCCAGAGAACGGGCGAATTCGGCATTATCACCAAAGCAATAGAGGCTGCAATGGCACCAAATAAGAAATACGGGCGGCGACGGCCTAACCGCGTCCAGGTTCGGTCACTGAAATATCCAATGATTGGCTGAACCACAAGTCCCGTTAAAGGAGCTGCAATCCACAGTATGGGGATGTCATCTACACTGGCACCAAGCGTTTCAAAAATACGGCTTACGTTTGCATTCTGAAGAGCAAAGCCAAATTGGATCCCCAAAAAGCCAAAGCTCATATTCCAAATTTCCCAAAAGCTAAGGCGAGGGCGTGTGGTAGATTTTTCCATGCTTCCTGTATGATTAATTATTTAACAAAAATAACCCATTGGTTGGGGCCGAAACTGATCTCTTGCGAGGTAACCATTAAACTGGTGGAATTGTAGGTGGTGTACGATTCATCAACCCCTACTTCTGAAAGAGGTACACTTTTCCGATCGCTGCTGAAATTGAGAACCACAACAACTTCACTTTCATTTTTTTGGCGTTTGTAAGCTAATACTCCTTCTGAGCCTTCAGGAACCCGGATAAACTCCAGATCTCCCCCAAAATCTCCATTCCACAAAGCGGGAGTATCTCGTTTCAGGCCTACAAGTGTTGTGTAAAAATCCTGATACTTATACTCTTTCCATTCAATCGGGTCTTTCTCAAAGAATTCAAGCTGCTTGTCTAATCCTGATTCCTGCCCGTTATAAATCAACGGCATTCCATCGATGGTTGCCGAAAGTACCGCGAAGTTCTCGAAATTATCCCCATACATTTGTGGATCAGTTCCATTCCATGAATTCTCATCGTGGTTGGAGGTGAAATACATGCGGTAGGAAGAGGAAGGAAAGTTGGCTTCGGAAGCCTGCATCAGGCTATCCAAATCCTGAAATGTTTGATGCCCTGCTGCAATTTCACGAATAGTATGCGCATACTGCCAGGCATAATTCATATGAAAAGCCTCTTTTACCAATTCAGGCTCGCCATCTTCAGCCAGCATAAACACCGGTTTAATCGTGTTCAGAGAATCAATAGCTTCTTTCCAGAAGTCGGTCGGAACCATACCTGCCACATCACATCGGTATCCATCAATATCAAATTCACGCACCCAGTATTCGAGGGCGTCGGTCATAGCTGCCCGCATTTCTTCGTTCTCATAATCGAGCTGAATTACATCAGACCAATCGGTACCTCTTGGAGGCATAAAGTTTCCTTCCTCATTCAATTCGTACCACTCCGGGTTTTCGGTCCAGGGGTTATCCCATGCGGTATGATTAGCCACCCAATCTATAATCACCTTAAAACCCAATTGATGGGCTTCATCCACAAAGCGGGCAAAGTCGGCTTTGGTGCCAAAGTTCGGGTTCACGTCTTTATAATCCTGAACTGAATAATAGCTACCGAGCGGCCCCTTTCTATTCTTCTCACCAATGGGGTGAATGGGCATCAGCCATAAAATACGAACGCCCATTTCCCGAATTCTCGGCAGGTCTTTTCGAACGGCTTCAAAAGTACCTTCTTCCGAATACTGGCGGACATTAATTTCGTAAATGCTGGAATTCTTGCTCCATTCCAGCTGCTCTACCGAACTTACAGTAGCTTTGTCTGAATTTTGTTTGGGTTGATTGCAACCGCCAACAATCACACTTAGTGCCAGTAAAACCGGAAGCAGGTTGTTTATAAATTTCTTCATGAACTTAGTTTTCTTATAGAATTAGTATTTCAAAACTGTTTGATGGCAGGGTTACTTTGAGTACCCCGTCCTCTATCACAAAATCGTTTCCGAATTGGGCTTCCAGGTTTGAGTAATCAAATTCATTCCGCAAAAGCACCTCTACCACCTGCTGTTGATCTGATTTATTGAAGGCAGCAATTACCTGCTCCTCGAAATATGCTCTGGAATACGCCAATGTATTTTCTGTAACGGTGTGGAATCGAAAGTCGCCATATGTCAGGGTCATTTCAGTGTTGCGAAGGTCGGTTAACGTGCTGTACACGCTCCGGTTCCTGAGTTCCAGTGAGCTGAGCTCGTCTTCCTCAAATTCCATCCATCGGCGGTTATCCGGGTCGTTGGCTCCGGGCTGTCCGTATTCATCGCCCTGGTACGTCACCGGAATTCCCGGAATGGTTTGGTTAAAGACATGAAACATGCTCAAACGGTCGTAGGCAAAAGCCTGAGGATCTTCAATTTCCCGGGTCCAGCCGGCCAGTTTACCGTCTTCGCTCCAGCTTACTTCCCCGCTTGTTAAGGTGATAAACCGGGTTTTGTCGTGATTTCCGGAGATATAGCCCATCAGGTTGTGGTAACCGTAATAGTTAAAACTTTCCTGTAGTTGCGTTTCCAGTCCTTCAAAAGAGTTACCCTGCCCGAAGGTATTCAGTCCGGCATCATACAAACTGAAATCAAACTGGGCATCCAGCATCCCAGAATTGATGTAACTTGCAATCAGCTCACGGCTTCCATAAGTCTCTCCGATCTGGAAAATTTGTCTTCCGGTAGGTACGGTTACGGAGTCTTTGATCTTGCGGGTGAGCGTCCTCCAGAATTCCAGCTGAATATGTTTGGTGGCATCGTGGCGGAATCCATCCAGCTCAAAATCTTTCACCCAATAGAGTGCAGAATCCGTCATTGTTTCAATGACTTCCTCCCGGGAAAAATCCAGTGTAGGCATGAAGGTGTCGAACCAGGTGGTGAGTCGCTGCTCATCCCAAAGCTCTGTATTCAGCCGCCCGTCCGGCAAATAAAGCTCGGTTGCCCAATCCGGGTTTCGCTGATATACAGGGTGAAGTTCATGCACGTGATTGGCTACGTAATCAAGAATCACATTCATCCCGTTTTGGTGGGCTACATCCAGCAGCTCCCTGAATTCCTCTTCCGTACCAAAACGGTCGTCCACTTTGGATGATGACACCGGCCAGTAGCCATGATACCCGGAGAAGGTCGTGGTCACCCCTCCTTTATCCCACAAGCCATACGCATCTTCCGGATTCTGGGTGATGGGAGAAAGCCACAGCGTATTCACCCCGATATCCTTGAAATATCCGCTTTGGATGGTTTGGGTGATTCCCGCAAAATCGCCCCCGTAATAATTCGCTTTAGGGTGAATCTGAGGATCGTCCACTTTTCGGGTATTCGCAGGATTACCGTCTTTAAAGCGGTCAATTAGCACGAAATACATATTCCAGTTGTGATTATCGTGGCGGGTAAGTTCTTCGGTATCCCGTATTACCTTTCCGTAGCTCAGTGGAATTAATACATCATTAGAAAGCCGGCCATTTTCGTAAGTCCAGGCCCGGATATGTGACCGCTCCATACTTTGAGCGTTAGCAGGTATCTCAAAACTGAGAATGTTGTCTTTATAGCGTGTTTCCAGCTGGTAATTTTCCCAGAATACAATCGTGTTTTCTATGGCCGGGGTTTTCAGATAAACCACCGGCTCAGAGTGGTCGTAAGTTTCCAGCATGGGCTTTTCAGCCTCCACATCCCCGACAGTCAGAACGGAGTTCGTTCCTCCCATACCATTGCTTACGGTATTGGGATTTGCCGGATCCGGTGTTTCCTTTCCATCCAGCATCAGGATGTATTGATAGACTCCTTCATTCACCAGCATCGTGGTTTTCCAGACGCCTTCTTCTTTTGTAAAGGGAGCCGCTGCAGGATTCCAGTTATTCATTTCACCTTTTAGCTGAACCGTTTCATACTGCTTACCTTCCGGGTCAAAAGTGATAGTGACTTCCTGTTGATTCGACTTTTTGAGGAGGATATCGTATCCATAGCCATCCACCCAAAAAGTCATAACGTCCAAAGGATTGTCTAACGAACCTGATAAAACCACCTCTTCTCTGTCCTGAGACAAAGCTGCGGACAGTGAAGCCGGCACAACAACGGAATCGATGAGTGAGGGAGAAATAAAGTAATCGGCTGTTATGATGGTGGTTTTATCAAATTCGAGACTAATGGGCGAAGCCTGCCCGATGATCTGTGAGTCTTTCGGTGCGTCTATGTAAGAAGAACACCCCATTGCCCATAAGGCTAATGCTGCTATTGTAAACTTTAAAATCTTATTCATCATGAACACCTGATATTATTTGACCAGCATCATTTTTTGTGTGAAAACCTTTTCCCCTGCCTGCAAACGGTAGATATACATTCCGCTGCCTAAATTATCTGCATTAAAACTCACAGAATAAGAGCTGGCGGCTTTTCTTCCGTTCACAAGCTCCGTCACTTTTCGCCCCAATACATCAAATACTTCCAGCTTTACCACCCCCGCTTTGGCTACATCAAAGGCAATAGTGGTACTTGGGTTGAAGGGATTCGGGTAATTCTGTTTTAACCGAAAGGAATCCGGCAGATCATCGCCTGATGCGTTCTCGGCAGATGTCAGCAATCCTTCTTCGGGAGTTTCAAACTGACGGGTGGTATAAATCCTGAATTCTCCGGGAGCAAGCGTAAACGTCATATTTGGATCACCTACGGTAATGGAAGTCCCCTCAAAGAAGTTATACCACTCACCGGATGCCGGAAAAGTCACCTCTGCATCGGCTTCAGTAACTCCAAAATTCCCGACTACCAATGCATCCGAATCATCATGCTGCAGAACATATATTTTAATGGCTTCACTAAGTTTATATGAAGAAGCATCAGGATTGGTAAACACCGGACTGCTTTTTCTGAGGTTGATCAACGAACTCCATGTTTTATATACTTTCAACCGCTCGTTATCATCGTAGTAATTCCACCGGATGGGTTTCTCGCTTACTCTTCCCGGATCACTGGCCAGGCAATCTCCATTAGAACTGCCGCCGGGCTTCAGGCACTCGTCTTCGCCCCATCCGTAGCCGAGTTCACCGAATTGCCATATCATTTTTGGCCCGGGCATCGGGAAGAAAAATGCACCTACCAGCTTTTGGCGAGCCAGTGCGGTTCCTAAATCTTTGATGTCATAATTACCGGAAGAATTCCCAAATTTCTTCTTTTTCAGCATCAGCCACTGTTCATCATGGCTTTCCATATACCCGACAAGATGCCGTTGCTGAAAACTGCTTCTTGATGCGGAAAGCACCCCAAACAAGTTGGACTTACCATTCTCGTTGTACCCCATGGAGGCTTCTCCGTAGGCAAAATTCATATTGCCCCAAAGCATTACTCCTTTGCCTTCATGAACCCGATAGTTGGCCCACTCTTTTTCTTCGTTTTCGGTTCCCAGATGCTCAAAAATCACAATAAAATCAGGATCAGCCGCCCATTGGTAGTCGGCGTATTTTTTCAACAGGTCAACCCGATCTTGTTGATACGCACTGGTACACGAACCATTACTTTCGGTACAATTTTGAGTAAAGCCTTTGGTCAAATCCCAGCGGAATCCGTCAATTTCATACTCATTGATCCAGTGCTCAATCATCCGTTTTGTGTAGTACTGAGTCGCGGAATACGAATGATCAAAATCGTTGAATACGTTAAACGCATGCCGAGGCTGTGAATTAAAATAATAGTCGTCATCATTTCCATAAAGCTGATAAAGCGGATTTGCACCGGTGGCATGATTCATTACCACATCCAAAATGACAGCCATGTCTCTTTTGTGGGCTTCATCCACAAACTTTTTAAAAGCAGTTGGTGTGCCGTAAAATTTATCGAGAGCCAGGTGATGATTCGGGTTATATCCCCAGCTAAGGTTACCGTCAAACTCACTGACGGGCATCAGCTCAATGGCGTTCACACCCAGGTTTTCGAGGTAATCAAGCGTATCAGTTAACGTCTGGAAGTTTTTTGTTGAAAGGAAATCGCGGATCAGTAATTCGTAAATCACCATCTCGGTTTTTTCCGGTCGCTGATAATCGGTTGCCTCCCATTGGTATTCATCTTTCCCCGGCTGAAGAACAGTTACCCATCCCTGGGTTTTATCTGACGGGTAGGCTAAAAGGTTTGGAAAAGTAGATTCCGGAATATACTGGTCATTAAACGGGTCGAGCACCAATTCTGAATAGGGATCCGAAATCCGCAGTTCGCCATCAACCAGGTACTGCATGCCATATTCCTCACCGGGGGTTAATCCGGTAATTTCAATCCAGTGCCATACGCTGTCGGGATTCAGTGAGTCCTTTTTCATGAGGTAATTCTCATCTACCTTCCACTCATTGAAATCCCCGAGCGCAAACACGTAATCTTTGCCCGGGGCAAATAAGGAAAGCGTAGCTGTGGTACCGTCCTGACTGTAGGTTATCCCATCCTGCAGACCCTGAGGGCGATCGGCTTTTTCAGGGCTCACATCCGGGAGATAGGCAAAGGTAACCGAATCAGTTCGTGTAGCACCCGATTCGGTTACGGCTACCAGTTTGATGGTGTTTTCCCCTACCGTTAGTGAAGCAGAAGATAAATCCGTAATTGAAAATAACTGCCGTTCGGTATCATACTTTCCGGCAAATGAGCCTTCTGAGGTTCCATTCACTATAAATTCCGAAGCATTCAAGTCAATGGGGTCGCTATCGGTTGAGGCAACGGTTGCCCAGATTTCATCTTCCTCTCCCACAATTTGGTTATTGGAAGGCTGAAGCTGAAAAATGAGCGGAGTTGTTACTTCGATGAATGAGTCATTGTTATTTCCGATAGCAATATCGTTTAGCGGATCGGTGAACCACTGCCATTCCGAGCCGCTGGCATTGTACTGCTCATGAAATTTATAAGCATATCCTGATCGGCCCTCATAGGTTGAGTTACCGCCGCCAACTGTCAGGCTGATGGTTTTATACCAAAACCCGTTGGCCTGATCTTCCTCCATTAAAGAACCATCGGTTGTACTGATCCGGCCACTGCTGTTATTTCCCCAGTTATTAAACTCACCAGGAACAAAAGCCCTCACGGCATCATCGTTTGGGTAGTAGCGAAAGGTGACGTCAATGGTGCTTTGGGCTACAGATATACTTTGGGTTAACAAAAAGACGAGCAGCAATAATATTGACTTCAAGTACTTCATGGAGCTTAGGTTAAGCGTCAATTTTCTTTCCGTTTACTTCGGTGGAAGTTCTGGTAATTAATTCCGGTGTATAAATGGTTTGGGAGATAGCCTTGTCCGGTTTGTTCATCCGCTCAATAAGGTTTTGAGTGGCAAAAAAGCCCATATCTCTCATAGGCTGACGAATGGTGGAAAGGCCCATATATTCAGCCAGTTCAATATCATCGTAGCCGATTATGGGAATTTGTTTGCCGGTATCCTGCATGGCTTTGAGTGCTCCCACGGCCTGAATATCTGAGGCACAAAAACAGGCTTCCGGCATCGGATCCATAGTCAGAATTTTAATCATAGCCTCATAGCCGGCCCGTTCGGTAAACCCGTCCCGGTACATGGTATCACCGGTAATTACCAGGTTTTTGTCAAAGGCTATTCCAAATTCGCTCAAGGCTTTTTTATAACCCAAAATTCGATCCTGGATGGGCTTGGACGTCTCCAGTGCAGAAAGCATGGCCACCCGTTGGTATCCATTTTTAAACAAGCTTTTTGCAGCCCTGTAAGCACCCTGGGCGTTATCAACACTCACAGAATCAAATCCTTCGTAGTGTTCATCCACAAGGGTTATGGGGACATTATACTTCTGGAGTTTGCTCCAGTCTTTATCGTTCAGGTGAATGGAAATGAAGAGATATCCTTCTGCCCACCTGCGTTTAAGAACGTGCTCTACCTGCTCCTGAATATCTTTATTCGGGGAAATATTGAAGATGCTAAGCTCGTAATTTTCTTCGCTCAGCTTATCCTGTATCCCTCCCAGTACTTCCATAAAGAAATAGTTCGAGATAACGGGTACTACAATCATCACCGTATTATTCTTACGGCTGGCGAGTCCCTGTGCAAATGCCTGCGGGTGATACCCCATTTCGTCTGCCACAGCCAGAACTTTCTTTTTGGCTTTGTCAGACACGTTGGCGCTGTTATTGAATACACGGGAAACCGTGGCAATACTTACACCTGCTTTTTTGGCGATATCGTATATAGTTGCTGGCAAATCGAGTGTGTTATTGAGAAAAACGCAGGCACCGGTCAAAGTACCTGCGAATAAAGACTTATTATCGAGTAATCAATCTACTTGATTAACATCATTTTCTTGTTCTGGGTAAATGTACCTGCCTCAATTCGGTAGAGATACATTCCAGATGCAAGTTTAGACGCATCGAACTGAACAGTATGCTGTCCGGCTGTCATGCGGCCATTTACTAATTGAGCTACTTGCTGTCCAAGAATATTGTAAACCGTCAACGTAACCTGAGTTGCAGATGGCAACGTGAAGTTAATGTTTGTTGTCGGGTTAAATGGATTTGGATAGTTCTGGCTCAGTGAGAATTCTTCCGGTGTAGTAGTGATATCTTCGTTTTCGTTAGAAACAACTACATCGTTATCACCTTTACCACCGTTACGTACTACAACTGGTCCTTCAGTAGTAGCAAGGATGTATTCGTCATACAGATCATCATAAACAGAATCTCCGCGAACAAATCCACCAAATACTACTTCTACTTTAGAACCGCCGATACGAACATTGTGGTCAGCTCCGAAGCCGGCTTCGTTATCATAACCGTTGATACCTAATTTGAAGGCACCTACACGGGCATCTCCGGCTACAAAAGACTTGGTTAACGTCCACAGAGAGTCTCCGGCAACTGCGTCGTTACCTTCTCCGCTGTCATTAAACTTCAGGTCTTCAGCTCCACCGAGAACTGGGCCCCAATCTTCCCATCCACCGGCCAACAATGGTCCGTTACCGGAAAGGAAATTAATGGTTGAATCCTGTCCACCACCGGCTTGAACATCAGCAGGAAGTGCTGAACTATCTGCAAGGTGGTAGTAAGCTGCACGAAGATCTACCTCAAATACAACATCGGTATCTTCAGAGAATACATCGTTAGGTGTAATTCCATCGAAGTAAGGGATGTTACCATCAGGTGCGTTCTGAGCCAGGTATCGGCCTTCAAACAGTCCCTCTTCAGTAACAGTGATCATTTTGTTATCACCACTTTCCCATGTTACAGATTCATCATCATTCACAATAGTGAATTTATATGCGTAGGTACTTGGGATTGGTTTATCGGTACTGAAAGTAACAGAACCTTCGTAGATACCTTCGGTTTGAGACTCAGTGAGGTTGTATTCTCCAGCACTCCAGTCAGCTTCAAATGCACCTGTAACAGAAACGGATTCTGTTTGTGGGTCGAAGTTTCCGTTCAGTTCCTGAATAGACATGTCTACCTGGAAGAATAACTCAACTTCACCAAAAGTAGCGTTGTTTAAGTCATCGTAATCAAACTCAGGCATTTCCGCTCCGAGGGTAGAATCCATACTTACTGTAAAGGTTCGGTTATCATTTCGGCCTTCATATCCACCATTAATTCTACCTGAATTGGAATAGATGTGATATTTGAAAGCGTATTCGCCTGGCGACAGAACGAGAGCTTTGGTATAAATACCATCTTCATCGCTGTCTGTTAAAGTATCAGCAGCAGTATCCCAGCCGTTCATTGATCCGGGGATAGTAACAAAATCTTCTCCCGGCACGAATGCAGCGGAGTCAATGATATCGTTCATATCAGCCTGGAATGTGATTTCATAGCCGAATGTGTGCATTCCAAGATCAGAAAAGTCGTTCTCATCTTTAACAATCCATTCTGAAGATGCAGCATCGGTTCCAAAAGAGGCTAAAGCAGTAGTGTTACCACTAAATACGTTAGACTTTCGTACCAAGGTGTGATTTTGGGTACCGTTTGATACACCGGCAACATCCCAACCACTTCCGGGATCATTGTCAGGGTCACCAAACACATCTATAATTGTTGTGTCTGTTCCTGAAATATGGATGACAGCACGTGCATCATCACCATTGTGATGAACAGCACTTGGGTAGCTTAGTACTTCATCAGCCATTGTAGTGTCATATAGTGCTGAATCGATTGAGCTGTTTGCAAGAACATATGTTTGGTATGGTGCAAGACTGGCTCCTGTTGGAAATGTATGATAATACTCCCAGCCACCACCATTTACCGACTGTGCAAGTTGGTAGTCATCTAAATTTAGTGTATCACCACTTGCATTAAATAGCTCTATCGCCTTGTTATTACTTGAGCCTTCTATGTACTCAGAAATAATAAGGGCTTCTTGTGCCTGTACATTTACAAACCCTAAAAGGGCGAAAAGTACAGCACTGAATAAGGTTGTAACCTTTTTCATAGTTGCTCCTATGTTTATTGTTATTGTTTCTGCGTGTGCAGTTTCTTATTAAAAATCTATTTGTAAGGTCCAAAGAATGGGATCTTCCAAATACTCATGGGTCATATAGGTCGCTCCAAAATTGGCGCCTATCCCGTTAAAATCATACTTCAGGCCAAATCCTGCGGTCAGTCCCTGATCTTCTATCTGAGTGGAAAACAAACTTCGGTATCCTCCCCTCAAAAACAACAGATCATTGAACCCATATTCAATTCCCAGATCTATACTTTCCGAGTTATCGCTTGGGTGTTTAGCATCAATGGCTAACTCAACTTTATGGCTTTCAATATCCAGGGCATCAATGGCAACCCCTACTTTAAACAGCAGCGGCATTGGCCAGGAATCGGTACCGAGATACCCTTCCAGCCGGTCATTATTCCCATTTATACTTTCGTCAATATCGATGGCTTGCCTCAGATCATCACCCGACATTTTCATTTCGTTTCCGAAATTGGTCATCGACATCCCAATTCTCAGGTTTTTGAAATCCGTACGGTAAAATACGCCGAGATCAACCGCAAAACCGGTGGCCGACTCATTCCAGATCTTTTCCTGTACAAACTTGGTGTTGGCTCCGATAGAAAACTGGTCGGTGATAAATCTTGAATAAGAAACAGCAACAGCCAGGTTAGTCGGGGTAAACACCTCTCCGGTTCCTTCCGGTATCTCAATGGTTCTCACCTCAATTTCACCGTGATCGATGGCGCGTACGGAAAGGGCAAAATTACCAAGATTACCCCCATTTATAACTACCGAAGCATCCTGAATCTGGGAGTCGAGGAACCAGTTCATGTTCGAGAATGTCACCGTGTTGTTTTCGAGCTGTGCCATGCCTGCCGGGTTCCAAAACATGGAGCTTCCGTCATCAGCAATAGCTACATATGCACCACCCATGGCCGTAGCCTTGGCGCCAGACGAAATACTTAAAAAAGCGGCGGCTGTAGTTCCAACTTTATCTTGTGCCTGCACATTCGCTGCTAAAACCACGCTGGTTGCTAACAACAAACAGTACTTGACTGCCTTAACTATGTTCATTGTTTGACCTTTCATTATTTAATAAGTGCAATTTTTCCTGTTTTAGTACCAACGCCCGGAGCCTTCAGGTGATAGTAGTAGACTCCATACGCCACATCAAGATTTTCTCTTGTGCGCAAGTCCCAGTCAACATATCCGCGATCGATGGAAGCATCGTGCTGAAGTTCACGTACCAGTTCCCCCCTAACTGTGAAGATTCGTATCGTTGAACCCTCGGGTACATTCTGGAACTGAATTTTGCGTTCCCCTCGCCCACTTGTGATAGTTGGCGGTAATTTCCCTTCCCAGCTGGCTGCGCTTACATATGGATTCGGCACCACTCTTACCTGATCGAGCCTGTCTTTAGCTGACTCATTATCTACGTTAGATGATTTGGTGGTGTACGAATAGGTATCACTGGAACCAAAAGACTTATACGTCTTGATTTCATAAATATCGCCGGCTTCCGGCAGGTCTCCGGTTGGCACGCGCCCTTGTCCCAGCACTGTTTCATATACAATTCGGAATTCAAAAACCGGGCTTAGAGAATCACCAAAGCTGTCGTAGATATAGACGAATTCACGATCGCCCAGTCTTCCGTCCTGAGTGCCCTGGGTTTCATCAAAAGCGAATGGCACTTCTTCTCCGGTAACGGTATTGGTTACGGTGAAGTTGACATCCACAGCCGGTGTATTTCTGGCACTTGGTCCGGTACCATTCACCGTATCAAGAGAGGTTGCAACATCCTGATCAAAAAATTCAATTTCATAATCATATGGAGCTTCGAGAGCGGTAAACTGCCAAAACGGACTGTTACTCAACGTTCCATCACGAACCAGAACATCAATTTTAAGGGAATCATCGTCTGCCCAGCCTGATTCGTCCTGATTTATACGGGTTTCATCATTCTGGAAAGCCAGTCTCATTCCGTCAAAAATATTCGATTCTGAATCAGAAAGTGGCACATCGGAAAGTATGATGTCGCCATTGTTAACCACAGAATAGGTTGTTGCCGGGTAGGTATTCCCCGGGAAGCGTACTTCATACTCTGCATTCTCCTTCAGGAATACCGGGTCCAGTACTTCCACAAATACATCACCGGTTGCATTACCCTGTGGGTGGCCTACATCTCCAACAACCGATCCGGCCTGAAAACCAAGAACAGGTGTGTTTGGCTCAACTTCAACAACATTAATATCTGTTACCGTGGAACCATCATCCCGAATAGTTACCGAGAAGTTATTCTCAGCGGGATAAAAATCGATGCTTCCCCTGTCGTATGCAGCAAGTGCATAATAGTAGGTTTGTCCGTTCACAACATTGGTATCAACAAAGGAGTGTTTAAGGCCGGTATCATCCCCTAAATAGAATGGAACGCCACGTACACGATCGGCAAGATCGGGATTGTACACATAAGTCGGGTCGTTCTGTCCGGTTGAGGTGTCTTCTGCTGCCTGCCATAATCCGTTGATTCCATTATCCAGATCAAACTGTGCGATCGGCTCCAAAAGAGCATCATTCCCAAAGGCATCTGTAATACGGCCCGGATCCAGGAAGTTGGGATCGGTACTTTTGAAGATTTTGTAGCCCTCAAAATCCTGTCCTAAAATCGGGTCAATACTTTCTTCGGCTATACTATTCCAGTACAGGGTAACCCGTTCATCTCCAACGGCTGCTTTAAGGGTTGGTTTTTCAGGCGGACGGGCAAAGTTATAATTCCGGTTATAGATTTCCTGAATAGTCTGCACGTTGTTGGTGATGTTGGCAAGGTCTTCACCAAATACCAGGGCAAGTGAGAATCGAATGGTTTCGCCCGGTTCAAGTCGGAAATATCCCGAGCTAAAGATAAAGTCACCATCTACACCACCAGCCTGCCTGTCTTCGTTAAGCTGATTATTTGGGGTGAAGAAGCCCGGAGACATCGCATCCCAAACCTGGGAGTCTTCATTCAGGCGAACAGCACCCGGAGGTGTAAAATAATAGAAACTTGAAAGACCAACCTGATCTGTCTCGTCCACATCAAGGTTTTCAAAATTGGGTTCACCAACGGTGGGTACGCCATCTCCTTCACCGGCATCACCGGTTCCGGATACACCATCTGCACCCACATCATCGGTAAGCGGGTTCCAGTCAGAGTCGTTGTCAATTCCGTCCGAACCGGATTCATCAATCATAGGGTTTAACAGACCATGGGTGATAGAATCTTGGCGGGTTGGTGCACCATTACCCACATCTTCGGCAAAACCGAGGTAATTTTTGTAATACAATGCAGGAAGGAAGCGAATGCCACCGGTAATTTCCTGCTGGCGTCGCTCAAAGTGCAGCAGCTGATCTTCATCAATCAATCCATCCAGGTCATCGTCAATAAGATTCTTCTCGGTTACTGTAATCGTCTCGTTTCGGTTCTGAACCTCTTTAGTTACTTCTTCAAGAGTCATTCCGGGAGAAAGCTGATACTCTATACCCTGAGATGTTACCGTGGTAGTTCCGCTTCCCAGGAATACAAACGAGCGTTCGCCTGTCTCTTGATCAATCAAAATAATGGGATCGCCTTCACTTAAAGTGCGAGGCTGAAAATCCTGACTTTGAAACACGTTACCTTGTCCGGCAAGGGATGGGTCAATATAAGGGAATCCGTCAATGTTTAACTCATTAGGATCGCCATCACCATCGTTATCAATACCATCTTCAGGGTCGCCGGGACTTTCCATAAAGGCGTACCCTACATATCCCACGTCGTTACCGTCGTTGTTGGTTCCATCGGCATCCCATGAGTACACAATTCGGTTAGCCTGATCAAAGAAAGCCAGGTCATCCTGCGTATCTCCTGAACCGGTAACGGCACTTTCTCCGGCAGCTGTACCTACAACCAAACCGACAGATACCCTCGGATAGGTCGTGGTACTGGTGTTTGTCAATTCGTAGATATAAAACATGGCGTCCTGAGCCAGGAACTGAGACCATTGAAGGCCACGCACGCTCATAGCCAGCCCCTGTCCATCCCTGGAAGGATCGGTACTGTCTGGCTGGAAGGGTGAAATTTCCCCCTGGTTGGCCAGATCGTTCATATACTTGTCATTGTGATCGTCGGTCCAGAAATACGTCTCGAAGTCAGCATTTTGAATACCGCGGCCAAAGAAACCATTCCACTCCGGGCTTCCATCGGGAGCTATCCAGGTAGGCTGATCGGGCCAGCGATTCGGCCAGGTCGATTCATCCACACTGATTGCCGGTCGGTCGTTTTCGCCATCATCATTTGCAAAACCTCCCATAGGCTCAAAACCCCAGAAACGGGTTTGGCCGGGACGAATACCCTGCCCTGCCCGTGGACCAAAGTTTGTAACAGAGTGCTGAACCAATGAGTCTGCTTCTCCATCACCATTGGTATCAACCGGAATTTCCAAAGAGATTACCGGAGATACATCACCGATGTAATTCACATCCGAACCGCGCGGCCACTGTCCTCGAATTTCACCTACGCCACCTAACAGACCGGTATTGTGGAAGGTAATCCACACGCGATTTCCATCCGATTCAGCACTTTTTCGGTACTCCCGGCTGGAGCGGTATTGTGGATCTTTAAGGAAGTCGGGCACATTTTGAGCGGTTGCATAATCCTGCGCAAAAAACAGGACCGCAAATAAAAAAACTAAGCTGGATGTAAATTTTTTCATGCTTTTTTGAGTATCAAACGAATGCATATTGGTATTCAATTAAAAATTATATCGGACTCCGAAAACCACACGTCGCGGTTCATTATAAAAATCAGGTCGGTCGTAATTCTCATTCAGATATCGGATATCTCCCCTGAACGTTTTCAGGTCTTCATTTCTGTAGAGCGAATATTCTGCAGTTCCTGTATCAGAAAACACTCCCTGCTCGTTACCGGTGTCGAGCACGTTGTCAATCTTGGCATAAACCTGAAGCCTTTGATTGCCGGCCATTTCAAAGTTCTTGGTAAGGTTTAAATCCAGGTTGTACTTAGGCGGGCGTCGCTGGCTGTTTAATGGATTTACGGATGGAGGTGTTGTTCCACTGCGCAGGGTGTAATCCGGGGTGTATGGGAAACCGGAACCCGCATTAAAAATAGCACCAAATCCCCAACCATTTCTGGAAGTATAATTAGCTGTCAGATTAACCGTGTGCAGCTGATCCCAGTCCAGAGGTACAATCCTCTTTTCAAGTTCTGTTTTGGCAGCCGCTGCGTTGTATGCCTGAGATGGATCGGAGGCATTTCCTTTGGCGATCTGAAAGGTATAATCTGCGGTAAAAAAGAGTCCGCTTGAAAGCGCCTGTTCGAAGCTTAACACTACCCCTTTGATAAAACCAAAGTCAGAGTTCTTTACAATACCATATCGCACAGAGGTACCATCAACAACGGTAGGATCGGTGGCCGTACCCGCGAGGTTTCTGATGTCCCGGAAAAAAGCGGTTACCTCTACAGCTGAACTGCTGGTTAATTCCTGCTTATATCCCAATTCACCGTTAATGGTTTTCTGAGGCTTCAGGTTTGCGTTACCAAGCAGTCCAATAAGTCCCGACCCGCTTCCCAGTCGGAAGAATGGGTTTTGGTACAGCAGGTTGAAGTTTGGAATCTGGAAAAAGTGACCATAAGAAAAGTGCAGAGCTCCGGTCTGCGAAATCGGGAAAGCAATTCCTAAACGGGGACTGAATTGCCAGGTTGGCTCTGAAGATTCAAATACCTGACTTTCATCCTCAGGACGCTGCTCTTCAAATACAACATTAGGATCGGTTGGGTCTGTAAATACCTTGAAATTTGAATCGAAGTAGTCGAAACGCACTCCGGCATTAATAATCAGGTTCCCGATCTCCACCTTATCCTGTATGTAACCGGAAATCTCAATAGGGTTTACATCATATTTCGAGTTCACAAAAACGGTTGCCACCCCGCCATTAGGATTGTTAACGATAGAGGTTTTATCGCTGTACTTAAGGGTGTGATACCTGTACTCAACACCGGATTTAATTTGGTTGGCGCTGTTTACCTGGCTGGTAATATCAAACTTACCGATCAACGTGCTGGTTTCCCGGCTGGTGCGTCCGTTATCGGTTCCCCCAACTATAAAGTTGGATGTAATGTTGCTTGCCCGGAATCCCGCATAATCATTCGGCAGATATCTTGAGTCATTGGGGTCTTCAAATAAGTACGACTCATACATTTTATACGTATTCGATACGCTTACATCATAATAAGTATTGCTTGAAAGCGTGTGGGTGCCTTTCAGGTAGGCGCTGTAATTCCTGGTAAACTCCTGCCGCGAAAACTGTGGCATGAACTGAGCGGAATGATTGTAATTTTGGAACTCTTCTCCACCAAAAATAGCATTAGCTGCAATCTTCACCCCTGAAACAGGACGCCAGGTTAACTTCATCTGGGCATTCAGTTTTTCATAGGGATTCATATTCACTAATGAAGAATCACCGGAGCCTAAAGTATCAACCAGCCCAAGCTGACCGAGTGAATTAATCCCGACATCATTATAGTCGAACACTTCCCGGCCGTAGAACCAGCCGTCGTTACCAAAGTACCGGCCACTCACAAAAAAGAACAATTTATCTTTAATGATAGGACCATCAAGGCTTGCTTCAAGATTTCGTACAGCAATGGGGTTAATCTGACCTATACCTCTGTATAAATCTGTACGGGTTGAAGCATAATCACCCAAAAAAGTATTTACCGATCCTGTAAAATTATTGCTTCCATCTTTGGTCACAATATTCACGATTCCACTCATGGCTTGCCCGTATTCAGCATTAAAAGCACCGGTAACCACCTGTACTTCCTTAACTGAGCTATTCTCAACACCGGCGGAAAGACTGCCATCAAAAACATCTGTTACGGGAACTCCATCCACCCAATATCCTACCTCACCGGTACGGCCTCCTCTAAAGTGACCGTCAACGACACCGGCTTGCAGCTCAACAACTTCTGAGAAATTTTCTACGGGAATAGCTTCAATCTGATCGCTTGTTACTGAAGAAAGGCTTGCTGTTACATCTTTTCTGATTAATTCCCGCCCTGCGGTAACCGTAACCTCTTCCCCTTCCAATACCTGAGCCCGAAGTTCAACATTAATTTCTGTAGTCAGATCAATGGAAACACGCACATCTTGTACGGTAGTCTGGCTGTACCCAATGTATGAAACCAACAAGTTGTAGCTGCCCGGCTCAACACCTGTGATAATGTACTCTCCGTTAACATCGGTTGCATCACCCTTGGTTGTCCCTTCAATTATTACACTGGCACCGATAATTGTTTCCCCTGTTTCAAAATCGGTAACTACTCCACGAATTTTCCCATATTGAGCAAAGGCAGTCGCGGTGGTAAGGCTAAAAAAGAGTATGAAGAGATAGCGCATTAATCCAACATTATTTATTCCGGTTCTTGAAATATAATGTAATGTAAGCGCTTACAAATTTTCAAGGATTATTTTCAAAAAACCGCTTTTCTAATGTTGACTAACCGGCAATTTTATTGGTGTGATTTAGCTGAGTATTAGTAATTAATTAACAGCTCTTTAACCTAAAGATAATCTCGAAATTTTAACCACTTCTTTCGATGGATGAAATCAAAATGTAAGTTTTTTTCATTTCCGAGATCAAAATCCTGAGAATGTATGAAAGTGCTTACAAGTTTTTTATCTATTCAAACTCTACCGCTTTCTTCTTCCCGTAATTTTTCTGAATGTAGTTATCCAGAATATCCTGGAATTCCTGACCGATATTATCCCCTCTCAGCGTAGTGAAATGTTCTCCATCTACATAAACAGGGGCTTTGGGCTCTTCGAAGGTTCCGGGCAGAGAAATCCCGATATTTGCATTCCTGGATTCACCCGGTCCGTTTACCACACATCCCATCACGGCTACATCCATTTCTTCCACACCGGGATAAGCTTTCCTCCACACCGGCATAGATTCAACAATATAATCCTGTATTTCTTCAGCCAGTTCCTGGAAATAGGTGCTTTTGGTTCTTCCGCAGCCCGGGCATGAGGTTACTTGCGGAATAAAGCTTCTTATTTTAAGTGATTGGAGAATCTGCTGGGCTACCTGAACTTCCAATGCTCGATCTGCTCCGGGTTGTGGAGTCAGTGAAACCCGGATGGTGTCTCCAATCCCTTGTTGTAAAATAACAGATAACGCTGCAGAACTGGCTACAATACCTTTCATCCCCATTCCGGCTTCCGTCAACCCAACATGAAGCGGGTAATCCACTTCTTTAGCTATACGCTCGTACACAGTAATAACATCCTGCACGCCGGACATTTTACAACTTATTATGATCTTATTGGAAGCAAGTCCTACTTCTTCGGCCAGTTTAGATGAGCGTTTGGCGCTTTCCACCATGGTATCCAACATAACTTCCTTAGCCGATTTTGGTTTAGGCAATTCGTTGTTGGCATCCATTTTGTCTGCAAGCAGCTGCTGATCCAGTGAACCCCAGTTTACCCCGATACGAACTGATTTGTCATATCTGATGGCTTGTTCTACAATGGTTGTAAAGTTTTCGTCCCGGGTTTTGGTGCCAGTGTTTCCCGGATTAATGCGGAAGTTGGCCAACGCCTCGGCCATATCAGGATATTGAGTCAGTAGCTTGTGCCCGTTATAGTGGAAGTCACCGATAATGGGAACGGTAACTCCCCGGTTCATCAGTTTCTCTTTTATATGTGGGACAGCTTTAGCAGCTTCATCGTTATTTACGGTGATACGAACCAGCTCGGAACCGGCCCGGTGTAAATGTTCAATCTGATCTGCCGTCTCATCGATATCTGCTGTATCGGTGTTTGTCATGGATTGAACCACAATCGGAGCATCTCCCCCAACGGGTACGTGCCCAACCATTACCTGTATTGATTTGCGTCTCTTAATTGCCGACATAATGCCCTAATCTTTCTTACTTAATTCAAATAGTTTTCGTTTTTCTTCCTGAGAAAGTGAATCATATCCTTTCTTTGATATTTTCTCCAAAATGGCATCCAGTTCTGACTGATCCATTTCTTCCACAATTTCAGCATCCTGAACAATATGCATATTCTTATTGCGCGGACGTTTAGAACCGGAACCGGATGTACCGGCCGGTTTCACTTTCCCAAACATATATTCTACGTAACGGATAACCATACTCAGGTCCGTTCCGTTTTGATGCGCCTTCACTAATAAAAATCCTCCCAGAGCTCCACCCAAATGAACAAGCCTGGCTACCCCATCCGCACTTCCAAGAAACAAGATGTCGATGGCAATCCATCCGGCCACAAAGAAACGGGCCTGAATGGGCGGAAATAAAAACAGCATGATGGGAGCTGTAGGAAACAGCATCGCAAAAGCAACCAGAATACCTGTAACCGCCCCCGAGGCACCAATTACCAGCGCAGTCCCGAATATCTGGGCAATACCCGCATCAAGCAGAGCTCCCAATATTCCGGCTCCAAAATAAATCACGGTAAATGATCTCGGCCCCAATGTTTCTTCCACCGCTCTTCCCATCCACCAAAGCCATAGCATATTGAATAAAAAATGAAAGAACCCTCCATGGAGAAACATGTAGGTAACCAATCGCCAGGGTTGGGTTAAGAAGGTCGGAAAAGATGGATCAAAGCCGAGGGTTGGCACCACCCAGTTATTCAATGTCTGCCCTCCCAGCATTTGGATCACAAACACCACGGCATTAATGGCAATAATGGTCCGGATAGCCACCGGCATCCGCATAAAGCCTCGTTTGAAAGCATTCCCAAACGAATCGTAGTTGCCGCTATTCATATTTCCACCGGTAAAAAAAGAAGGTCCGTTAGCCATAGTATTCCGGTTTTTTAAGTCCCCAGTATTTAATCAGGATAAAGCCTACCACCAAGCCCCCTAAGTGAGCAAAGTGTGCAACTCCGCTGTTAGGCATCGCCAAGCCATTGAACAATTCAAACAACCCATAAAATCCCACAAAGTATTTTGCCTTTATCGGTATAGGCGGAATCAAAAGCATGATATATCGGTCGGGGAACATCATCCCAAAGGCCAGCAAAATACCAAAAACTGCGCCGGATGCCCCTAAGGTATAGGCGAAATAT
Source organism: Gracilimonas sediminicola (assembly GCF_024320785.1). Lineage (NCBI taxonomy): Bacteria > Pseudomonadati > Balneolota > Balneolia > Balneolales > Balneolaceae > Gracilimonas > Gracilimonas sediminicola. The sequence goes on from NZ_JANDBC010000003.1 coordinate 520,187, forward strand.
CCGCCAATAAACATATGAATGATAGCTGCTCCAATTCCGGTCAATAAATAATAAATGAGAAACCGTTTCGAGCCCCAGAGGTTTTCAATAGCCTGTCCGAATATCCACAAAGCAAACAAATTCAGGAAGATGTGGCTGAGATCGGCATGCAAAAACATATAGGTTACCAGCTGCCACGGCATAAAGCCTTCTCCCAACGGGTTCAGGACTAAGTACGGAGCAATTGCGGCACCGATTGGAGTCCAGCCGGAACCAAACAACTGCTTGGTGAGCAGGAACGCCAGTGCGTTAATAATCAAAAGGTTTTTAATTACCGGCGGAAATACTGAAAACTGGGTATTGGGTGAAAAATTATCCAAAAAATTCTGCTTTATTGATGATTCTTGATGACACGTGAATATACGTTGATTCCACTCAAAGTTACGCCCGGAATTCCTTGTCCCGGGTACGTGGTATCTCCAACAAGATACAAACCTTTAAACGGAGTTTCGTGGGGAGTCCAATTGAGCAAGCTTCGTGCCATACTTTGGGGAATTCCACCTACCCTGCCTTTTTTACGGTACACCCAGTTTTCCCACGTTACCGGTGTTGCGGTATGTATAACATCTATTTCTGAGTCAGCAAATCCGGGCAACTTTTCAGCGAGTTTCTTAACGACAAACTCTTCCACCTGTTGCTTTGCCGATTCATATTCCCCGTTCAGTGAGTACCAAAATTCCGGAGAAGCATGGGTAGAAATATTCAACGTGCGACTCCCCTCCTTCGCCCGATCCGTATCCTCTCGTTTAGACATGGATACAAAGATGGAGTCCGAGTTGGTAAACGGAACCGTTTTACCTTCTTCCAAATGGATTTGATGATGCAAGGGTAAATCATCCGGGTAGGTATCGGTGGTTGCGATCCCGAGCGTGATCGCACCCCAGGCATCGTTGAAATCTTTGGATTCCGATTTAAAATACTCCTTCACATCACCGGAGGTAATTCCACTCATATTCCAAACCGGGATATTTGAGATTACAATGGGTGACCGATAACTAAACTTTTCCTTTCTTTTATTTTGAGTATGAACCGTGAACTGCTCTCCATCCCGATCAATCATTTCCACTCCTTCTTTGGTATGAAGGGCTCCCCTCTTTTCATGAATAAAGGCACGGATGGTATTCACCATCTCCAGCAAACCGCCCGGCACATAATAATTGGAATAATTGGTGTAGGTCAGTCCGGCCGCCCCAAACAAGAATGGTGTTTGATGTGCTTTAGCTTGTGCGGTTATCATCAGTTGCTCATCCACGAATCGGCGAAATTTGGGGGTATCCACGCCGTACTTTTGCATGACATCTTCCACTGATTGAAACGCATATTTAAGCACCCAAACGTCCAAAGGATTATTATTGATAGCCAGCTGTGCCCATTCCGATATTTTTTGGGGAGGAAAGAATGGGTTCTTCAGCGAAACCTTCCACACTAAATCAGAAACGGCCAGTGCCTCTTCCCAAAAAGCACGCTGCCCGTTTGCATTGCCAAAAACACGGATGCATTCCTGAATCCACTGCTCGCGGTCTTTGTATCGCGTCAGTTGTTCCCCACCCAGCCACACCGACATGCTTGGCGTAATTTCTTCTCGTGGAATGTGAATACCGGTTTCTTTTTCCAGCTTCCAGAGCGGCTGATTTTCATCGAAACCGATGAGCGTGGTTGCACCGGATTCAAACACATACCCTTTCCTAAAATAAGAAGAAGAACAACCGCCCGGGGCATGCGCCTTCTCCAGGATAAGTACTTTATATCCGGCATTGGCCAGCATGGCGCCGGCACTCATTCCACCCATCCCGGAGCCGGCAATAATTACATCGTAGTCTGTATTGATATTCATGCCGACCTAACATGATTTATCAGCCAAAATGTTCCGCCTTTTTTCGGTATTAAGATGTGGGCATTTGTAACCTTTCCAGAGTTAAACCGGGAAGGTTAATCTAAACTGAAGCCTTAATAACTCTGGAAAGGTTAGCTAAAGGAAGAATGATGATTAGCCATCCAATAACCATCCGCCCCGACGCAGAGCGTCCGGAGCGAGGTCGAAGCTCCTGTTCCACTTATTCTCACCTTTGCAAATCAGCAGATCGTTAATAGAAAGGTTCACCTCCACTGTCAACTGATCACTGTAAACTGACAACTGTTAATGCGCTTCCAACCAATTACCAGCTACTCCTGAATCAACATCCAGCGGCACTTCCAGCTCAAATGCAGTTTCCATCAGTTCGTTGATTTTTGCAGGCACTTCATCCAGTTCGCTTTCGTGAATTTCGAAGATCAGCTCATCATGCACCTGTAGTAGCATACGGCTTTTCTTGTTGTTGTCCTTCAGCCAGTGATGAATGTTAATCATGGCCAGCTTAATGATGTCGGCAGCCGTTCCCTGTATCGGCATATTGATAGCCGTTCGTTCGGCAAAGCCCCGCACGTTCCAGTTCCCAGATTTGATGTCAGGAATATACCGGCGGCGACCCAGCAGGGTTTTCACATAACCGTGCTCCCGTGCAAACTCCTTTGTATCGTTGATATAATTCAGAATGTTCGGGAATCGCTCGAAATACTGGTCTATCATCTCTTTGCCTTCGTTATTCTCAATTCCCAAACGTGAAGCCAGCCCATAGGCACTCACCCCGTAAGGAATTCCGAAGTTTACTTCCTTGGCTTTACGCCGGTGGTCGGCCGTCACTTCATCCAGAGAATCCAGGTCAAATATTTCCTTTGCTGTTCTGGAGTGAATGTCTTCTTTGTTTTTAAAAGCTTCCATCATTGCCTCGTCCTGGGCAATATGTGCAATAACCCGGAGTTCAACTTGTGAGTAATCGGCAGACATGATTTTATATCCATCCTCCGCAATAAATGCCTTTCGAATCTCTCGTCCTCTTTTGGTTCGGATGGGGATGTTCTGAAGGTTTGGATTGGAAGAACTCAACCGTCCTGTCGCAGCCACGCTTTGATTGAACTCGGTATGAATACGACCGGTATCTTCATTGATCAACTCCGGCAGTGCATCCACATAGGTTGATTTTAGTTTAGTTAGCTGCCGGTAATCGAGGATCAGGCTGGGCATTTCATATTTGGCAGCCAGCTTTGTGAGTACAGATTCTGCCGTAGAATACTGTCCCGTTTTGGTTTTCTTGCCGGCCGGCAGGTCCATTTTCTCGAACAAAATGGTGCCCAGCTGCTGTGGAGAATTGATGTTAAACTCCTCTCCCGCCTTGTCATAAATCTGTTTTTCCAGTTCCTTCAGGTCTTTGTCCAGTTCCCTGGAAAAGGCCGCCAGCATATCGGTATCCAGCTTTACGCCTTTATACTCCATATCAGCCAGCACTTCCATCAGCGGATAATCTACGGTGTAGGCTATCTCTTCCAGCTCGTCTTCCTTCAGCTTGTCGCTTAGAATTTCATACAAGCGCAGGGTGATATCGGAATCTTCACAGGCATACAAATATACGTCTTCCGGCTTCAGCTCTGCCATTGAAATCTGCTTCTTCCCTTTTCCAATCAATTCTTCGATGGGAACGGGTTTATAGTTCAACAAACTCTTTGCAAGCTCATCCATTTTCAGGCGCTGATTGGCATCAATCAGGTAAGCAGCAACCATAGTATCAAAAGCTTTCCCCTTAATTTCGATTCCGGCTCGCTTCAGCATCAGGTAATCGAATTTATAATTATGTGCCACCTTGGTTGACTCTTCATTTTCGAACAACGGACGAAGAATTTCTATGACTTCCTTTTCATCCAGTCCTCCTTCTACGTTCACCGGAATGTAATAGCCGGTTCCGGGAGTGGCTGTGAGTGAAATCCCTACCAGTCCGGCTGAAACAGGATCGGGGCTGTCGGTTTCCGTGTCAAAGCAGAATTCCTTTTTTTCTTTGAACTGTTCGGCAAGCTTCTTCACCTCATCCAGAGAGTTCACCAACTCATAGTTTACCTTATCCTCATCCAGCTCCTGCTTGGGAGCTTCCTCTTTAAATGAACCAAAAAGGTCAACCTGATCTCCATCCTTTGAGGCAACCGGACCTTCCTCTCCCAAATACTTCTTGGTAAGGGTTCGAAATTCCATTCGCTTGAAGAACAAACCCAGTTCTTTCTTGTCGGCCCCTTTCCACTCCAGTTCTTCCCAATCCTCAGTTTCGGGTACATCGGTTTTTATGGTGACCATAAACTTGGCATGAAGGGCTTGCTCACCATATTCCATCAAGCCTTCGCGGGCTCGTTTTCCACTGATATTAGGAGCATCTTCAATGGCTTTCTCCAAAGACCCATACTTCTTAATCAGCTTAGGTGCTCCCTTCTTTCCAATTCCCGGCACGCCCGGAATATTATCCGAGGTATCGCCGATCATAGCCAGCACATCAATTACCTGCTCCGGATACACTCCGAAATAATCTTTCACACCTTCACGATCGATAATATTGAAGCCACCGTTATTGTTGTCCGGCTTCATCATGCGAATGTGATCGTGCACCAACTGCATAAAATCTTTGTCGGGTGTCACCAGCATCACATCCACATCATCAGCGTTTGCGCCGCTGGCGATGGTTCCAATAATGTCATCCGCTTCGTAGCCATCCTGTTCTATATTCGTGATTCCCCACGCCTTCACCATTTCTTTGATAAGCGGAATTCCAATGGTTAATTCCTCTGGCTGGGGCGGGCGATTGGCTTTATAGTCCTCATCTTCTTCATGCCTGAACGTGGGTTCGTGCGTATCCCAAGCTACGGCAATATGAGTCGGCTTCTCTTCATCAAGCATTTTCTCCAGGGTATTTGCAAAACCGAGTACGGGTCCGGTTGGAATGCCCTCCGAGTTTTTCAGCCTGCTGTTTATAAATGCAAAGTGAGCACGGTAGGCCAGCGCCATTCCGTCCAGTAAAAAGAGAAGTTTTTTAGACATTGAATCTGTTTATTTTGAACGTGTACAATGAACATGGAAACTAATTTTTTTTGATTCTAATTACGAATATAGATTACATATCATCCACCCCGGTAAAATGCCATTTCCATGCAATTTCTTTTTGATACTTAGAATATCATCCCATTAAATGAATTTGAAGTCGCTGCCAAAAATTGAATTACATCTGCACCTGGATTGCTCTTTAAGCTTTGATGTTGTTAAACAATTACGTCCCGGAATAACCCAGGAGCAATATAAATCAGATTTTATTGCTCCGACCAACTGCTCCAGTTTGGATGAATACCTGAAGTGTGCGCAGGAACCCATAGCCCTCATGCAATCCAAAGAGCAGTTGGAAATGGTAACTCTCGATCTGTTCCAACAGCTGAAAAAGGATCATGTGATTTACGCTGAAATCCGTTTCGCCCCGCTTCAGCATTGTAAAAAGGGTTTGACCGCAGAAGAGGTTGTGCAAGCTGTAGATGAAGCCACTGCCAAAGGCATAAATGAAACGGGTATTGAAGCGAGAATTATATTGTGCACACTTCGGCATTTTACAGAAGAACAAAGCATGCAAACCGTGCGGCTCGTGGAACAATTTAAAGGCAGCCGTGTTACCGGTTTTGATATTGCCGCCGATGAAACCCTGCCGATTGATAACCACATCAAAGCTTTTGAATACGCCGATCGAAACAACATTCCCTGCACAGCCCATGCCGGGGAAGCCTGCGGAGCGGAAAGCGTAAGGGACGTTTTGCAGAATTTCTATCCTTCCCGAATTGGTCATGGCGTGCGAAGCCTGGAAGACGACACACTCATGGATCACCTCAAACAGCAAGATATACACCTGGAGGTGTGCCCCACCAGTAACGTGCAAACCGGGATTTATGATTCAGTGGCCAATCACCGGGTCAATGAAATCTACGAACGGGGAAATTCTCTAAGTATCAATACAGACGGACGTACAATTTCCAATGTTTCTCTGAATGAAGAGTATTCTTCTTTGAATAAGCACTTTAACTGGGAACCCGAACACTTTCTTCGTGTTAACCACCACGCTATAGATGCTGCTTTTTGTGATGAGGAGACGAAAGAGACATTGCGCAAGAAGATAGATAGCGTTTACCATTGAAAGTTTTAAATCGCAGATGCTCATCTTCTATCTTTATGATGTTTTTGGCGGCAGTTTCAATACTCTTCTTTATTTAAAAACCTCTATAAAACATTTACATAAGAGGTGAATAATTTAATTCTTTTCATTACAATAAGTGAACAAGAGAACTTTAAACTTATTCATCCATATGCGATCACTTATCTTTCTACTCGCCCTCATCCCTTCTCTGACTTTCGCTCAATACCAGGAAATGCGAATGGCAAATCCCGACCGTTTGTGGGACAATGTTCCGGTTGATGTACATGAAACTGTATTCGAGATTCACCCAAAAGGAAACTTCTCGGAAATTGAACTCTTTGTCTCATTTGCAGCCACCGACTCCAACTATTTCTCTCAGAATGAACTACTCGAAATGTTCGCTTTTTTTGAATTAAGTGATCAGATTACCATATCTGATTTATGGCTTTGGTTTGAGGATCAGATACTGGTAGCTCATATAATAGATCGCTGGACAGCAAATCGTGTTTATGAGGGAATTGTAAATCGACAGCAAGATCCTGCTATTCTATTTAAAAACAGTCCCACTTCATACGAACTGAGGGTTTATCCATTTACAAGATCGCAGATACGGAAACTCAAAATCAGCTTTCTGGTCCCAAATACTCAGCTGAGAACTCAAACTTCTATCCCGCTTCCAACAAAATTCCATCAGCTTGCTCAAAATACGGTAGAAGACCCGGTGATCCGGTATTTTACCGAAGCTGAAAGCCCGGCGTTAGAAGTATCTGATTCTCAGGATGCCACTTTTACATCAGGAACGGACACCTTGGGGAGAACTTATTGGGAAGCTCAAGTAGATGCTGAGTCTGCTTCCTCCTCCCTAAGCCTTAACGTGGAGCAAGAAAGCAACTCCAATATTTTCCTATCCAATTATGAAGATGAAACAGGTAAATATTATAGCCTTTCTTTTATCCCTAAACAGGTGCTGGACGTAACAGCATCCAAAAACATAGTCGTGATGCTCGACTATGCCCAAGCAAACACTTCTGTTACCAAGACCGAACTGCTTGATAAAATCAAGGTTCAGCTGAAACAAAATTTCGAGGAAACAGACTACTTCAACTTTTTGTACTCAAGCGTTTCAGACCAGGTCCTTTCTCAGGATTGGATTCAGGCAACCGATGCCAAGATCGACAGTGTATTTGACGAAATAGATACCTCTGATATTTTATCGGTCAGCAATCTGGATGATATACTGGTAGGTGGAATCGATTTTGTAAGCGAAAAAGAAACCGGCGAGCTTATGCTGATTTCAAGCTCTGACACCTATATTGATTTCCAGGATGCAAACGCCTTTTCCGAATCAATACTGGAGTATGCGGAAAATGATTTACCAAAAACGACTATCCTTGATGTTCAGGATAAGGATTTCCAATACCGATACCGCAACGGAGTTAATTATGTTGGAAACGGATACCTTTACGGAATATTTGTAAGAGAGAGTGGCGGTGAGTTATTTAACACTCAGGATTATTGGGATGTTAACGCCCGTTTTAGCCCGGCTTTCGCAAATCTGCAGGGCAGCATAACCAATTACACGGTGTATCCTACTTTCGCTAATGGGTTCACCTATGCAAATTTCATGAATGAAGACAGTGGGAAACTTCCCATCAATTCAACCTTTGTACAAACAGGGCAATATTATGGGGATTTACCGCTGACTATTCAGTTCACAGGTTCAATCCGAGATACTGTTTTTAATGAACAAATAGTTATCAATGAGAGCACTGAAGTTGACAGCAGCTTAAAGAGATACTGGATGGGAAGAAATATCGATAAACTGGAGAAAGCCTCTCCCAATAATGAGGAGATTGCAACCATCATAGATTACAGTATCGAGAATAGGTTAATGTCTCAGTACACCTCTTTCTTATCTATACTCCCTGAAGATACCGTGCTCATCAACGATGAAGATGATGGAGGAGAAATCGTAAGTATTGAAGATGGAGACAATCCTGATACATATGAAATCACTGCCCTTAAAGCTTACCCGAATCCATTTAACCCCAATGTGAATATAGAAGTCAGCCTTTCACAGCCATGGGACGCCTCAAACAGCAGAATCGTGGTCTACAACTTACTTGGACAAGTAGTAGCAACACTCAATACAGCCCAATTTAATGGAATGAAATCCTTTACCGTTAATTGGGACCTCAGCCTGAGCAATGCAAATATTGCGACCGGTGTATATTTGGTGAGCGTTCAAACTCCTGAAGCATCCAAAAAAATTAAAGTGACCTACCTGAAATAATAAAAACTGAGAAATGATTTATTGGAAGGGTGATGTATCAAAATGGTACTGATCACTCTGCCTTTTTCATTTATCATCCCTCAAAACCACTCCGGCTCTGTGTTCACTAAATTCGCTTCCTGATTTTGCTACCTGTCCGTTAATAATCACCCACTCAAATCCGGTGGCCGGCTTGTGAGGTGATGAGAAAGTGGCTTTATCCTGAACCTGTTCCGGATCAAAAATCACGATATCCGCTTTATTGCCGGTTTGAAGTACACCCCGATCAGTTATTCCAAGTGTTTGTGCTGACAGCCCCGACATCTTATAAACGGCCTCTTCTATGGAAAGGGATTGATCTTCGACCACATATTTTCGGATGATCTTGGCAAAGCTGCCGTAACCTCTTGGGTGACGCATACCCGGACTCCCATCCGAACTAATCATCACTCCATCCGTTATGGCAATACGACCTTGCAGCTCTTCATTCATTACAAAATGAGCGGCTGATCCTGCATTTGGACCCATTTGAAGCAGAAAATCAATGGGAGTTACACCCTCGGCTTTTGCTGCTTCAGCCAGTGTTTGGCCGGCATATGTACCTGACCCGAACAGAATTGCATCCGGGCCGTTTCGCTGTTCCACTTTCGATTCCAGAAACTCCCGCAGCAGCGCAGGATTCTCCTTCATGATGGCCTTCCACTCTTTCTCTGTTTTGGCCCAGGTTGGGAACACAATCCCAATTCCGGTGTAACTGGCTGCGTACGGATAGGTATCTGCAGTGAAAGTTATTCCTTCCCGATTGTACGACTCTATCTGATTCAGTACTTCTTCAGCCCGCTCTTCTCCTTTTCCATAAACGACTTTAAAGTGAGATGCATGAACGCGGGCATATTGCCCCAACTCAGCCAATTCTTCTAAAGATTCAGCTATCCGAGAGTCGTCTTCGCTTCGCATATGACTCATTACGATCCCGTCAAATTCTCCTACAACTTTGGATAGAGCAGTTAGTTCATCGGGCTTAGCATAAAGCCCCGGCACGTATTCAAGTCCAAGGCTCATCCCAAAGGCACCGGCTGTCAGGTCAGCTCGTAGCTTCGTTTGCATTCGCTCGATATCACGGTCAAATACTTCTTTGTCTTCGTTCAAACCTACCGATCTTCTAAGAGTGGCATGCCCCACTAATGCAGCTACATTAACCGCCGGTTTTGCAGCTTCCACCTCTTCAAACCAATCAGCAAGAGAACCACTTGCAGGTGAGGAACCATCCTGACCAAGCAGAATAGTAGTAACACCCATCGACAGGAAGTTCTCAAATTCCGGTGTTCTAATTGGATTTCCGTGAGCATGCATATCAATAAATCCGGGAGCTACCACTTTCCCTGATGCATCTATCATTCGTATTCCCTGAAGGGTAGCCGGACTGATCTTACCAATGGTATGGATGGAATCACCCCGAACTAATACATCTGCCTGATAAGCATCTTCCCCGGTTCCATCTACGACGGTTCCGTTCAGAATCAATAGATCTTCATTGTTTTGAGCCTGAAGTTCTCCTGCGCCCGCAAAAAAGTTAATTAAGCTAAAAGCAAGGATGAGTGTGGAAATAGTTTTTTTCATTGGATGCCTTCTCTGTGGTATGAAATAAAATTCATCACAAAGAAAGCCAAACCCGGCCAGACTTAAAAGGATGTCTATGAAATTATGTAGAGCTTAAATCATTAAACATTAAAACGGAAAAGCAGTACATCACCGTCTTGCACCACATACTCCTTTCCTTCCTGACGCATTTTTCCGGCTTCGCGAGCGGCTTTTTCTGATCCGAGTTCTTCATAGTCCTTGAAAGCAATAGTCTCGGCACGGATAAATCCTTTTTCGAAATCGGTGTGTATGACCCCGGCTGCCTGTGGGGCTTTAGTCCCTTTTTTGATGGTCCAGGCACGCGCTTCTTTAGGTCCTGCTGTGAAGTACGTAATCAACCCAAGCTCTTTGAAGGCTCCTTTAATTAATCGGTCTAAACCTGCACTTGGTACGCCTAATTCTTCCAGGAACATTTCCTTTTCGTCTTCATCCAGCTCGGCGATTTCAGCTTCAATCTTAGCACAAAACATTACAGTTTCATCGTCGTGCTCAGAAGCAATCTCCTTGACGGTATCTACATATTCATTCCCGTCTTCCAGGTCAGATTCTCCAACGTTACAGGCATAAAGCACCTGCTTGTCGGATAGCAGGAACAGGTCTTTGTAGGCTTCCCGCTCTTCTTTGTAGACTTCGAAAGTCCGGGCTGAATTGCCTTCTCCCAAATGATCCGCCAGCCTTTGAACGATCTCTAACTGGGCTACTTTGGCTTTATCGCCGCCTTTAGCTTCTTTCTTCAGCTTTTCAACCCGCTTTTCAACCGATTCCAGGTCTTTCAGAATCAATTCTTCCTCAATGATGCGAATATCCCGCTCTGGATCAACGCTTCCTTCCACGTGAATGATATCATTATCATCAAAGCAACGAACTACATGCAGGATCAGGTCAACTTCACGGATATGAGATAAAAAGGCATTCCCCTTCCCTTTTCCTTCCGAAGCTCCTTTCACCAAACCTGCAATATCCACAAACTCGATGGTTGCCGGCAGCACGTTTTTGGATTCAGCCAGCTCTGCAAGTATATGTAGTCTGTCGTCGGGGACTGGAACCATGCCCACATTCGGGTCGATGGTACAAAAAGGGAAGTTAGCTGATTCGGCTCCGGCGTTACTCAGGGCATTAAATAAGGTTGATTTACCTACGTTGGGTAGCCCAACAATTCCACATCTTAAGCTCATGTACGGATTATTTGAATTTTAAAAGTCTAAACTTTCTTGTTGAATAAATTTGGTTTCGGGGAGAGCCACAGCCGTTAAAACGCCATAGCCTCTTTCTTTATACACACAGCCGGTGTCTATGCCCAGCATGTTTGGTTCTACAATGGGTTCCTTTACCGGAGTATGACCAAAAACCACCGTTTTCTCCCACACATTCTTGCGCGCATACACATGATCGCGCTGCCAGATAAACTGATCACGCTCGTATTTACTTTCCAGGTTTTCCTGAATCGTCAAATCGGGAGATATGCCACCGTGCACAAAAAAATAATCTTCGGTCTCCCAGTACAGCACGGTGTTTTTGAAAAACTCGTAATGCTCCTCCGGCAGGTCAAAGTCGCCCGGGGATGAATCGTAGTTACTCAAAGTGGTATTTCCACCATTGCTCAGCCATAAATTCCATTCCCCTTTTTCGTAGGCGTCCAGCAGCATTTGGTCATGATTGCCGGTCAGAAAAACACACTCATGATTCTGGTCAAATTCAATAAGCTGTTCTACCACCCGCCGGGAGTCGGGACCGCGATCCGTATAATCTCCCAGGAATACGTAAGTCGGTTTATTGTTGTAAGTATCATCAAGTGTGTTAAGCAGTGCTTCATTAGATTCTGCACACCCGTGAATGTCGCCAATTGCTATAATTTCAGGATGTGATGCCATGTTCTTTAATTATTTCCCAACGTTTTTTGAATGAGTCCTCGCCCTTTTTTATTAATGCGTCCTTTTTCATTCAAATCGCTCAAAGCAGCATCTAAAATTCCGTTTATGAACCGTCCCGACTTAGCTGTTGAGTATCGTTTAGCCAGTTCGATGGCCTCGTTAATGCTTACTTTGGTGGGAATTTCTTCGAAATAGATAAACTCGCAAATGGCCATTTTCAGGATCATGCGGTCAATTAAGGCCAGCCGGTTTATATCCCAGTTCTTGATGTGATCGACAATTACTTCGTCCAGTTCTTCTTCATGATCGATAGTTTCGAAAAATAATTTCTCAGCGAAACGGCGAAGGTCTTTCTCTTTGGTGAAGTCTGCTTTCTTGATAATGGTGTCGGCGACGTGCTGGGTAGAATCTTTGCCGAGTTGGAGTGCGTAAATTGCTTTGAGAACCGTTTCTCGTACTTGTCTTCGATTGATCATGCCAAATAACTATTGTAGTGAACGCCAAAGATACGGGTTTGTTCATACAATTGTACACCCCGATGATGTGATTTTTGACTCCTTATCCGGCATAGGCACAGCTGGTAGTTCGGCTTGTTGTCTTCAGGTGTACAAGCGAGTCGTTCACGGCAACGCTTAGGGAGCGAAGGGCTGAACCCCATCGCTTGCATACCGGAATAATTTGGCTGCTTTACCTCAATGCAGAAACATGTTTTAGCTTATTTCCTAATCCACAGGGGGAGAAATTTCATGTCCTATCCAACTACATATCTTATTCAAATCCTGAATTAAATTCAGGATGACGACTTTTGCTGAATTTAAAAAGGAAACTAAAATCACAGTTCATCCCAAACATCAAACTAATCACAGTTCCCCGTTGTGTTACTCCCCGAAAGCTCCCTATATTTGGAGCTGTTTATTTACTGATCTTGCGACCTTAGCTCAGTTGGTTAGAGCGTTGCATTGACATTGCAGAGGTCACTGGTTCGAATCCAGTAGGTCGCACATTTACTTTTGGGAAATCACTTCCTTCCTTTTCTACTCCTCTTCTTCGCTGCTCTTCTCGAACTTGAATTCAAAAATGGCTCCATCCTCGCTGCGATAATCAAATGAAGCATTTAGCTGCTTGGAAAGTGTTTTGATGAGTGTCATTCCCAAAGAAGTATGGATACTGGCCTGGGGTTGCTCAGGCAGACCAACTCCATCGTCTTGAATTTGAAGCAGCAGCTTGTCGCACGGCCGGGAAAGGCTCACCGTTATATTACCGCTCTTTCTGCCGGAAAAAGCATGTTTGTAGCTGTTGGTGATGATTTCGTTTAGCAGTAAACCACAGGGAATAGCCTGAATAATGGGGAGTTTAACCGGAATAATATCCAGCTCAATGTTTACGCTCACATCCGACCGTTTCATGGTTTTATGGATTACATCGGTCAGTTCTTCAAAATACTGGTTGATGTCCACCTCCGAAAAGTCATCACTCTGGTAGAGCTTCTCATGCACCATCGCGATGGAATTAACCCGCATCTGGCTGTCTTTGAGAATTCGCTTGGCGTTTTCATCTTTGGCAGAATAGGATTGTAACTCCAGCAAGCCGGTGATTACGGCAAGGTTGTTCTTCACGCGGTGGTGGACTTCCGCCAGCAGCATTTCTTTTTCCCGCAGTGATTTTCGAACCTGCTCCTCAGCCTTCTTCCGGTCGGTGATGTCCACATAAATACCATAAATACCTACCACGCTTTTTTCTACTACTACCGGAACGGCGTAAATGATCACATCCAGGATGGTGCCGTCTTTACGGATTCGCTTCTCTGTTACTTCGGTTACCTTTGCACTCTCAGTGAGCCGAACGGCATCATCGTGTCGTTTTTCAGGGACGATTAACTTATCCAGCTCCAGCCCCTGCAGTTCATTCTCGCGATACCCGAACAGTTGCTCAAAGCCATCATTAACCATTTCAACTTCACGATGCTCGTTTAACAGGGCAATACCGATAGGTGATGAGTTAAAGAGCTTGCTGAATAACCCTTCACGCTGCTTAAGTGCTTCTTCCGATTCTTTCCGGTCAGAAATATCCCGCTCAATCACTATAATGACTTTTTCACCAAAATAATTACCGGTATTTACCAACACTTCGGTGGGGAATATTTCGCCGTTCTTCCGTTTGCCCCATCCTTCATATTTGCCGGGATGTCCGTCATAAGCCCGCTCACGGATTTCCTTAATTTGATCTTCATCATACTTACCCGGAGCTGAAAGCATTCGGTTGTGTTTACCTACTACCTCGGTTCTTTTGTAGCCGAAGGTGCTTTCGAGTCCCTCGTTGGCCTCAATAATCACTCCATCTTTGTCCAGCAGGTAGATGGCATCACTTATGGAGTTGAACAAATCCTGGTAGCTCATCATGCTGCGTTTGGCATCATCTAAGGCTTCTTCGCGGTCGGTAACATCGTGCACAAGAGAATACATGGCCACCACATCCCCATCTGAATTGTACAGCAGCGAGTTATACCATTCGCAGTAAATTACATCTCCGTTTTTGGTAATGTTTCTGTTGATTACCGAAACGTCTTTTTGGCCATTCTTATATGTTTCCTTGATGGTGTCTCGCACATAATCCAGGTCATCCTCATGGATGAACTTTTCCAGCAGCCTCTTCTCGTTGATGGCTTCTTCCTCGGTATATCCAAAAAGATCTTCGGCTTTTTCTGACCAGCGAATGATATTCAGGGATGCATCCCATTCAATTTCAGCCAACGGAAAGTTGTTCAGGTCGAGCTGACTGGACAGTAATTTCTTTTCATCTCTCTTCCCTTCCACAATTTCAGAGAAGTTATGAGCTATTACCAGTTTAGCGGGCCGCCCTTTATAGTTGATGAGGTGAGCAGAAAGCTGAAAGTACAGATCCTTTCCGTCTTTTGTTTTAAACACCCAAATCTTATCTGCAGACTTTTTAGCAGGTATAGGGATTTCATCCTTTATCTTTTTACCTGATTTCTGCTCCCCGAAGTCAATTACTCTTTTCTTTAAGAACTTCTTTTTTTTATATCCTAAAATCTCAGTGGCCGCACTGTTTACATCTAAAATCTTGAGGGTAGCCTGCTCGCAAACGAACATAGGCTGAGCATCGAAGAAGCTTTCTCCGGGATTAAAATTCATGTACTGCTATAGATTTAAATTCATTGCCGAACGAATATCACATTTCTGAGCCATCAAATCCAATCCTTTTAATGTAAATTAATCAGCAGAATAAGCCTGTGTGTACATACTATTTTTTTTATCTTCCACTGTTAAAGAAATTCTGAGAATAAAACACTGAATGGCAGACCAAAAAATTACGCTTACATTACCCGACGGAAGTCAACGAGAATATTCATCAGGAACCACAGGATTAGAAGTAGCGAAGTCTATAGCATCCGGCTTAGCCCGTGCCGCTCTTAGTATTACCGTGGATGGTGAAATTATTGACCTGGATCGTCCCATTACCAAAGATGCGGAGATAGCTATCAATACCTGGGACAGTGAAGACGGCAAGTACACCTTCTGGCATTCCTCTGCTCACCTGCTCGCGGAAGCCGTACAGGAACTGTACCCCGAAGCCAAATTCGGAATTGGCCCGCCCATCGAAAGTGGATTCTATTACGACATCGATTTTGGTGATAAGCAGATTTCCCAGGAAGACTTGTCAAAGATTGAAGACAAGTTCATCGAGATGGCCCGTAAAAAAAATGAGTTTGACCGAAAGGAAGTAACGAAGCAGGAAGCCCTCGATTTCTACAAAGAAAAAGGTAATGAATATAAAGTGGACCTGATTGAAGATCTGGAAGACGGCACCATTACTTTTTACACACAGGGTGATTTCACCGATCTTTGTCGTGGCCCGCACATCCCCAATACCGGAGATGTGAAAGCGGTTAAGCTCACCAGCCTGGCCGGAGCGTATTGGAGAGGAGATAATGAAAGTAAACAGCTGACTCGTATTTATGGTATCAGCTTTCCCAAGCAGAAAATGCTGGAAGAGCATCTCACCCGTTTGGAAGAAGCCAAAAAAAGGGATCACCGAAAGCTCGGTAAAGAGCTCGGCATTTATATGATCGACAATATGGTAGGCAGTGGCTTACCGATGTGGCTCCCCAATGGAACGGTACTTCGCCGAACGCTGGAGGCATTTCTCCGTGATGAGCAAAAAAAGCGCGGCTATAAAGAGGTCATCACCCCGCATATTGCAAATATTGAGTTGTATAAGACATCCGGGCACTATCCGTATTATCAGGATTCGCAGTACAACCCTATGCAGGTAGATGATGAAGAGTACATGTTGAAGCCGATGAACTGCCCGCACCATCACCGGATTTATTCCAATGATTTGCGCAGTTACCGCGACCTGCCCCTCAGATTGGCTGAGTTCGGCTCGGTGTATCGCTACGAACAATCAGGTGAGTTAAGCGGACTTTCAAGAGTTCGGGGATTTACCCAGGATGATGCTCATATTTATTGCACGCACGACCAGCTGAAACAGGAAATTAAGCATACCATTGAACTCACTCAGTTTGTATTTAACACATTTGGGATGCCGGTCGATATCCGTCTCTCCTATCGTGATGACAACGAGAAAAAATATGGAGGCAACACCGAATACTGGGATCGCGCACAAAAAGAGATTCGGGAAGTAGCCGACGAAATGGAGCTCGACTATCATGTAGCTCCCGGCGAGGCCAGCTTTTACGGACCAAAAATCGATTTTATAATCCGTGATGCAATTGGACGCAAGTGGCAGCTTGGTACTGTTCAGGTCGATTATGTAATGCCTGAACGATTTGACCTGACCTATGTCGGTTCAGACAATGAGAAGCACCGGCCGGTTATCATTCACCGTGCGCCTTTTGGATCGATGGAAAGGTTCACCAGTATTCTGATTGAACATTTTGCCGGAAACTTCCCGCTGTGGCTGGCTCCGGAACAAGTACGCATTCTTCCCATATCTGATGAACAAAATGCGTATGCTGAATATTGCTATGAGAAATTGAATGAACTTGGGGTTCGGGTTGAACTGGATTCCCGAAGTGAGCAGATCGGAGGAAAAATCCGGGATGCTGAAACGAGTAAGATCCCATATATGTTAATAGTGGGAAGTAAGGAAGTAGAAGATGAAACTGTTTCCGTTCGCCGCCATAAAAAAGGCGATATTGGAACTTTCAATTTTTCTGATTTTCTTTCAGACATAAACGAAGAAATTCAAACAAAAGCTTTACCTAAAGACTAACTAAACAACGAGGTTACTATCGCAAGAAGAAGTTATCAGAGACGACCACAAAACGAGGATCGTCCTCGAATTAATGAAGAAATCAATGCTGCTAAGGTTCGGGTTATCAAACCTGACGAAGAGCATGAAATTACGACAGCTGAACGCGCCCTGCAGATAGCTGCATCGTATGATTTGGATCTCGTAGAGGTCGCCCCAAAAGCCAAGCCCCCGGTTTGCAAGGTGATTGACTATGGGAAATTTATGTACGAGAAAAAGAAAAAAGAGAAAGAAGCGAAGAAAAAACAGCATACCATATCTGTTAAAGAATTGCGCTTCCGTCCGAACACGGACGATCATGATCTTGAATTCAAAACCCGCCACGCACGAGAATTTTTGGAAGGTGGCGACAAGGTGAAAGCAACTGTACAGTTCCGTGGACGAGATATGCTTTACACTGAAAAAGGCGAATTATTGCTTCTGCAGCTTGCTAAAGACCTTTCTGATGTAGGCAAGATTGAAAGTAAGCCTAACATGGAAGGCCGCAGAATGATCATGATGCTCGCCCCATCTAAAAGTTAATTCCTTCGTTGCACAGGGATACAAATCTCCCTATTTTATAAGTCTTTAAATTTTCACAAAAGTTGGTGGATTTCCATGCCAAAAATGAAAAGTAATAGTGGTGCTAAAAAGCGGTTTAAAGTTACCGGTTCCGGTAAAATTAAGCGTAAGAAAGCTTACAAGCGTCACATTCTGACAAAGAAAAGTAGTAAAACAAAAAGACAGCTTGGAAAAGACACATTGGTTGACAAAGCCGATGAAAAGTCTATCAAAAGACAGCTGCCTTATCAATCTTAATTTTTAAACTAACGACAAAATGCCACGTTCATTAAATTTGGTGGCTTCCCGTCGCCGTCGCAAAAAGATCATTGATCAAGCGAAAGGTTACTGGGGCAAGCGTAAGAACGTTTACACCATTGCGAAGAATGCCGTAGAGAAAGGACTTCTCTACCAATACAGAGATCGCAAGAATCGTAAACGTAATTTCCGTCGATTATGGATCACCCGCATCAATGCGGCAGCAAGACTCAACGGTACAACCTATTCTAAACTCATCCACGGGATGAAGACCAAGAATATGGAGATCAACCGTAAGGTACTTGCAGATCTTGCCGTACGCGATGCAGATACGTTTGCTGCTATTGTTAAGGAAGCCACTGCTTAATTGCATATATTAAACGGTATAAACCGGCAGATCTTTTTTATAAGGTTTGCCGGTTTTTTTATTTTTGGGAACTAATTTTACCATCCTATCATCGTAGGGGCAATTCATGAATTGCCCCTACGATGATAGATATTAAGCCTTCGCTTATGGCGGTTGGCGTCAAAGCGATTTCATTTAAAAAATCACATTTCATGCTTAATGATATAAAAGCATTACAGGAAGAAATTAACAGCTTTTCCATAACTGATGAGGAGCAGCTTGAAGCATTCCGTCTTGAATTCTTATCCCGAAACGGGAAAGTACAGTCTATGTTCAAGAATATGGGGAAAGTTCCCAAGGAAGAGCGGGCTGAAGTTGGAAAGGCCATGAACCAAGTGAAAGTGCTGGCTGAATCGAAATTTGAAGAAGCCAAAGCCGCACTCGAGCAAGATGAAAGCAAAGACCTGAGTGCCAAAGACGACATTACCCTCACTCCTCCTTCCTATCCATTAGGTTCACTGCACCCGCTTACTCAGACTTTGGAGGAAATGAAATCTATTTTCTACCGCCTTGGATTTACTATTGCAGACGGACCGGAAATTGAGGACGACTTTCACAATTTTACCGCCCTGAATTTCCCCCCGAATCACCCTGCACGGGATGAACAGGACACCTTTTTTATAAAGAAGAGTGATGATCCCGATGTTCAGGATTTGGTTCTTCGAACGCATACTTCGCCGGTTCAAATTCGGCTGATGGAAAATACGGAACCTCCTATCCGGGCTATTATGCCTGGACGTGTGTACCGGAATGAAGCCGTTTCACCAAAGTCTTATTTCTTATTTCACCAGGTAGAGGCTTTATATATAGATGAAAACGTAAGCGTCGCTGACCTGAAGGAAACCCTTATCACCTTTGCCAAGCTGATGTTTGGCACCGATGTGAAGTACCGACTTCGTCCGGGATTCTTCCCCTTCACCGAACCCAGCCTTGAGATGGATATCTGGTGGGGATCGGAACAAGATGGCAAGTGGCTGGAAATTTTAGGTTCCGGCATGGTCGATCCCAATGTACTCAAGCATTCGGGTGTAGATCCTGAGAAGTACACCGGCTTTGCCTGGGGCATGGGTGTTGAACGTATCGCCATCCTCAGACACGGGATTGACGACATCCGTACCTTCTATGAAAATGACATTCGCTTCCTCGAACAGTTTAACTAAATACCTCCCCCGCTTTAATGAAAGTATCGTACAACTGGCTTAAAGAATTTATTGATCTTCCACTCTCACCGGAAGAAACCGCAGAAAAACTAACGCTCATCGGACTGGAAGTCGAAGAAGTTGAGTCTTTTGGCAGTTCTCTGGAAGGAGTAATTGTCGGAGAAGTGCTTGAGGTAAGAGCACATCCCAATGCCGACCGGCTTCAGATTTGTGATGTATACCTGGGCAACTCCCAAACCCAGATCGTTTGCGGAGCCAAGAATGTGGCTGCCGGACAAAAAGTACCCGTTGCTACCGTCGGCTCTACCCTACCCATTAAACTGGATGACGGTTCATTCCTGAAAATCAAAAAGGCGAAGCTTCGGGGTGAAGTTTCTGAAGGGATGATTTGTGCCGAAGACGAACTTGGGCTTGGAACCGATCATGAAGGCATAATGGTGCTGGATGAAGACCTGAAAGTGGGAATGCCCATTTCTGAGATCTTTGATCTTTATGAAGATACCATTATAGACATTGCTATTACCCCGAACCGGCCGGATGCCACCTGCCATTTGGGAGTTGCACGCGATTTGGCTGCTGCTCTTAATATTGATCTTAAGAAACCGGAAATATCATCCGGTAAAACTGTTCAGAATTCCGAAGACATCACCATTAAAATTGAGAATGCCGAAAAGTGCCATCGGTATGTTGGAAAGATGGTTAAAGGTGTTGAGATCAAAGAATCGCCAAGCTGGCTGCGAAATAAGCTGAAAGCCATTGGTGTGCGCCCGGTTAATAATGTGGTGGATGTAACCAATTATGTGATGTATGAATTGGGGCAGCCTTTACATGCGTTTGATTACAAAACTATTCGCGGGAAAGAGATTGTTGTTAAAGATTTCAGCAAAGAAATTGAGTTTGAAACGCTTGATCACGTAAAACGTAAATGCACACCCGGAACTTTGTTTATTTGTGACGGTGAAGGTCCGGTAGCCATAGCTGGCGTAATGGGCGGTGTGGATTCTGAAGTTGGAGATGACACTACCGACATCCTCATTGAAAGTGCTTATTTCGATCCCGGCTCTATCCGCAGAACGGCCAAAGAACAAACTTTGCAAACCGATGCCTCTTATCGATTTGAGCGGGGTATTGACCCTAATCTTCAAGCCATTGCGGCAGAACGCGCTGCTCAACTCATTGCTGAGGTTGCAGGCGGGGAGATTTCTGAGGAAACAGTAGATATACACCCAAATAAAACAGAAACGCACCAGCTTACTCTCAGAAAAAGCTACACCAACCGTCTGTTGGGAACCGACTTCGACATTTCAACCATTGCGACAATTCTGGAAGGTCTTGAACTGAAGGAAGTCAATTGGGATGATGATACCATTACATTGGAGATTCCAACCTTCCGCCCGGATTTAGAACGCGAAGTGGATCTGATTGAAGAAGTTGGACGTCTCTTTGATTACAATAAAATTCCCGCTCCGAAGCACGGTATTTATGTTTCTTCAGAGCCGATTAACGAATGGGAAAATCTTAATCAAAAAATCAGAAACACCTGCCTGCAATTGGGCTTGCGTGAAATCTATTCCAATTCATTGATCTCTGAGAAAGAAGCTTCACACTTTGGTGAGCTCGATGATATGATTTCTGCACTGAATCCTTTAAACAAGGATATGAACACCCTGCGCCCTTCCCTGCTGCACGGATTTCTGAAATCAGCCTCTTACAACTTCAACCGCAAAAGAGCCGGTGTTCGGTTCTTTGAGCTGGGCCATGTGTTCAATGCGGATAAAGAAGGAACGTATTACGAAGGGATTAAGGAGGAAGTACATGTACTGCTTGGGCTTGCAGGACTCAAGAATCAGGACAGCTGGTCGGAAGAGGCAGAATCCTATTCCATTTTTGATCTGAAGGCTTTGGTTCATGCCTTTTTAAGTAAGCTGAATTTGATGGAGCATCTTTCATCCAAGGCAAAAGATGAAACCACACTTGAATACTTTTGGGGAGAAAAGAAAATCGGAACCCTGTTCCTGCCTTCCGATGACTTAAAAGAAGCATATGATTTTGAGCAGGAAGCTTTTGTAGCAGAGATCTCGGTGTCCGCAATTTCCGAAGCCCTTGCTGTTATTCCTGAAAATACCTTTAAAGCCGTACCGAAATTCCCCGCTTTTGAATTCGACTTTGCGGTCATTGTTTCTCAGTCGGTTACAGCCGGAGAACTGATGGAAGTGATCGAAGATAAAGCAGGCGATCAGCTGGAAAGCATTGATATATTTGACGTTTTTGAGGGGGAGTCTATTGGAAAAGGAAACAAAAGTCTGGCCTTCCGGTTAAACTTCCTGGATCCGAACAAGACCTTGAATATCAAAGAAGTAGAACCTATTATTCAGCGAATTGTTAAATCATTGGAAAAAGATTTTTCAGCTAAACTGAGAGGGTAATCAAACCTGCATATGAATAAACTTTCACAACAAAGCGATAAATTCAGACAGCTGCTGGATGAAGTGGGTTCCGAGGTGGAAGGTCTGAAACAGGAAATACGTGAGCTCAAAAAAGATAACGCAAAGCTAAAAGCCAAGCTCGAGGAAGAGCACGAGAAACAAACCGATATCTTTTCTGCCATTACTGAATCAGAGCGGCTGGCACTACGGCAACATGTGCAGGGACTTATCTCAAAAATTGACCATCACCTTGGAGTTGATTCATGAAATCGATAAAAGTTACCATCCTCGGCAAGCAGTACCCTCTTAAAGTTGAGGATCATGAAGAAGAATCCATGATCCGGATTTGCAAATTCGTGGATGAACGTTTCAAAACCTACCGGCAGCAATTGGTAAAACAGCCGGAATCTACCGTTATGGTACTGGCTGCCCTCAGCATAGCCGAAGAGCTTTTTGAGGCCCGTAATGCCACTACGGAATTAGAGAATAACGAAGAAGTTCTTATGGAACGTGTGAATCACAGCCTTGAGCGCTTACTTACCGAAATCAGAGAATAATAATCCCCATAAATAGCAGGAGTTCATTTTGGCTGATACAATCAGCATTTTTTTTGTTGGCGATATTGTTGGAGACCCCGGCATTGAAATGACCAACACCTTCCTCCCGAGTCTCATTAAAAAGTACGACGCCGATTTTGTGATTGCCAATGCCGAAAATTCGCATGAAGGATTCGGCACAAATCGAAAAATCATCAAAAACCTGCTGAACCTTGGGGTGAATGTGGTTACCGGCGGAGATCATTCCTTCGACAAGTGGAAAGTGTTTGATTACATGCGCGAACATGATCATATCCTCCGCCCTCTTAACTACCCTAAGGGTAATGCAGGGCTTGGTTTCAGTATTCACGAAGTGCCTAAAAAGAATGTTAAAGTAGGTGTACTGAATTTGCAGGGTCGTACTTTTATGAAAGCCATTGACGATCCTTTTTCCACAGCCGAATGGGCCCTGGAGAAAATGCGGGAAGAAACCCATATCATTTTTGTGGATTTCCACGCCGAAGCCACCGCCGAAAAAATATCCATGGGATGGCATCTTGATGGGAAAGCCTCGGTGATGGTAGGCACCCATACTCATGTTCAAACCAATGATGCCCGAATTTACCCGCAGGGACTTGGTTACCTGACCGATGCCGGCATGACCGGATCCACCAATGGAGTAATTGGTATGGATAAGAAAGTAGCTATCAAGCGATTTATGACGGGTGTCCATCAAAAATATCAGCCCGCATCAGGCGATAATCAGCTTTGCGGGGCTTTTGCAAAAGTAGATATCGAAACCGGAAAATGTGTACACATCGAACCCGTTACCTATCCCGGACTTAACAACTCAGCTACTGATTGATGGATACAAAGAAAACCGTGCTTGAGGCACAAAACCTGTATAAAAGTTTTCCGGGCGGACCTGATAAAGGTGAGCTTAAAGTGTTACAGGGAATGAACCTGAAGATTGAAGAAGCCAGCATCACCTCCATCGTGGGTTCCAGTGGAAGTGGTAAAAGTACACTCCTGCATATACTTGGTGGTTTAGACCGTGCCGACTCCGGCGATGTATTCTGGAATGGGAAAAACATATCCACCTACAAAGCGGATGACCTGGCTGATTTCCGAAATAAGTATATAGGGTTTGTGTTTCAGTTCCATCACTTGCTCCCTGAATTTACAGCACTTGAGAATGTTGCTATGCCCGCACTGATTGCCGGCACTCAATCGGGAGAAGCCTATGAACGGGCTCATGAATTGCTCGGGTTATTTGGTATTGATGAACGATCGGAGCACCGTCCTACCCAACTTTCGGGTGGTGAGCAGCAACGTGTTTCTATGGCACGGGCGCTCATGAATAACCCTCGTGTTGTGCTTGCGGACGAGCCCACGGGAAATCTCGATCAGGAGAATACAGACATCATATTGGACCTGCTTTTCGAACTCCGGGAAGCCATGGGAGTATCTGTATTATTGATTACCCATGAAAAAGAAATTGCCAGCCGATCTGATACCATCCTTGAATTAAAAAATGGTGTTTTAGAATCACTTTAGGGTTTTGGGAAGTCCAAAAACAGTCCTATTTTTACATCCTTCAAATCACAGCTATTTTAAATAAATAAACATGTCGAAAAGACTTTCAAAAGAAGAATTAGAATCCGATCCGCTAATCGAGAATTATAATCGTGCGGCGGCTTATGTAACCGAAAACAAAAGCTTTATCACCACTGTAGCCATTGCAGTAGTGCTGGTTATAGGCGGTATTATAGGGTATAATTATTATTCCTCAGCGCAGGAACAGGAAGCGCAGCAATTGCTTTCAGTAGCCGAGAACTACTATAACCAAGCTGACTATGAGAATGCCCTTTATGGAGACGAATTCGAGCTGACCTATGGATTCGATCAAATTGCTGAGGAATTCCCGCGAACCAACGCCGGCAACATTGCCAATTTCTATGCCGCTGTTTCCAGTTATGAACTCGGTGATATTGAAAATGCCCTGATGTTCATGGAAGAGTTTGATGTGCCCAAAGGCATTCTTGGTGTAGGCCCGCTTAGTTTCCACGGCAAACTGCTGATGGCTAACGAAAGCTTTGATGCAGCAGCCGAGAAATTCGTTCAGGCAGCCAACTGGAACGAGAACAGTGTTACCACTCCCTCCAACCTTCTTGAAGCCGCACAAGCCTATTATCAGGCCGGTAACTACGACAAAGCGGATGAAGTAGCTACCCAGATTATTGAAGAGTATCCACAAAGCGGTCAAATTGCAGAATCGGAAAGACTGAAAGGAATGATTGCTGCAACCAGCTAATATTTCTTTTCATTAGATAAAGTTTTTAAAGGCTGCCTTCGGGGTAGCCTTTTTTATGCGCTGTACTTTCTATATGGAATTCAGATAGCTGTGCAGATCTTCATCCGTTTCAATGTTCAGCTTCTTCCGCAGCCTCGACCTGCTTATATAAACACTGGAGGGTTTGATGTTCAGCATATTAGAAATTTCCTTGGAGTTAAATCCAATCTTGATGTAGGCGCAAAGTCGAAGGTCGTAGCGGGTAAGGTCGGGGAATTCATCCCTCAGGGTATCAAAAAATTCCTGGTGAAGCTCATCAATCTGTATTTCAAAGGTATTGTCTTCCGGCTCAATGTGAGAGTCAATAATCTGAAGGATCTCTGCACTTCTTACTTTTATGGATTCCGGATGTTCTCCGATCTGTTCTAATTTGCTTTTCAGCTTTTGAAGAATCCTGTTCTTCTCATCGTTCTCTTTAGCTTTGGTCGCAAGCTCAATGGTTTTGGTTTTCAGTTGAGCCTTCAGCTGTTCAAACTCAGCCTGAGACTTCTGCTGTTCGGCAATTTTAAGCGTCTTTTTATGCTTCTCCTGCTGTTGCTGTAGCGATTTACGCTGATTAATGAGCAGATCCTTTTTCTGTTTACCGAGCGACGCTTCCTGCCAACGGTACAGCATATAGATAACCATCATCGTGGACAACCCATAAAAAAGGTATGCATACCAGCTCAGGTACCAGGGGGTAGAAATGCTAAATCTTATCGTTTCGGCCGGAGTCATGTTACCATTTACCTTTGCTCTTGCCGTAAAAGAGTGTTCGCCATAAGGCAAAGCTAATAAATCAAAGGTGGACTCTTTAGACCAGCTGCTCCATCTTCCGGTTTCTTCATCCCGGAACTGATAATAGACGCCTTCTTCATTCGGCACAATTCCTCTGATCCTGACGTTGTTAAAGCGATGTGATAATTGAGCTCCATCATGTGCTTTAATTTCATTTTCACTGTTGTAGGCTACAACCTCACGGAAAATCAAAGTATGGTTTACACTATCTGCATCTGCATTATCGTTCAGATTTTTGAATGCAAAGCCATTATAGACCGGGTAAAACTCATAGTTTTCGGTCAGTTGTTCCGGCCGCGAATTTCTTAATAACAGATCATCGATTTCTTCAACCTTGGTATCCGGGTTTTGCTCAGTAAAACTCTTCTGATTCGAGTTGTATTCATACCTATGTGATTCGGTAAGTACAACAATTCTATCTCCTGTTTTCTTCAGGATATGATCTTCTCCCTTAAATTCTTCAGACAAGAAAATTTCCCTTTCAGCCGGGTATAAATCTTCATTCAGGGTAGCGTTAATCACCCCATAGTTGGGAATGTTGATCCAAATGGATTGATCTCTGCCGGTTATGATTTGGTTACAGGATCCAAGAATAAGTTCCATCTTCTGTTGAAACTGCCATTCTCCATCTTCCATTTCAAAAATTGAAATCCCGTTATAGGTTCCGGCAAGCAGACGATCTTTGTAAGGCTCAAATGTCCATATCCCATTTTGGTCGCCAAGTTTTCGGGCTGAATTCCCTTCTATGGCAAACATGCCCTGATCGTGTCCCATCAGCAATTGGTTATCAATGGTTTGAAGGGACCATACTTGTCCTTCGGTGCCATCAACCAGCTCAAATTGATTAAATGCGGAGTTGTTATTTAACGACTGCCAATCTGAAGTATAAAGCCCCTGATTCGTTCCCAGGTAGAATCTGTCTCCTTTTACTTCTGCGGTATAGCCGGTTCCAAAATCCCCAATGTAGTCGTAGAAGAACGTAAATTCGTTGCTTAAATCAAGAAAAGAAACCCCATAATCCATCGACAGCCAGAGCTTCCCTCTTGGTTGATAATGGAGGCTCAACACCGTGTTATTTTGCAACCCTTTGTTCTTATTGATGTGGTGTATCAGGTTGCCATTGCGGTCGCTGATGTAGAGGCCTTTTAAAATACTTCCGAAAGCAAGATTTGAATCTCCAACCTGCTCAAAACTAAATACACTCGCTGATTTCAGCTCAGATGACAGACTGTTGTTGATGGGATTAAATTCTCCGGAAGTAAATTGCCACAGTCCTGAGTTTTGAGTCACAAAAACCAATCCCCTTTCATCTTCAAACACCCCGATTATATCAGATGGATGCTGTTCCTCGAATGAAACAAGCTGATTGGGAGCTAAATCCCGTAGTTCAAAAACCCCTTCCTGTTCATCTATAAATAAGAACCTATCCCCTGCTATAGAACTTTCTCTGATTGAACCCGCGGACGATATTTTTGTGAGATTTTGATCTTTATACACATAAATATTACTTGCCGATACAAAGAATACTTTTTCATTCAGATAATGAACGTTCCAGAATTCTTCATTTATTTCGTTCAAGTCTTCTTTAAACGGGTATAAAGAAGTGTATTCAAACTCACCATATTTGTTCTTCTTCCACATCCCAAAATCAAGGTCAGAACCCGTGTAGATAAGCGAATCATTTTGCACTAAAATGGACCTGATGATTCCCTGGCTTCCTTTGTAATCTTTCCAGATTTGTCCGTCATACTCTAACAGCCCCCGGTCTGCAGCCATATATACCAAACCACTGGGTGCACTATCAATATCCCATACCTTACCAAAGTGATGATACTCGGACGGGCTGAAACTTTTCAGTAATGGAACCCCCTTTTCAGGTAAATCCTGTGCATAACCTGACATCAATCCGGATAACAAGAACAAAATACAGGTAATGACGGCTTTCAAGATCAGCTGGTATTTTTGTGAATGATTTTAGCTTTGATGAATAGCTTATGAACTGAGTTTAAATTAAATAATCACATTTTGAAAGTTTAAATTCCAATCGGGATTTTATCTGATGAGTTAGAATTCCCTGACATAAAAAAACCGATTCGTGAAGAACCGGTTTTTTGCAAAGACGTTAAAATAGCTTTTCAGCAACCTTTGTTTACATTTCTTGGAGAGCCAGTTTTGGAGTTCTGTCGATTTTAAATATTCCCCAGTGTTTTTCAGGCTCTGAAGGATCGTCTGACCCTTTCCAGTCTTCATCAAAAGCTTCAAAAAAGAATGTGGGAATACCTTCCTTGATTGTCCATTCCGTTAACTCTTCAAAGTATCGCTTTTGGTTTTCTTCATTCACTTGTAGCGGATCGATACCCTGCCCATTGGAGCGAGTTGTCCACCCTGCTTCTGATATTACAACCGGCTTATCAGGATACTTTTCAGCTACTGCATAATAATTTTCTTTTGTGTAATCGAGCCCGGCTTGTATTGATTTGTATTCCCACACCGGATACGTATGTATGGAAATAAAGTCTAACTCGGTAGCCAATTCTTCAAGTTTATTTAACCACGGCACATAATTCTCGCAAAATGTTACGGGTATGTTTGTCCGTTCTTTCACCCTCTTAACATAGTACAGTACTTTTTGTTCAGGAACCATATGATCCGTCCAATCCACACAAGCTTCATTTCCAACAGATAGTGCGAAAACAATATCAGAATATTGGATTCCCATCTCTATAAGCCGATCTATCTTTTTCAAATTGCGTTCGGCATTCTCTTCTAAATCAGGTTTTGAATAGATCCCTCCACCCCAGGGACAATTAAAATTATTGGTCTCAGCTTCTATAAAGGCACCAAGCATAACCTGAAGGTCAAATGCCTCATTTCTGATAACCTCCAACACCGTCTTTGAATGATCATCGCAATCGTAAAGACGAATATATTTCCAATACTTTGTGATCAGGGTCAAGTCTTCCTTTACCTGCTCGTAAGTAGGAATCGTATTCCCCGGTTTTTGTCCCTTTCTATAGCCTGAGTAGCAAATCGCCAAGCCGGGTCCAATCCCGATTTTCTGAAAATTATTCATGGTCAGTATTTAAGCTTCCCATTTTTATCCCATATACCCCAGTAAGCTCCTACATCACCTTCACTACCGACTTTCCAGGACTCATCGAATGAGGAAAAGTAGAATACCTCGATTTCTTCATCCTGAGTCCACAGGCAAGCGTTGATGAAATACTTTTTCGCATTTTCTTCGGATGGTTTGGCTTCCCCCAAAGATGACCCTTCGCTCGGCCAGCCGGTTTCGGTTATTATGACCTTCTTCCCATTTCCTGCTTCTTTGGCCTGATGGTACATTTGCCGCATGTGCTGCAATGAATTTTCAAAGCTTGTTCCTTCCCAAAAAGGATAACAGTTACAGAGAATCACATCACAAACCTCTGTGAGATCAGGCCGGCGAACGAACTCATAATAGGCATCAACATATCCAACCGGAATGTCTGCCGGAATGGCTTTTCGGACTTTTTGGATGTACTCAATTAAGGTTTTTTCGTCCATCTCTTTTCGATAGAGTACCTCATTCCCTACAGCAGCAATATCAACTACCCCTTCATTGGCTAACTTAATCAGGTTATCTATCTCTTTGCTGTTTTTTTCTTCATCTTCACCAAGCCATGCTCCTGTAAGCGTTGTCATCCCAAATTCTTTGGCTACCTTTGGAACGTGTTCGTTACCCTCAGTCGTTGAAAATGAGCGTATAGCCTCTGTATGTGGTTTTAGAATTTCTATTCTTTTCTTTATTTGAGCTTCAGATACAATAGTCCCCGGACCTTGCCCTTCTTCGTACATACTGTAGCAAAACCCATAGATACCATTATCCAACACTTCCCGAAAGAGGTTGTCAATGTCCGATGCGGACATCTCATCCAGGTACTCCAGCTTTGGGATAAGGTCAGACCGCTTATAGGTTAAAAATTTCTCTTTTCTATACGACATTTCAGTTTACCTTTAATTTTTCGTTCTTATCCCACAGCCCCCAGCGCGCTCCAACGTCACCTTCATGTCGGGCTTTCCAGGATTCATCAAATGATGAGAAATAAAAGGCTTCAACCTGTTCAAGCCTGGACCATTTATTCAGGTTGATAAAATATTTCATCATGTTTTCCATTGATGGTTCCGCTACACCCACACTGCTTCCATCGGTAGGCCATCCAGTTTCTGATATGATCACTTTCTTGTTTCCGGATATGCTTTTTACCACTTCATGCATTTTCTGAAGATATGTGAGCGAATGTTTAGCATTATAGCCCTCCCAAAATGGATAGCAATTGATCATAACTACATCACAGGCTTCAACAATTTTAGGGCTTGTGTACATTTGGTAGTATGCATCCACATAGCCCACTTTAATACCTGGCACTGCTTGCTTAACACGGTTTATGTATTCCAGAATCTCATCCTCACTGAGTTCTTCCCGAAGCAGGCATTCGTTTCCGATGGCTGCAATATCCACCGATCCTTTATTTGCTAAATCAATAAGATTCATGATTTCTTCTTCATTCGAATCCTTATCATCGTCAATCCATGCTCCTACCAACGTACTTAAGCCGTTTTCCTTCGCTACTTCGGGAATCCATTGATTACCCTCTGTACAGGAGAATGAGCGAACCCATTTAGTATAGGGTGCAATCACTTTCATCCTTTTTTCAATCTGATCTCTGGATAGCTGATCCCCTATGTTTTGACCGTCAAGGTATGGGCTGAAACAAAGTCCGTGCATGCCTTTATTCAGAACGGCCTTAAATTCATTTTCCAGTTCCTTTCCGCTCTTTTCATTCACCCCAAATGGATCTTCATCCATTGACACATCAACCTTGGTAAGCGCTAATAACTTGTCTTTTTTATAAAAATATGGCGCCGGAGCTGCCTCTTTTTTACTTTTTCGAGCCTCTAATATGTCACTGATCTCATTAGCTTTCTCTTCAGTAAGGTCATAGGTATACATTACAGCCATTGCTATCAGGGTTCCGGTAATGGGAAGACCTGAGAAAAATAATCTTAGCCCGGTCATAGGTGCACCAAAAGTGCTGCCTGATTCCACGTCAAATCCTACCAGGGTCATAATTGCTCCGGTTGCGAGGCCTGCAATAGCAAAACCGAATTTTACCATCCACCAGTAGATAGCGCCGAAAATCCCTTCCCTTCGTTTACCGGTCTTTAGCTCATCCAAATCGCAAACATCGGCTGTCATTGACATCATGAGGGTAAATAAACTTCCGATGCCAAAGGAGAAAAAAGGTAAGGCAAACAAGAAAAGCCAGGGTTTTCCGGGTACAAATAAAAACCATAAGAGAATGTAACCGATAAGAGAAATACCCTGACACACCAGAAAGGCTTTTCTTTTTCCAATCTTCCTGGAAATCCACGCAGTGGCCGGGATCACAAAGAACGTTGTACCTAAAGCACCCACACTGCCAAATAAAGTGGGCCAAACACCTGCCGCTGCTGCATCTCCTCTAAACAGATAATAGACCACTATAAAAAAGGTGAAGGAAGCTACTGTATTAAAGGAATTAAATATCAAAAAAGTAGAGATACACAGCTTTCGAAATGCTTTGATCTGAAAAGATTCTTTAAATCCTTCAAGTATAGATTTCAGGCTCCCCCCGATATTTGATACGGTAAGAGGTTCAAAATCATCCCGGTCTTTAGTCGATTTTGTTTTTATAAACACAGCCGGTGCCATAGCCAGTAAGGCACAGATAACTCCTACCCAAATAGCCAGTGTACGGGTTGCTGTATCTGCATTTGGAAACCAATCCGGGTCGTACATAACCACCCAAAACCAGGGAGCAATTACCCAGGCCCATTGCCCAATCCATTGTGCGATTGCCATGATATTGGTTCTTTCATGGAAATTATCGCTCATTTCATAGCCCATGGCTACGTAAGGTACGCTGAAAATTGTGAGGCCCAGGTAGAACACGATTGACCAAGCCAAAAAATAAACGAAGTTGTAATCTACCCCGTTTTCCCGATATAGCTGCCACATTATCCAGAATGAAATTCCCATAATAATAGCCCCGATAAACACATAAATCCGTCGCCGCCCGAATCTGGACCGGGTATTGTCGGAGATAAAACCCATTATCGGGTCTGTTACAGAGTCAAAAACGCGAGGCAGAAAAAATAAAATACCCCACATCCAGCCAGGAAACCCCAGATCCTGAACCAATACGACCATAAATATCCCCATGGCTGCCGGAAACATCTGGTTACTCAACATCCCCAACCCAAAGGCCACCTTTTGCCCAAATGGTACTTTATGCTTTTCCGGTATTACTTTTTCTGCAGTTTCAGCTTTCATATGCCGTATCCTTCCTGATCAATTATTGGGTGGTATGATAACCGTTTGTAAAGCTTTACCCTGAATGGCAAATGCGGTACTTCTTCCATCTAAATCCAGCTCAACGCCTTTGGCTTCTTCACTTTGATTTAGAATAACAACCGCTATAGATCCATCAGGATTTTTTGCGGCCGTAAGCAATAAGTCCGTTTCATCGGTCTCAAACCCGATTCGTTTAGCGCCGGGTCGTATATATCGACTGAAATGAGACATCGTGTAGTACAGAGGGGTGAAATAAACTTCATCAGCTTCCTCATCAACAATCACAGGTGCCAGGCACCAATTGTTTGCCCAATTTGGACCGCCCTGTCTGTTTAAGACCATATTCCAATCCACCCAACCATCAACCCAATTGTTAAGCGTGCCTATTATATCCCTTGCATACCTGAACACCGGCACATATTTGGGATGTAAATATTTTTGTTCATCCGGAGCCCAGTCCCATCCCCAGTCGGTAGCTTCTTTTGACCAATACCATTCATCATCTTGCCAAACAGGCACATCGGCATCAGCAGTAGCTTCCGTTTGTATCAAGTACTTATTAGGAGCTGCTTTGTGTGCATATTGTAATGCTTCGGGGAATACTTCATATGTACTGGCATACCAGTGGATGGCAATGCCATCGAAATAGGAAGCAGCTTTTTCATCCCCATACATTACATCGACCCACTCTTTAAGGTGATCACGATTTTGATCATATCCCAACAGCACCACATCATGTCCTTGGTTTTCCAGCGTTGGACCGAGATGGTTAGCCACAAAATCATTCATTTCCTCCGGGGTGTAGTGCATACTTTCCCAGTTTTCTCCATTCCCCAGCGGCTCATTTTCCACCGTTATTCCCCAGATATCTATACCCTCGGCCTTGTAGGCTTTTAAATACCGGGAAAAGAACAGGGCCCAGGCATCGTAATATTCCGGTAACAATTTTCCACCTTTCCAGGCTTTATTGTCTTTCATCCATGGCGGAGCTGTCCAGGGAGAGGATATGATCTTAAACCCATCTTCTGAGACAGCCATCGCATCTTTGATCATTGGAATGATGTCATCCCGGTCTTCATCAATGGAAAAGTGCTCTAAGGCTGTGTCGCCTTCCACCGGTGCATAAGAGTAATTGCCCAGAGAGAAATCGCTGGAATTCATATGGGTGCGGGTGAGCGAGTACCGGGCTCCTGATTCCCCAAAATAGGCTTCTATAATACGTTCCCTGTTTTCATTGCTTAACTCGTTCAGTAAATAAGCTGAAGATTCTGTAAAAGACCCACCAAAACCGGTGATTTCCTGGAAACTGCTATCAGGCCTAAGCGCAATTCTCACCGTGTCTTTAGCTGACGGGAATTCCTTTAATTGCGTCAGCTTGTTTCCGCTTTCTGAAGTCTCGTAAACTTGAATGTTAAGAGGTTGTGAGGTACAACTTGCCATGAGTAATGCCAGTATTGAAAGGATCAGGGTTTTATAATGTGACATAGATTTAGATTTTTTATTCAGCCGATTTAATTTCGCTATTCACTGGTGGTACTTTTACGGTGTTTAAGAGAGAGTCCATATTGCCATTAAACGTTTTTGTGATTGGCTTTCCGTCACGGGTTAATCCTTCGAATACCCCGGCATCCACTTCATCCCATAACACGTATTTTGCTTCCGACTGCAGATTGATGAGACCAAAGTGATTTTCAGATCCCAATGGATTGGCCGCGTCTTTCCATTTTTCGTCAAAAGCTTCGAAATAGAATACCGAAACACCGTTTTCTTCCGACCACTCCCTTATCATATCATGATAGAGAGCCATTTTATACTCATCGGTTGCCCTGGATCCTTCATCCCCGTATAAAGTGTTGGATACGGTAGCCCAACCAGTTTCACCAATATGAACCTGCTTATTAATCCCTAAACTCCGCATGTATTCAACCACGCTTTCATATTGATCAATTGCATAATCCAGAGAACGCTGCATAGCTGCATCAATCTTTTCCATATCACTCAGGTCCGTCTCGCTTTCCGCTACTCCCCAAAAGACCGGATGGTAATGTGTATCGTGCATGGGATAGGTATGCATCGAAATATAGTCGACTGCTTCAATTAGCTTATTCAGATCTTCTTTATGATAATCTTCACTACCGCCGCCCCAGGAGGCAAAATTATCAGAACTCGTAATCCATAAGTCTTTGGGAAGGTCTCCCTTGGATTTTAGCTGTTGTAAATGATTTACCCAGTGAAGTATGATCCCGGGTTCCACATAATACTCTGTTTGCCAGTGTACCATTGCTTCATTTCCTACAGCAAGTACCTTTACAATATCAGGGTATTTGTTTGCAAGCCTGACTGCCCGTTCTATCTCTTTGGCATTATCCGGGTTGTCTTCATCCCGAATACGTTCCGGCTCATCGGTCCAGGCATTTATCGCATCAATCCAGGCTCCCATCATTACATACATCTCAAAAGAAGGATCATTTTCTTTCATTTCGTGTATAGCTTGCAGCAAGCGTGGTACGGCTTGAAGAGTAACATTATAGGTTCTCACCATTTTTATACCCATTGCTGAAAGAAGTCTCATGTCTTCTTTCAAGTCTGCAATTGAGGGAACGCTGTCGCGTGATATATCCCGATACCCACTGTAGGATATAGCCGGATAATTTATGGGATCCGCTAATATTTCTTCAGCCGTTTTCTTCATATCTGATTCTGATTCACTGCTGCAACTTATTCCAAAACACAGAGCTATAATTGCAGCCAATAAAAATAATTTGTTCATATTAATTGGGTTTCGTGGTTCATCATTGATTCACCTAAGCTGTTTTTTACTGAGCTGCACGTTGATTTGCTCTACCTTTCCGGTCCGCATAAATATGTTCTGCGATAAGTCTTCATCAAGTGTTGTGCCCTCGGTATTCTTCGTAGAGCCATCTGAAAATACAACCTGTATATGTTGGCCAGATCCGATCTGGTAAATCACAGGAACCTGACAGCAACTGAACAATAAGGCCTCTTCAGGTACCTGTATTTGATCCTTTTGCTGATCCAACGAAATCATTCCAACTGATTTTTTTGCAGAGGTGAACTCACTGTGTTTCAGAAGAAATGGATCAAATTGAAGTTTGCCATCCCGGGCTGTTACACCGAGTTCTCCGATTCGGACTAATATGTCTTCCTTAACTTGTCCGGTCATACCGGGTTGCTGTGCCCCCCGGTGCTCCGGTGTATGTGAATAAGGATCGGTCGGAAATGCACCATATAGTTCTGGTGATTTATGAACACCGATGCCTTCTCCTATTTCATCAAAATGTTGGTACAGTCGCTGTTGTACCGCATCATTAGCTGCATTTTGATAAGCCGAAGCACAGACTTCGTACACGGCAAGATAGAGCTTGGATACCATATGCCAGTAAATGGAACCAAGGCCTTCATAGGCAAAGAAAGTTCCGGATCTTCCCGTGAACGCTTTGTGGTTGAACACTTCTTCAAATATATCCAGGATCAGTTGTTTATCCTGTTTTACCAGTTTGCTGTACGTAGAATCTTTTAACTTCTCCAGGGCATTTTTCAGATCTGCAGCATTGGTGAAGTTGCCATTGAAATGGTACCCGCCTTCAACATCTTTATTTATTATACCCGTGTGATCATCTTCAACTAATTTTTGAAGGAGATTTGAACGCTGCACCAGTTCTTCCGGGATATTATTTCTTTCCAGGAACTTTGGTAATTCCTTATTCGGATACAGGATATAACTCATTTGGTCTTCACGATAGAGCGAACTCTCACGTAAAGCATCCAGTAGTTGCAGAGCTTCTTCTTCCGATAAGTAACCTGAACTAAGCGCAGCGACCTGCCCTTCAAGCATCTCGTCGAGGTAAGAAATAGAAATCTCATCTCCATCTATGCTCATTATATTGTACGCATGATACAGATTATCATCGCGTTTATTGGCATCAATGGAATGCTCCAGGTATTGAAGGGTTAGCTGAATGAACTCGGAGATTTGGTCGTAGCTAAGGGCTTTTCTGCTTCCTTCAAATTGGCGGGCATAAACCTGATCCCTGAACTCACTTCCTGCTTTACCTAAACCTTCTGTAATAGATGCTCTGGTCTTGTCATCAATAGCTCCATTTAAGGCCTCAGAGTAATCGGTTAGAACGTTAAGGATACTTTCGAATAAACCATGAAGTTCGGTGGATATGTTTATTTCATTGCCTTCATTTTCGGCTACAATTGGCTCAAAGAACTTCAGAAACCTCCTCAGGTAATAGAGGGTCACCATGGATACTCCATTACCTACCAGCGCATTATTTGCGTCATTCCACTCAGGGCGCTGCGTATTCATCCAGATGCCCCCTTCAGGAATAAAATTAGATACTTTGGATAATACGGTGGCCAGAATTTTCTCTAAAAAGTTTATATGATGGATTTCCCCGCTCTGTGTATTTCTTAAAGCTCCGTCTGCTCCTAATGCAGCAATTTTCTCATTTATGGCTTCGTGGGCAGTAACATCAAATTCAATGGTGTCTTTTGGATCTTTGGCGATCTCCTCGAACGGTTTGATTTGATAAGGTACATTTGCATAAACAAACGCCTCTTTCGTCATTAACTGCTGCAGCGCATTGGGTTCATATTCTTGATAGAACTCCAGGAATTTCAATAAATAGATAATCTGATGGTCGCCCCAATAACCGATGTACGACCATGGGTCATCGGGATCAGAAATTTCCCAGTCTATTCCACCTTTAGTAACCCGGTAAGGATTGTACCCATCAAAGGTGGAGGCATTCAGAAACTTGTAAATCATCCCTTCAATAAACTTGGGATAGGAATGTGCCAGCGCTTCCCAGTTTTGAAAGATATCCCGCCAGTTGCCCTCGTAATCCAGGATCTTTGATCCATCCTCTTTATGAGTGTTAATGGAGAACTTATTCCATGGCCGACTTGGATCTCCATGCCTTCTGCTGAATTTAAGGGGCAAATATTCTTTTCCAAGTCTTAACAGGTCAACATCATCAGTAGCATTTAGTTTTGTATCCAGCTCTGCTTTGTCAAACATTTCAGGTAAATCAGAGATAAAATCCTGGTTGTCAGTAAATACCTCACGGTTAGCCATCTCCAGGTAATTCAGGAAATCCTGTTTCTCAATCCTGTAATTGTGATCGAAAGTGCCTCCCCTCATTATGTTGAAAAGCGTATTAGAGTAATGGCGGGCATTGCCCAGTGTATCTGCTGAATGTTGAATCCCGTCTGCCCCGGCTACTAATTGCTTCAGCTTCCGGGTTCCCCGTTCAATGTCCTCTTTAACCAGCTCTTCTAAACCGTTATTTTCTTTTAAGGTTCGGTTCAATTCTATAACGCCGGCGTGGTTCTGATTTACGTTCGCAACTATACTCCATTCTTTGGTGGAACCTTCTTCCAGTTCAAGATCCTTTAAAACAAAATAAGCTCCCTTTTCGGCCTTCACATCCTCTTCCTGTTCCACAGCTTCCAGTTTTCTGAATGTATCTAACTGGAGAGATGAAACCAGGTACCTTGGGTTATCCAATCCCATTGACCAAGCTACATTAGCCTTCAGCGCTTCACTGGGTTCAGCTTTATCAACGGGAATGGCACTTAATGCATAGATGCCCAGTCCTGTTTCTGAAATGAGCTCATTTCTTTTGTAGGCATCCAAAAGGTTACTGGATCTCACCTGAAGTTCCGGATTAACACCATAGGGTAATATGTTTTGAATGCCATCTAATAGCTTAATCCTCTTTTTCTCTCCCGAATGGTTCTGAATGGAAGTATGTCGGACAAACCCATAAATGTTACTTGAATTCCACTGATAGCGAAAGGTTAAACCCAGGGTATGATTCACCTCTTCAAATAAGATTTTATTGCCATACCAATTCTTGTACAAGTTGCGGCTGATTTTATACTGATTAGCATCTCTTTCGGAAAAGGGTTCCCATACATGAATACCTCCATCAAAACTAACCTGAAAGATGGTTTTACTTCCTGTGGTGTGTGCAAGCTCGGTTAGTTTGTCATCCGTATAGTATGGAAATAGGGCAAAATTTGAATTCTTACGACCTGCTGTTAATCCTCCGTTGCTTGATATAAACATCCAGTGATTTGAATCACTTACGATACTCATAAAGAACGGACGCTGAGAAGCCAGATTTGAAATTTTGAACCAGTTTTCGCCTTGTAATTTTTGAACGGTGATTGACACGGTTAGTTCTGTTATTGATGTTTAAGTTCTTAGTTAAAGAGGAGAGATTTACTCTGCATAAACCCTCACGTAATCTACAACCATTGTTTGGGGAAATGGTGTACGGCTATTGGGTGATCCAACAAATGAACCTCCAACGGCCACATTCAAAATGATGTAGAATGTGTTGTCATTAAAAACCCATTCTCCGTTTACATCCCCGGGATTGATCTCATTATATAATTCATCATCCACGTAATACTTAATAAAATCAGGGCCCCATTCTATCGCGAAAAAGTGAAAATCGGTATCAAACCGACTATTAGATAGAACATAGCTATCTGTAACGGCTTCACCGGCAGAATAGCCCGGCCCGTGCACACTACCGTGTACAATGGTGGGTTCTTGTCCACGATACTCCATGATGTCTATCTCCCCGATTTGAGGCCAGTTCACCGTTCCATTGCTATCATCTCCAAGCAGCCAAAAAGCCGGCCATATGCCCTGACCGAATGGTAATTTTATGCGGGCTTCAAACCGGCCAAAAGTTTTTTCGAATTTACCCCTGGTAAGGATGCGGGCTGAAGTATAATCGGAGCCTTCAAATGATTCTTCCCTGGCTGTGATCTCCAAAAAACCATCGTTTATCCGAACATTCTCGGGACGGTCGGTATAGTACTGCAGCTCATTGTTACCCCAACCCGGACGGCCAAAAATTTCAACTCCGGTTCCTATATCATATGACCAATAATCCGAATTTAAACTACCGGAGCCATCAAACTCGTCTTGCCACACAATTTCCTTCTCTTTTTTGTTGGCATCATCATTTATACAACCTGAGGCAAGTCCAAATACGATAAACAACAGGGCACATCCTCTCAAAAAGTTACTCATTGATTGTCTGTAGTTTTAATGATGATTAATTCTGTGTGAAATTATCGATGTAGAAAGTGCCTGAAGTTGTACCCGGTGCATCCATAAATAATACAACCCTGCTGTACTCAGCGCTGGATGAAAAATCAAATGAGAGTTCTTCCCAGCCACTACCCGAATGGTTGGCCGTAATTTCGATATCCTGTGCACCATTGGCCCCGCCTTCAAACTTCAACAACACCGGAATAGTGGTTGTGGAATACACGTCCATTGTGATGGTAGATCCGCTGGAAAGATCCACATTGTTTTCGAGATCTACATAGGCTCCTTCAAAAGCAGCTCCGATATTTGTAATACTTCCAACTTTCGAAGCCGAAGCATTCGATCCAGATAATATCGGGTTATCAATTACCTGAAATGAAGCCCCATTGAATACTTCAAAAGTGTAATCAATAGCAGGATCGTCAAACGTTATAGGAAATGATGGGGGATTTCTGTCCGGTACTATTATGCCACTATCATAGTAGTAAATATTATCTACAAAGATATTAGAAATGGTCGCATCTGAAACGAAGAAGAGTAGCCCTATTTCAGAGCGTTCTGTTAGCCCGCTGAAGTTATTCAATGGAATATCCAGGCTAACCCATTCGTTTTGTTGCAGGGTGTTTGAGTCGATAGTAAATGACCCGGATGTTTCATTGTTGCCCACTGAGTTAATCAACTGAAGGCGTATAAAATCACCTGCATCAATAGCTTCTCTTACATTGATATCTACATGAAGATGGGTCATTCCGGAGGCATCAATACTTGCAACATCCATGAATGTACCAATACCAACAAAATTTAAATTGGTATAATTAATGATGCCATTTCCATCCACAACGATATCAGCCCCACCTTCTCCGGTTCCTCCAAGGGTTGTCTGTCCGTCTCCGTTAAAGAAACCGTTGTAATAATCTACAGGTACGTTGTCATACGCATCACTGAATATCGAAATTACATCGGCGGGATCTTCATCGGGTACCGGAGCAGGTGTGAAATCACCTATCGACTGTATAGTTAATGAACCGGCAGCTGTTACTTCATCAAGCGAAGCTGTAATTACTGTAGTTCCCTCTCCTACTACCGAAACCTCGCCATTCCCATCAACTGTTGCTACGCTGGGATCTGACGAATTAAAGGAAAAATAAGCGGGGGCAGCTGTAACGGTTATATCTTCCCCACTTCCCAAATTAACGGTCTGTGTTAACTCGTTTATTTCCGAACTCAACCCAGTAAAACTTGTCAACGTATCATTTCTTCCGCTTAATATTGATGGGCGGGGCTGAGCAATGGTGCCCAGGTTTTCGTATTTCAAATCATCAATCCAGAATGAGTAACCGTTCCCCTCTTCCGGGCCCTCGGCATACCAGAATAGTCCTTGCTCAGAAGTAAGTTTGGACGCATCAGGTACAGGAATCACATACTTTTTCCAATAAGTGGTCAGCTTTAAATTATTGAATGAAACCAGGTATTGGTTTTGCATAAAGTCCTGCCCAATACCAAGTTCATTGATAGTTCCCGGGATAGAACCTTTAGCATAAAAAGTGAGGGCGTTATACGAACTCAGATCTCGGCCTCCATTATCATCTCTGAAAATTGCTCCTGAAAACGCCCCTTCAGAACTTCCCACATTGGGGATATCCAGGCGCATTGAAGCATCGCTTCCATCATAGGTAACATCACTATCTACGTTGAAGGCATCTAACTTTGAGCCTTCAAACGGATAGTATTCCAACCCGGAACTAAAGCCATCTATAAAAACTTCCGGATTTTCTGTGAAATCCGGTTCTTCAAGTCCATCAACAGAACGCTCACACCCTTGAGCAATGGCCATAATTAATAAACCGGCCAGTAAAGAACGAATTGTGATTTTTGAATCTAAATCTTTCATGTCTCTCACCTGTGTATTAATTCGTTATATCAATTTGGATATAGGTTCTGAACTCCCACTCTGTACCATTGTCAAAACCGGGAGCTGTTGGATCCGGAACCCGTTCACCGCTCGTGTTAAGCGTGTAAGTAGGGGCATAACGGGGTGAGTAGTCACTTAATGATCTCCAGGTACCCCGCACTCCAATTCTGGTTGAAGGCAAATCAAACCAATCCGGTTTGCCAAGGTTCATGGACAGGTCGCCCATAAGCTGCAGCGGATAGGTCAAGTTAAAGTCACGGTGGTAGTCATAAGGTCCCCAATCATTCACTTTCACAAATGAACTGAACTTAGACTTCTTGTAGATCACCCGGACATCTCCGCCATATCGTGTAATGAGCCTTGGGTCGCTGCCATTTGCCTGAGCGTCTCCGCCATATAAATTCGCAATGACACCTAAATTTGTATTGAATTTAGATACTATACGGGCATGTACTTCCCATAAATCTCTTGCCGGAGGAGCCCCCGGGAATGGAAAGAATGTACGACCATCTGGTAAAATACCTATTGCAGCATCCTGAGTGGTTGGTAAATGCCGGTAAACAAAACCAAGACTCATGGCAAATGGGGCGTCTTCTGCTATATCGTTATTCCAGTCGTACATATAGGTACCCGGCGTAGGGTCGAAAGTCAGCAGCAGTTCCCCGGCTATTTGCTCTCTATTAGCACGTACAACAAAAGGATCATCAAGAATATTTCTTGGTCGGGCGGGTGCTTCAAGATCACCTGGAATCGGTCCTTCAATAGGTTTCTGCCATAAAAAATTAGGCGCAAACTGTATGTTGCCGATATTGTAAGTAAAACCGGACAGGACATTATACTGATTACCACTGCCGCTGTCTTTCAATCTCCATCCGGTGAAGGTCATTGTTTGATCTGCTCCGCCGTTAGCAACCAGTCCCATGATTGACGATTGTGCGTACCAGTTAAAAACACCCTTGGTGTAAGTTACTTTCAACTTACCACCCCAGTTATCTGAAGATTTAATCTCATCCACATATACATTATATGAGCCATCATCCTGTTCGCGGGCCAGCTGAAATTCTCTGCCGTTCAGCGGCTGACCTGCCCAAATACCGCCTAACTCTACTCCGAAGTTTCCAAAATTCCGTGTTACATAGATAGTTACTC
This sequence comes from Gracilimonas sediminicola, assembly GCF_024320785.1. NCBI lineage: Bacteria > Pseudomonadati > Balneolota > Balneolia > Balneolales > Balneolaceae > Gracilimonas > Gracilimonas sediminicola. The sequence continues at coordinate 562,326 of NZ_JANDBC010000003.1, forward strand.
TTCGGGTTTTGGGCTGAGGAATCGCATACGAGCTTCCGGTTAGTCCCTGTCGCTCGATGTCTTCATGATAAATACCTGTCAATGAAGTTTGACCGATGCCATAAGTATATTTGAGCAACACTGCGGGGTTTGCTCCCCACCACAATTGCGGACCAAAAGCAAATTTGAGGCCATCAAATGCTTTCTTCCCTTCGGCTTCAAACCCAAATGGAGCTTCTCCATTGTAAATATCGATCTGCTCCCCATAATTAGCCTCAGGATAAAGCCCAAAGAAATCACCTTCATATCCCCAGTGGTAGTGGCCGGTTCGGTAAAAACCATCAATATTGAAATACTCTTGACTCCAGTTGTAGCTGGCGCTATAAATCTGAACCCGGTTGAGAGACTCTACTGTGATAGCATCATTTCGGGATAATAATTCTACCGGGCGCCCTCTGTTTTCATAAAAAATCTCATCAATAGGATTTTCTGCTACATTCCCGAGGATATTGGTTACTACTTCTGCCCTCATGTTTGGAGCCGGCTTTGCTTCTACCCCTATGAAATATGACTGCATGTGGTCAAAACCTAATTCATCTGGATAGGCAGTCCGGGCAGGGTCTTCATCAGTGGGTGTTGTTATCAAAGATCCCCCGGTGTTGTAAGTTTCGAAGGTGGCTGAAAAACGACTCAGGGAAATGAGTTCCGAACCTCCATCTGACTGATTGCCCCCGGACTTAGCGCGGAGATCAGCTTCAACGATGGAAATATTTGAGAAATGACTTTTCAGGCTTTCATATGTAACACCTGCGGCATAAGGATTAAATTGATGAACTTGTTTTAACATGTAATATGCCGTTCTGGGGTAAAGTTCATAAAAACCATTGACATCTGTAGGCCCTTTTGCCATAATGCCAAACCACTCTTCGTTCATATTGTCCTCACCTTCTGCAAAGTCAAACTGGTAACCTCCATTCGACCATGAGGCATTAACATCATGAACGTCCAGGTTCTCAGTTTGGCCAAACTTCCACCAGCCATCACTAAACTGAAAGGTAAATCCCCCAATTGAATTATCTGTGCCGCCCAAACCTGCAGCATTTTTGTATATCTCTTTCCAGTTGCTGAACAGATACCTCGCCTGGGCTGTTTGAGCTTCTGTAAGGGTTTGGGCATTGAAAGCATCAGAACCAAACTCCGTCAACAGTACCGGCTTTCCATATTCATTCCGGACTCTTTCGTACAGGTCGGTAAAAGTCATACCCCGATAAGTATTTGTGCCAAAAATATCTATATCGGGAGCCAGTTCATCTATAAGATCAAGAAAAAGTAAATCACCATTTGCAATGGCTATCGGCCTGCTTGTGTCAATTTCTTTCATTGCCAATGCAGCATCATTGAATAACTCGTACATCGCACGGGCACGTATCGTCGATTTTCTATTCTCCATTGGAATGTCTTCGGTTTCTGCTCCCCCCCAGAAAAGACCGTAGTTATTTTCATTACCTAACAGATAAATCAACAACCCGGGTGTTCCCTTGTATTCTTCCACTAACCGGGTTACTTCACTCAATAGTAGCTCTTGTACTCTTGGGTCAGAATATTCTGTATTAGCCATCCAGGCACCATCTATTGTTAAACCATACCTTCCAAATGAATGGTTCAACATAGTGTAGATACCATAATTCTCGTATATATAGGTGATCCACTTTTTTGGGATACCCGTGTAAACCCGAATTGCATTAACACCCATATTTTTCAGAAGAGACATCTCATAGTCCAATGCCTGTTCGATAAATTCGGGTGATTGATTCCAAAGGCTGTAAGCATAATTGGTGCCTCTTGGAAAGTAATCCCAGTTCATCCCATTTATGATGACAGGCTCACCGTCAACAAGCAATTGCCACCCCTCGTCAGCTTGCTCAACCACCACCTGGTTTGATTGCGCAATAATTGTGGGTGAGAAATAAAACAAAGTGAAAATTAACAATGCGATTCTTTTCATATCGATGGTGTTTTATTCTGAAGGCTGCATCAGAGTGACTTCATAAATTAACTGCTATTTCGATGAGTGAGTGAGTACCGGACATTAACCGTGTTCTCCCCAAATGGCAATATTTACAATGTATATACAGTGATATACAAAAGCGCTTTTCCGGGTAATTTATGGGGTTAAGTAGCTTTCAATGGACAATTTTCATGTCAGCCAAACTTTTTGTTCTGTAATCAAAAAAAGCACCATTGTATATACTTTATAAATGTGCATGCATCGCTATTTTAGTACTGTATTTATAGCTGTCACCACTATTAAGAATTTCAGTGCAAGCTCAGCCAAAAGCTTCTGCTTGAGAAGGTTTTAGCTAATTAAATCTCACACCTAAACCGGTTTATTTTGTAAAACTGAACCTGTACCGATTAAACTTAGTCTATAATCAATTTGGCGATATTAAATCCGCCTTCATCAATTTGGAGTCTTAGAGTATAAGTACCACCTGAAAACTGATCGGATCCCAGGTTCACTTGTCGCCAGTTTTGATAACCCCCGGTGGCCGGTATGTTTGTTGTATTTCCAACCGGCCGCCCGTCAGAGAATAACCGAATTCGCCCTTCTCCGGACGGTGATGCTACAATAACTCTGATATCATACGTGCCTTCTGTTACTTCTACAGTGTATTCCAGCCACTCTCCATCTTCCGTCCAACCAACGTTATACTCTAATCCTTCGAGAGCTGAAGGCTCAATATCCACTCCATCATTGCGATATACCCAACCTGAGTTCCCCCCTGTTTGATCCGGGTCCCCATTTACCCTTTTATAATTCATATCATTATAAGCGATCAGGTTATCTCCTATGTCATAGTTTACAGCATCTATGGTTCCGGGTATAGAATGGGAAGTATATGGGACGTTTTCATTATTAAATGAAGGTGAGAACAAAGCAGCTACTACATCTGGCCTAAAGGTTGTATTCTCGATTTTCAGACCTTCCGCCATATCGAATAAACCCTGTTGTGCCTCGTTAGCGGTTGGTTTAGGACCTTCACCCTTCCAATAGGCCAACACTTTTTCGTAGTTTGGGTTAGATGGGGCCGATAGTGGTGATGTTATCGTTTCAAGTTTTTTATGGGTCCACCAATTCCACCCTATGCCATTTGATTCTACCAGTCTGACAGTTTCGTTGAACCATGGATTAGAATTTTCTCCTGACTCACCCAGCCAAAGCGGGGTATCTGTTTGATCTCTTAATCCAAGTAAATAGTTGATGGTACCCTGATCGGTCTCATTCCAGTATTTATGAAATGCATATACAATATTGTCGTAATAGGCAGCAAGTATGTCTAACTTATCGAAGGTGGTTGAATAGTAATTACCATTTATAAACAGGATATGGTTTTCATCTATTTTTCGAATTTCAGGTATTAAATCCGTATGGAAACGCAGAACATCATCAGCTCCATATCCGGCTGGGGTTACCGGTTCGTTTAATAAATCGTACCCGATTATGATGGTTTCATTTTTATATCGGCGGGCAATTTCAGTCCAAATCTTAATGGTTACCGGCATATATGTATCATATTCTGTCCAAAGGCGGGCAACTCCATCACTGTCGGCAATCTCTTTACTACTTTGTGCCCCCGGTGCGCCATGCATGTCTAATATTACATCTACTCTATTTCGCTTACACCATATCAATAGTTGATCCAGACGATCAAACTCTCGCTCATTAAACTCTTCGGTCTCCATATCATAAAACACCTTATGATTAAATGGAACCCGAATATGATCCGCACCCCACTCTTTCATCGCAATGATATCTTCTTCTTGAACATAGTTCGTTCTGAATTCTTCGAACCAGCGGTCTGTTTCTGATTCTCCCAACAAATCTGTGATAGCATTCCTGAGCTTGGTCGGCCCGAAATCGCCCGGCATATTAAACATATACCCTTCAGGCATCAGCCAACCCCCTAAACCGAAGCCTCTAATTACAACCGGTTCCCCCTGTCGGTTCAATATCTGAGTTCCGGAAGTGCTGAAAAAAGTGTCATCGGTATAGCCGGGAACATCGGTTGAATTATCGGAATTACTTCCCGTTGGCGATGAACACGATAAAAATGAAATGAATAGTAATGCTACAAGAGCTTTAAAATTGCTGAACCCGGGTGTTTTCTTCAAAATAGCCTCTCAGAATCTATGTTAATACTTTACCTATTATATCAAACGATTGTAAATAATCTGTGAATAAACACTTCTTTCAGGCTATTTGAATAGCCATAATTTTCTTTTTATAAGTCTCTGTCACCGCCTTACTTCACCAGTCTACTCTACTTCCTGATAAACCCGAACGTAATCAATTACGAATTGCTGAGGAAAGATCGTATCGTCAACGCCCTGAGCTCCTCCCCAGTTACCGCCGATTGCTGTATTTAGTATGATGTGAAACTCCTTATCGAATGGCCAATATTCCCAACCACGGCCTTCATTTAGATATTCAAAATATTCATGCCCATCTACAGAGATTGTAATTTTATCTTCATCCCACTCCAAAGCATAAACATGAAATTCATTTTCTACTCCACCCACTTGCACGCTTGCACCGGCTTGAGTTCCCTGAGTGTGGTTTCGTTCGTCTGTATGCACCGTTCCGTGTATCACATTCGGTTCATACCCCACATACTCCATGATATCAATCTCTCCATTATCGGGCCAACTGCCGTTTCCATAATTCCATTCTTCAGGAAGCATCCAGAATGCCGGCCATGTTCCTCTTCCTCCCGGAAGTTGTGCTCTCATTTCTATTCGCCCATATTTCCATGCATGTTTATCGCGTGTAACCAACCGGGCAGAACGATAGCTTTTACCTGAGGTGCTATTTATCAAAAATGCAGTAATGATTAGATTACCATCCTCGACACGAGCTGTCTTAAGATCTTTAGCCGTATATTCCTGTAGCTCATTGTTGCCCCATCCGTGACCGCCTACATCATAGCCCCAATTCTCGGAATCGGGTAATCCGTCTTTATTAAACTCATCATTCCAAACCAGTTCATAACCCTCAATCTCCGGTATGTCGTTGGCACTGGTAGAATCGTCATTACAACCGGAAACGAAGCCGGTAAAAAGTAAACTCAGGGTAGTCGCATAGATTTTAATTAAAGCTGTCATAACAATAGGTATAATGATTAGAGAGGGCGATCAAAATTTTACAGAAATGAGGATGAAAAAAGCTTTCTTCTCAACAACTTATTATGGAAGAAACTATCAGCTTCATTACTAAATTAATTTAGTGAATCCTGTCCTAAAACTGAAACCTGAATTGCCCTAAAATACGTTATTTAACGAACTACTTATTTGATGTAATGACCACCTATTTACATCCTCCCCTGTAATTAAATTTATGCCCCCATAATCTCACTCTCAAATTCTTTTCATTCACCTGGAAGAGAAAACATGAGGCAACTTGAGAATATACGTTTGGTAAATTAACCACCAGTAATTTAATGCTTTTTATTTTATTGTTTTTTATTCTTTTACACGCCTAAAAAATCGCTTATCAATAATATTTTTATAGTCGGAAATGAGGTGGTGAAATTTTTTTTCACTAAACATTATTCATTGCTGATTCATATAATTATGAGAACCTGAGGGATACATAAATACATAAGGTATTTTATAATTGTAAATTTCAGCGCACACTACCTTTTTACATTCATTTTTTTACACATTTTGAAAATCATTAAACATACAATAATTGCTCATTATGAATAGCCCAATAAATAAATCATTTCTGATTATATGTTTTTTAACATTGATGCTTACCCCAATTGTTTCCAATGCACAAAATGTGCTCATCAAACCGGAAATAGAAAAACAAATAGATGATCTGCTTTCCAGAATGACCCTGGAAGAAAAAGTAGGCCAACTTAATCAGCACAGTGGCTCCTGGGATGTAACCGGGCCCATACCTGAAGATAATGAGTATGTTGCCGAGCGGGCACGCTTGCTTAAGAACGGTGGAGTTGGGTCTTTGTTAAATGTAACCGGGGCAGAAGCCACCTATGCTGCACAAAAATTAGCTGTTGAAAACAGCCGATTGGGGATCCCATTACTGTTTGGCTTTGATGTGATTCATGGCTACAAAACTATTTTCCCAATCCCCCTGGGTGAAGCTGCCAGCTGGGACCTTGATATAATTGAAAAATCAACCAGAACAGCAGCCATCGAAGCGTCGGCAGCCGGTATTAACTGGACTTTTGCCCCTATGGTAGATATAGGTCGTGATCCCAGATGGGGACGTGTAATGGAGGGAGCCGGAGAAGACCCTTACCTTGGGTCGCAAGTAGGACTGGCCAGAATGAGAGGTTTTCAAGGCAACGATCTATCTGAAGTAAACACCATTCTGGCAACGGCTAAACATTTGGCAGGTTATGGATTTTCTGAGGGTGGCCGTGATTATAATACAGTAGATTTTAGCCGCCGCACCCTGCATAACATTGTGTTACCCCCTTTTAAAACCTTAGCTGAAAATGGCCTTGCCACAGTAATGAACTCTTTCAACGATTTGAATGGGATTCCTGCAAGCGGAGATCGTTATCTGCAAACTACACTTTTAAAAGAAAAATGGGGATTCAATGGGTTTATCGTTTCCGATTGGGGATCTATCCGTCAAATGATTAATCACGGATATTCTAAAGATCTTGAACAATCCGCTTTACATGCCATTACAAGTGGCAACGATATGGACATGGAATCAGAAGCATATCAACGACATTTAGTAGATTTGGTAGAATCAGGTGAAGTTGATGTTGCGGTATTGGATGAATCGGTTCGCCGTATTCTGCGAACTAAATTTTTGTTGGGGCTATTTGACGACCCATACAAGTATTCTGACCCTGAGAGAGAGGAAAAATTAGTTTATTCTGACGAGCACAGAACCATTGCCAGAGATGTAGCAAAACGCTCAATTGTTTTACTGAAGAACGAAAAAAACACACTCCCCCTTTCAAAAGAAATTTCCTCAATAGCTGTAGTCGGTCATTTAGCCGCTGATAAAGATGCCCCTCTTGGAAACTGGAGAGGAAGAGGAGAACCCAATTCTGCCGTTTCTCTGCTGGAAGGTATAAAAGCAGCTGTTAGTAATAATACAAAAGTGAACTATACGGAAGGTTATACCCTTGCAGCAAATAATGGCTCTTTCGCTTTTGCTTTAGAATACCCGGAAGATGACGGATCCGGTTTCGAAGCAGCCATAGAAAATGCCAAAAACTCGGATGTAGTCGTAATGGCGGTTGGAGAAGAGGCCCTGCAATCAGGCGAAGGGCGTAGCTTAGTCGATATCAGCTTGAAGGGACGGCAGCTGGAACTCTTTAAATTGATCCGGGAAGTCAACGAAAACATTGTGGTGGTATTAATGGCAGGCCGCCCGATGATTGAACCCGAGCTCTATGAAGGGGCATCCACCATTTTGAATACCTGGCATCTTGGAACCGAAGCCGGAAACGCTATAGCTGATGTGCTTTTTGGGGATTATAACCCTTCCGGAAAGCTTCCGATGTCGATTCCAAGAGCCATTGGGCAGATTCCTGTGTACTATAATCATGTGAGCCCCGGTCGTCCGCAAACCGGCCCAGGTGATGACGGCGCCGTGTTCTGGAGTCACTATAACGATGAAGTAAACAGCCCCCAGTTTGTGTTCGGTTATGGTTTAAGTTACACTGATTTTGAATATTCCAACTTCGAGCTCAGCAAAAACCTGATGAATATGGATGAAACCATTACGGCACGTGTAGATGTAACCAACACTGGCGAAGTACCCGGTGAAGAAGTTGTACAGCTTTATATACGCGACCATTTTGCAAGTTCCATGCGGCCGGTAAAAGAGCTTAAGGGTTTTGAGAAGGTTATGATCAATGCCGGAGAGACAAAAACCATCACTTTTAAGCTGGATAAGAAAACTTTTGAATTCTATGCAGCAGACGGCACCTGGAAAACGGAACCCGGTATGTTTAGCATCATGGTTGGAACCAACTCAAATGACGTGCAAACTCTGGAACTTAACATAGAGCGCTAAAACAAAATACTTGTGATGTTGCTACATTTTTTTGTGACAATACTCTCCATTATTGTATCACTAATCAAATAGTAACATCACATCCTTTTTAGTTGAAATTTACTATAACCCCATAACTATAATTCTATATGGCCAATCAGAATAACAACTATCGATCTGCATTTATCATTGTCACTGTTTTATTTTTTATGTGGGGTTTTATCACCGTACTGGTTGATGCTCTCATTCCGAGACTCCGGGATGTCTTTGAGTTATCCTATTTTGAAGCCGGGCTTGTTCAGTTCTCTTTCTTCACCGCCTATTTTGTTTTCTCAATTCCGGGTGGGGGACTTATTTCAAAAATTGGTTACAAAAAAGGGGTAGTTGTTGGGTTAATAACGATGGGAGTTGGATGTTTACTCTTTTACCCTGCAGCCTCATTCCGGGTATTTCCAATATTTCTCATGGCTATGTTCGTGTTAGCGGGTGGAATTACCATTTTGCAGGTAGCTGCCAACCCATATGTAGCCGCTTTGGGGCCTGAAGAAACATCTTCCAGCCGGCTGAATCTTTCACAGGCTTTTAATTCGCTGGGCACCACCATTGCCCCCCTTGTAAGTGCGGCATTCATCCTGAGCAACACCGTTATGAGTTCTGATGAAGTGGCCACCTTAAATGACGCCCAACAGATGGCCTATTATCAGGCTGAGGCAGCAGCAGTTCAGGGGCCTTTTATCATTTTAGCCATTGTACTTATTGTTTTAGCAGGAGCTTTCGCCTTATTTAACCTTCCCAAAATTCTGGAAGGTGATGACGATAAAAGCGGAAGCTACCGAACGGCTCTTAAGATTAAGCACCTGATGTTTGGAGCACTTGGAATCTTCGTATATGTAGGAGCTGAGGTATCCATTGGAAGTTATCTTGTAAACTATTTCTTAGAGCTTGATGTGGAGGCTCTTGTAGAAGGAAGTGCCGTTATGACTTCAATCGCTTCCACCCTATCAACTATTTTCTCTGATACCAATATTCAGGATATGAATGCTTCTCAACTGGCCGGTACCTATGTGTTTTTCTACTGGGGAGGTGCCATGGTTGGACGCTTCCTGGGTTCAGCACTCCTACAGAAACTAAAAGCAGGCAACTTGCTGGCTTCTTACGCCGGTGTTAATGTTGTGCTACTCTTGATAAGTATGAATACCGGCGGGTTGCTTTCTTTCTGGAGTATTTTGTGCATTGGATTATTCAACTCCATCATGTTTCCTACTATTTTCACTCTGGCAATTAAGGGAATTAATCAGAATACCGCACAAGGTTCCGGGATACTTTGTACTGCCATTGTGGGCGGGGCAATCATTCCTCCGCTATATGGAGCAATGGCAGATAGTTTTGGCCTTAAGATAGCCTTATTGGTACCAGCAGTTTGTTATCTGTACATACTTTGGTACGGGAAGGTAGGGTCAAAGGTCGAACTTGAAGAAGTGGCTGAAGCTAAAGTTTAATAAACCTGATTGATTTCATTTAAACATTTACTCACATCATTTCTGATTTTGAATAGAGATGGTGTGAGCTAATCTGCTGTAGCTAACAGTTATTCGCTCTTTCAGAAAGTTAGCGAAGATTTACAGATCATAAATCTCATCAAATAACTCTCTGTTGATAGTAATCTCGGTTTCCGATCTTAAGCTATCGACTTTTTTATTCAGGTAAGTATAGACTCTGTACATTCTATCCAAGTCCCTGTCAGTTGAATCTTCAGGTGTTGTTTCTACGAAAGCCCTGTTTTTGACGTTAATAACAGCCCACTGGTTTAGGTTAGCTTTAGTTACTAACGGAGTCCCCATTCTTACTTCATCAATAACTGCATAGTCACTTTCAGATGGAGAAAGTGTGATGTCTTCAAAAAATTGGTAATTCGGAAAACTCTGAGGAGGCGCACCCGCAGCAATTTCTCGCCTTATAAGCTCTGCTTCTTCTCTCGAAGTTGCCGGAACTTTCCAGTATGAAGTTTCAAGATTGAAGGAACGGCTTCTTACCACCTTTCGCTTGAACTCGTCAGAAATTTCCATTTCAGTGGTATCTTGTAAGGCTTCCTGAATCAATTTTTGTTGATAAAGGTCAGAAAGGACTTCATTACCCCTTTTCCGTACTAAGTTTTCTAAGCGTTCATCTTCTTCATACCCCTTTGCCTGAGATAACTGCATCAATACTTCATTTCTCATGGCCCTTCCAACCGAGGCCCCGGTACGATTTCGGGATTCATTCAGGGGCAGATAAGGTAACCAGTACAGGTAGTCCTGAACGGTAAACTCATGCCTTTCGCCCATTAGTACGTACGTACCCAATACGGATTCATTAGCTACTTCCAGCTTTAACTCTTCTAACCTTCGGTCGTTCCAGGTTGCCGCTTCAACATCTGCCTGTTTTTCTTGTTCAATATTTTTAACAGACGGCAGGTTTTGGATTTCCTCCATTACGTTAACCAACACCTCTCTGTTCATTTGCACATCAAGTGAGCCCATAAGGTTTCGGATGTAACTGTTTGCCTGAAGCGCTTGCCTTCTCTGCTTAAGCTTATTTTCTATACCTTGTTTGCGAACCTGGTATTCGCTTTCTATCAGCATAGCCTGCCGTATCACTTTTTCAACATATACAATATGATATCCAAAACTGGTACGTATGGGTTTTGAGAATTCACCCTCATTTAATGAAAAGGCCGTCTCCGCAAAATTTTCATCAATTCCGAAATAGGTAATTGGCCCCAGGTAACCGGCGGTAGAATCATACTCCTGGGTTTCATAAAACTCGTTTGCCACATCAACAAAGTCCTCCCCCTGTTCCAGTTCTTGATAATACCTGTTTAGTTTATCCTTGTCTTTAGAAAAGAGGTGACGAACATACACTTTGCGTTTAGACTTGGCATATGCTTTTCGAATTTCATCGTCCGATGGGGCTTCAAGTCTTTCGTTCATCTGATCCACGAAATATAAATCAGCGAGCGACTTCCTTTTCTGATACCAAATCGCATCCTGATAAACCGGGTTGGATAAGTAATTCTGCCCGATGGCTTCATCAGCCAGTACCAGGTTATCAATCATCTCGTTCAGAAACCGATAGCGTTGATCACGGGTATCGTTGCGGCCGGTTTTGATTAGGTATTCTACATAGTCTTGCTCAAAATCAGATACAGTAATTTCTGAATCATCAACGGTGGCTAAAACCTGTCGATCTTCTTGATCCTTTGAACAACCAGTAGTTAAAACTGTTGAAGAAATGGCCAAAAAAAAGAATAGCCACACAAATTTTGAGTGGCTATTCTTTTTTAATAAACTTTTTTGAAGCATTTAAAAATATAGTTTGATATCGATGAGAGTAGTATTGCCTAAATATTCAAATGGAACTTGGGCAAAATCAAAACCAAGAGCAACATTGCTGGCTGTTTTCAGAGTAAACCCGGCTCCATAAGTGAAGTGCGAATCGATCTGGTTGCCGAGGAATAAATCCTTATACCCTGCTCTTGCATGAAATTTGATAGTATTAGTGACATAACTGAGCTGAGATCCGGTATCAAGATTCAGATCATTATCATTTGTTTGGTGAGCATCAGCTAATATTGTCCATTCCAAATTATCTTTCTTAACCACCGGCACATTCACGCCAAATTTGAATGACAGTGGTAAATCCCATTCGTCCATATAAATTCTTCCGGGAACCGATTCATTATTCCCTTCACTCGTTTCATCTACATCTACCAGGTATTCCGCGTTAATACCATCCATTTGCATACTTCCGCCAAAGTTGTTGATACTGGCTCCCAACTTCATACCATTCAGGTATTCGGTAAGCAGTGTGAAGCCAAAATCGAAAGCAAATGTCTCAGCAGTCATATCATAGATTTTCTGTTGAACCAGCTTAGCCGTCCCCCCAAAGTAAAATGATTCGGTTAGGTTTTGCGCATAAGAAACCCCAATACTTAAATCGTGGGCTCCGAATGTAGCACCGGTACCTTCCTGTTGCTCAACAGTACGGATGTCCATTCTCCCGTAGTCAAGAAAGTTTAGCCCAATCCCAAAGCTTTTGCCTTCCGATATGTTAAACACAAGTCCTGATGCGTACGCATTAACGTCAACGAAGAGCTGATTGTAGGATAGGTATCCTGAATTATATGTACCACCCTCATTCTTTAGGGCGATATTGGCCGGGTTCCAAAACAGGGCTTCCGCTCCTGATGTGTTCACTGTGTTAGCATGACCAAGCGCAGATCCTTTTGCGCCTACACCCATCGTAAGGAATGGGGCTGCGGTGGTTCCCACCCTGCTTTGCCCTTGCAAAGAAGAAGTGATACTCAGTAACAAAATTACAGCTAATGTTGATAAAGGCTTCATAATTGAACGATTTATAAACTTACTTTTATTTTCCACGGCTACTTGACGATTGCAAATTTATCAACATGCTCGCCGACTCCCTCTGCATATACGTGGTAGAAATAAACCCCGTATGCAATGTCTTCATTATTTGCTGTACGAAGATCCCAGGAAATGGCTCCGTCACTTATAGAACCATCGTGCACAAGAGTATTGATTAACTCTCCCCGTACATTAAAAATCCTGATTGTACATCGCTGAGGAAGATTGTAGAAGTATATTTTTCTTTCTCCCCGGCCAACCTGGTCTGAGCTTCGCTCCCAGGAAGCAGCTCCTACATATGGGTTTGGAGCAACATAAATGTCATCCAGCTGACTGGAGGCTAACTCGTTGTCAACGCCGGACTTTATTACACCAAACTCAAATGAATCCCCAGTTCCAAAAGCACGAGTACTGGAAATTCGGAATTTATCACCGGCTGATGGAGGTGTGTTCCCCTCAAGAGCATTAAACTGTAAGTTGTAACGGTAGCGGTATTGTCCGCTGGTCTGCAATTCTGCAACAATCAGGTTATCCCCTTCATTGAACTCATCATTCTCATCATTATCAATTATGAGAAGAACAGCATCTTTATTTGCCGTTACATTTCTGGCAAAAATGGGGATCTCGGTTCGTAAGAACTGCCCGCCAAAAAGGAATGGAGGAGTATAAACCGTATCCTGAGGATCGCTCCAGGTTAACTCAAAGTCATCATCACTTAAGAAGAAACCGGTTGTAGATATACCTGTCGGTGTCAAAATATTTCGGGATATATCCACTTCCCAATCAGTATCCAGTCCATCTAATTCTAATGGATTTAAGCCAAACAACTCATTTTCTGATCCTTCATTTGAAACGTATCCCGTTCTATTGTCACGGATTCTGGCGGGTTCGTCATTATCCATTTCAAATGTAAACCCATCAACCACCCGGGTTGATGACGTAAACGGGCTCTTGGTTATGATGGTATCACCTGATGTAATTTCCACCATATCGTAGCCGGAAGTAATCCCATAATCACCACTGGTTGAAAGGGTATCGTAAAAATTCACGCGGTATTGATTCGCTGTATTTACCTGGGTCCTGGACAGAACATTAATGTTTGCACTACCTGTTCCGTCACCCGTAGTAAGCTGAGAAAGATCTGTAGTTGAACCACCGGATACATATCCCAACGGATATGTTTTCGGAACTACTGCAGCTGCATTTATGGATGTGGCTATTACATTACCGGCAAGATCAAGAGAGATGTTAAATGTGTTCTCCTGTGGATCAACACCCACTGATTCGGAACCCGCCTCAGGACGAACTCCACGATCGTAAGCAACCAATGCGTAGTAGTAGGTTTTTCCATTTGTTACGGTTGTATCAACATAATTGAATTGCAATCCTGTATTGTCTCCCAGATCAAAAATGGCTTCTCCTTCCAGAACCGGAATGGTACCACTTATGTCGTTATTAAGGTCAAACTGTGCAATTGGATTGTAAAAGGTGGGGGTTCCATTTACATCAGTAATGGATCGTGAATCTGAAAGTAAATTATTGGTACCTCGGAATAATTTGTAACCTTCGAAATCAAATTCCTGAATAAACCGATCATAACTTTCCAGGGATGCATCATCCCAGGATAATAGCACCCTTCTGTCTCCAGCCTCTGCGGTTAATTGTGGAGTGATTGGGGGTTGGGCAAAGTTATAATCTGCATTATAAATATTTTGAACTGTTCTTCTGTTTTTGAAGAAATCCTCTTCATTGCTTCCAAATATCCATGCTGTGGAAAAGAAATCAGTGGATTTACCATTCAAATCATTTTCACTATCAAGTTGAACCTCACCCGACATAAACAAAGCAAAAGGCTCATTGTCAGCAACGGTTTGAACCGGTTCTTGTCCCACCGGAAATTTACTCAATACAATACGTTCAAATAGCCAGGTATCATCCCGCAAGTTATTTCCACTTTCATAAAACGGACGAGTATTCAAGTCAAAACCGGTCAAACCAATTTGATCAGATTCATCAACATCCAATTCATTAAAGTTAGGTTCGCCAGGCGTAGGCATACCATCTGCTTCTCCTTCATCGGGGCCCGGATAACCTTGATCAAAAGGTCCTAAACCATCCCGGCCATAGTCATTATTAAGTAATTCTCCGGAATCATATTCGCCGTTCCCGTTATCATCGCTATAACCAACCCAGTCGAGCTCTTCATCGGAGGTGTACCATACACCGGCCTGGTATGCTGGGCGATCTTCAAGCGGTCCATAATAGTTTTCAAACAGCGTAATATTATATCGGGCATTCACTTCAGCTTCAATTGCAGCCTGTCCCACAATTGGAGTAAATACGTTATTCTCAAATCGGGACTCATCCGTTATACCGTCCTGATCGGCATCCACCATATTATTATCCTCATCGGATGGCGATTCCAGGAATGCAAAACCAGTGTAACCCAGGTTGTAATTTCCACCACCCTGAGTTGGTGTACCAATTCCGTTTCTATCCCACCCGTAAACAACATCTAAAAGAGGATCATAAGCGGCATTGTCGTCATCCTCTTCGTTTCCAAGACCATAATCTACAATCTGAGTGAAGTATAACCGGTCCTGAGTATAGTCGCCTTTGTTCGTGATTCTGTAAATCAGAAACATAGTATCTTCGGCAAGAATATTGGCCCACTGGAAGATGCGGACTTGCATTTGCAGCCCTAAACCACCCATGGTAGAATCTGATTCCGGGCTTGGATAATATACTCCTAACGGGCTATAGGGTTCTCCTGTTTGTGGATTTACGTGATATTCTTTGTCCGAGAAGTCATCCATCACGTAATAAGATTCCAGATCCGCATTAGCTAATCGTCCATCCCGTCCATTCCAGGTTCCAGGCCATCCTGCATCCTCTTCATTCAGGCGATCAGGCCAAAATTCAGGCCACGAAGTTTTATCGTCACTTAATGCCGGAGTTGGTGTTAGAACGGAAGTTACTGAATCAATTCTATCCGGATTGTTAAAGCCGGGCAAGGGCAACCAAGCCCATGTTTCTCCGGTAAATGGACTTTGCCGCAACCCTGCTTCCCGATAGTTTATACTAACCGGATTGAGTAGGGTATCTGCCTCGCCGTTATAAAACGCCGGGTAATCTGATCGGTTGCCGTTAACATATCCGGCAACAATTACACCAACACCATCAATATGGCGCCCTCCTACCCCTCGAGGCCACACTCCCCATGGTAAATCGTTCCACCTGGATAGTTCCCCGTGATTTCTGAAATTCGTTTCAATCAGGTTACCATCCAATACACCACGTGCAACCGATTCTGTTTCTCCTCGGTATATGACTCCATTGTACTCGTCGGGTATAACCTGGGCAAATAAACTACCTGAGTAAAAAACCGACCAAACGATCAAGAAAAGGATTTTGCTGTACTTCATGAGTTATTATCTGATATTCTTATTGTCTCTGAATTATTTTAAAAAGTGTATTTCAAGCCAACTCTGACTGTTCTGGGAGGTCCCAGCATAGCTTGGTTGAGAATGAATTCTTCAAAACTGTTTACCCCACCCGGAATTGAATTACCCCGTTGGATATCTGCCAAGCGCTCTGATTCTGTTGCTAAGCCCGTTTCGCTGAATACGGAATATTGTGGTCGAGAATCGAATAAGTTGTCCACTTGTAAAAAGAATTGGACATCCGGTTTTAGCTTAACCGGCTTGTAATAAACTCTCATATCCGTATTAAACCATATAGGTTTATCTTCATTATTATCTATAAATGACACTCGGTCTTGCCTGATTGTTGTATATGGTGTACCTGTTTGAAGGCTACTAATTGTTGAAACGGTCAGGCCAAAATCGGTTCTGTAGGTCAGAGTATTGTTCAATACATTTCTTCTATCCCAGTTCAATCTTCTTAGCTTAATCGTTGGTTCAAGTCCTGATTGAAACCTTGTGAACGCATCGGTGGGATTTGATGCTGAGCCCTTAGCAAATTGAAGGGTATAATCTAATGTCCAGGAAAGAGGTCCATCTCCTCTTTCATACAATGATAAAGTAGCTCCTTTAACGGTTCCATAATCAAGGTTAACAAACCTGGAGATATTCTGACCATCAAATGCACGCCCGAATTCTACACCTGTCAGATTTCGGATGTCTTTTGAGAATAAGGTTAAATCCAAACCAAGGGTTTCTGTAATCCCCTGCTGAAGACCCACTTCAAATGAAAGAGTACGTTCCGGATCTAAATTTGCATTACCAAATTGTGCCGGTGAGGCTACAGGGTTTTTCTCGTACTCGGAATTAGTATATAGTATTGATAGCTGAGGAGTCTGGAAAAATAGTCCGGCTGAGAAACGCATTACTCCTGTTTCTGAGATAGGGAAAGCTATCCCTAAACGAGGGCTAACCTGGAAGGTGTCATCCGCATATTTTCTGTTATAAATCATTTCTGACGGATCATCAGGATTGACGATCATGAGTCTTGAGGCCTGTGTCCAGTCTAAAGGAACCTCAAAATTCGGATTAAAGTAATCGGCTCGCAAACCGGCATTTACAATCAGATTCGGATACTCAATTTTTGTTTGAGCATACACGGCACCTTCATACGGACTTACATCAAGCGCATAAGAATCAAAGGGGCTTTCATTAACCCTTGGCTCATCGTTTAAAACGGTAATACCGAAGGTGTTTACATCCAAGTTATGGAGCCGCCCGGAAAAACCGGTTTTAATTGAAACCACACTATTTAGCTGTGAACTAAAGCTACCAACAACGCCTGCTGTTTGTACAACATCCCGGGTAGAAAATAGTTGATTACCGCCTACTGCAAAGGCCTCTCTTCCCTGTTGTGAAGACTGTTCTATCGGCACATAAGCACTGGATAGGTTTAATGAATCTTCGGGAGGTGAATGTAGCCATGAACCTCCATTATCATTCAAATAACTAAAAGAAAGATTAGCGAATGATTTTTGGCCAAAAACAAACTTAAAGCCAAGAATATGGTTCTGAGAAAGGTTGTGATATTCGTTCACACCGTTAGGGTTATATTTAAACCCATGATTATAACCCTGGCCATCCAACTTCTGTAAAAACAGGTTATAGTCAACTTTTATTCTGCTATTAATTTGATATACAACGGAGGAGTTGAGCGAATAGCGATCCTGGTAGTTCATATATCTGTAATCACCGGATCCAGTTGATTCAATAATCCAATCGTTTCTGTCACTGTTACTTAACCCGAATGATTGATCTGAGGGCCTGAACAAATCTTTACCAAGCAGGTGACCCGGCTCCGACAAGTATCTCAGCGAAACCCTGAAACCTAATTTCTCTTTGAGGATGGGTCCTCCGACAGAAACTTGTAAGTCTCTGTTTTCAAGCAATGGAGCCGCTTCAGTAAAGGTTACTTTTTCCTGGGTAAAATCTTCGTAGCTCAAAAACTGTCCGGCATCTGCTTCCCGTTCTACGAATTCTAATTTCCTGTTACTTAATATTTGCCCCACGTAGGCAAGTGCATTTCCTGTCCATTCTGAAGGAACCCCTTTGGTTTGAATATCCACAACACCACTTAAAGCCTGTCCGTACTCAGCGTTAAACACTCCACTGATTACTTGTAAACTGGATACCATATTTTGTTCAACCGTAAAGGCCGCCGTATTGCTGTATGCATTATTGATGGGAACCCCATTTACCAAATACGTTACCTCTGTGGCTCTTCCTCCCCGGAAGTGACCATCTACCACACCTGCCTGATTGTTAATGGCATCTGACAAGTTTACAACCGGTAAATCATCCAGTTGTTCTGAACTAATATATGCCGTTGTGGTAGTTCTGTCTTTTTCAACTATGGGCCTTTCAGCCGTTACAATTACTTCTTCACCCTCAATAACCGCTTCACTCATAGTAGCGTCTATTCGGGTTGTTTTGTCAACAAATACTTCAACATTCTCAACTTTATATGTTGTAAAACCCACATAACGAAAAACGATTGTGTACGTGCCCGGATCTACATTATTAATGTTATAAAGTCCGTCAATATCCGTGGTCATACCCTTTGAAGTTCCCTCTATAAAAACCTGTACACCAATAAGAGGCTCTCCTGTACTTTCTTCCAATACTTCACCGGCAATTTTCCCTGTTTGAAAAGCGAACAAAGAATTAGCAGATATCAAAAATATGAATAGAAAGAAAAGCTGTCTGATAATTTTAAATCCCTTCATAGAAATAATGTTTTAAATAAGGGCATAGCCTTTTAAAGCTATGCCCTATGATATATTGATGAATTAATCAGATTATCATTATTTGATAAGCATCATTTTCTTAGCTGAAGTAAATGATGTTCCGGCATTAATTCGATAAAAGTACATACCTGATGACAGGTTAGTGGCATCGAATGTCTGGTTATGGGTACCTGCAGTAAGCGCCTCATTATTAAGCAGAGTCGCAACTTTTTGTCCCAGTACGTTAAATACTTCAAGCGTTACTTTAGAAGCTGCTGGCAACGTAAAGCTAATGTTAGTAGTAGGGTTGAATGGGTTTGGATAGTTTTGATCCAAACTAAACTTCATTGGATTATCAGAACCTAATTCTTCATTTGAAGTTATTACGGCATCTGCTCCAACAAAAGCTACTACCTGCCACTGCCATGGATTTTGCCACCAGTCGCCATTAACTGCGTTAGAACCCCACGCAACTTGAATGTCACGAGCTGCTGCGTCATTGTCATTCATAGCAATTTGGAATGGATATAGATCTACATCTGTGCCAGAAGGGAAATCAAAAGCTACATCATCTCCGGTAGCCATGTTCACAGTGCTGAGTACAGTAAGTGTTCTGTATCCTGTTGCTGTAGCTTCTATGAGTGTCTGAGAATTCGGCACTTCGCCATCGATACGTTCAGCTGTATAGCCATAGGCGTGAATAAACCCTCTCACGCTACCATCTCCGGCAGCATCTACAAGGCCTCCGCCTCTCAACTGCCAATCAGGTTCTGCACCACCCATACCAGAAGAGCGTTGTGGGCCTGCAATGAAAGACTCAGGAGTATAGTTTCCGATACCCATCTCCCATGAATCATAGTTCCAGGCTCCACCTGAACCATCTGCTTCAGTAGCATATACTACAGAATCATCCATCACTTCTGCATATATAATCATCTGATTGTTTTGAGTTTCAAAACCTATCCAGAATTTACTGGAAAGATCTTCTGATGGAACACTTGATCCTATTACAGGAACTCCACTTTCGTTATCGATTGTAAATGGAACGTAATTTTCCGGGAAGAATGATGCCAGAGTTGAAGCCTCAGGAATCTCTTCATTACTGAAAGCTGTTACTACAGCGTTTACTGCATCCTGACTTAATTCTAAGGCATAACTTTCAGCTGAAGTCATGCCGGTTTCTATAGAACCGGCTGCCAACTCACCGGCAGTTCCTTTCTCCGTTTTTGCCACAACACCATAGTGAGCTGTAAAATCATACGCTACGCTTGGATGTGGAGCAACCGTTGTATGCTCTAATGTCAACCCACTGTCCGGGTCAATAGTACCAATGAATGATCCGCCTTCCATTTCAGTAAAGGCAGAATCCGCAAAGAATACATCATAGGTGGCAGCACCTTCAACTTCACCCACCGAAATAGTCACAATACCATCGGCTTCTGAAAGCGTAAGCGTTGGTGCAGGAGGTGCAATTTCTGTAACTCTTTTAAGGATTACATTATCGAACCATACTGAAGCGGTATCAAAGGCTACTTCAAAACCAACCTTCATGTTTGCCCAGTTTTGAGTTGCATCAACATTCAGTACATAATTAGTCATTTCGTTGGTTAAGTCTACTCTGGGAGCAAAGTTAGTCCAATCGCCATCGGTTCCGTTATTACCAAAGAAAACCTGAATTGTTTTGGCTTCGGTACTTGCTTTAGCGTCAAAAGACATCTCATAAGGACCAGCATATATTGAATCTATTTGCTCCTCATCCAATTCTTGCCTGATCTGAACAGCATAACTATCAATTCCTTCAGGTATGTCTGATATTTTAAATGCTCCATTATCTGCACTGAAAGTAGCCGATCCTTCGGTTACCCAGTTTCCGCTTAAGGTATCACCTACAACCATTTCACCATCTTTCAGAATGTTGTTAGACATTCTCTTCAGGCTGATATTGTCCAGGTAAACTGCCTCTGTAGCAAGCCCCATCTCAAATCCTAATTTCATACCGGAATCGGATGTATCAAATACCTGAGCTACCTCAAATTCCTGGGAAAAAGTGGTCATTTGATCGTCTAACGTTACCGGAGATGCGTAATTGGCAAAAGCCCCTCCATTTTGACCAAAATAGACATTGAGTCCTCTGGATGCGCCGGATTCAGTTCTGGCATCAAATGATAATTCGTAAGTAGCACCTGCCTTTAATGCTGCAATCTGCTCAGGAGTTAATATCTGATTAAACTGAATGTGCCATGGCTGCGAACCATCCGCTGCAATATTCGTTACCGCTAACTCTCCTGTACTGGCATCAAAATCTGCTGATGCAGCAGCAAAGTCAGCTTCATATGTTGACCATACTGCTGAAATACTATCACCAGCAAAGTCACCATCATTAATTACCTCATCACCACTAAATGTGTACTGTGCAAAAGAGTTTGTCATAAACCCTATAGACAGGAACATCAGGAAAAACAGTGACGAAGTATTCTTAATCGTAGCCTTTTTCATAATTCTTGTTTTTATAATTAATAATTGAATGGACATGATTCTATAACGAGAGTATCGAACCTTCGAAGCGCTCCCACAGAGTGAATGAATGCCACATGAATTTTATCGAATCCCTTTCAGAAATACAATAATTTTTTCTCATTTATGGGATTTTTTATCACAAGCATGATAATTCACGTCCTTTTCAACCTACAAATAACATATGAAGATGTTATGAAGCCCTTTTATTCAATAATATCGGCTACAAAATCATTTTTTCTTAAAAAAGCCCTTTCATAATTGCTTATAATTTACGATTCTTATGAAAATATTTTTCATGACAGTGAATAACTTTCTATCAATTACAGATTATTAATTCTGGGGTGAATTATGAAGCCGACTTTAAAGGATATCGCGGAACAAACCGGGCTATCAATTTCAACGGTATCAAGAATCTTACGTGGTGATTCGAATAGCAGTAAGGACAATGTGGAACAAACAATCCATGTTGCTCAAAGACTTAATTATCCCATAAACTCCCGGCTGCTAAATCAGCAGTACGAGTATAAATCAACACTTCAGGTTGCTCTGATTAGCTCTTTTTATCCTGACGAATTCTATTCTGCTTTCTTTTATGGAATCAATAATGCAGCTAAAGCAGAAAATATTAACATGTCTTACCACATTTATACTCCCGAAGATGAAAACCTTCACTCCCTGATTAACAGCCTAAGCCATAATTTTATTGATGCTGCTATACTATTCATCCCTACCCTGCAGGAAAGTGACTATAAAGAAATAATTGAGAATGTACCCGAGAGCTTTCCACTGGTTTCCTTGGCACCGGCCTTTAATCCGGTTATAGATACCATGACTTTTGACTCATACCGAGGTGGCCACCTGGTAGCAAAACATTTTTATGATCGCGGCTATAAAGACATGGGAATCATAACGGGACCTCATACTAAGAATGAGGCTATTTTTCGAAAAAACGGGTTCACTGATTTTATTAATCAAAAAGAAGATGCTACACTGGTGTGGCAAGTTGAGGGTGATTACACTTTTGGGTTCGGTAAACGCGCGTATCAGTCATATGCTAAGTTGGATAAGAAACCCCGGGCTATTTTTACCAGTAACGACTATATGTGCCTGGGATTTCTTGAGCAGGCTACCAGAAATGGAGTTAATATCCCCGGAGATGTAGCTGTAGCAGGATTTGATGACCTGCCGGCCTGCGAATATGTTCATCCGGGAATAACCTCGGTTCATACCGATTATGACATTCTTGGGAAAAAAGCGTTCAAGCTTCTAAATGATAAGATAACCCCGCCCCATGAACACAGCGGAATTCTAAGTGTGGTACCGGTGACTCTGACCGTTAGAGAGTCCTCTTGATTGTAATTGGGTAACTATGTGTCTTTTCAAATCCTGAAGGGTGTCGAAAGACTTATCTTCTTGACTGTAAAAATTTTTGGTGATACCGGGTGGCCTCAGCTGTGTCTTCTTTAAAGAGGTAATACCGGGTCAGATTATAGTATAAAACCGGTTCATTGGATCCTAACCGCAAGCTTTCATCCAGCCAGTATTTGGCTTTGTCGTATGCTTTGTTATCCGTGTAAATGGATGAAAGTACATTCATATATCTTGGGTCATATGCTCCCTCATTTAGCACCTGTTCGATTATATTCACCAGATATGCATTAGCCTGAGGATTATTAATAGCATATTCGATACCCCTCTCTATCAAATCAACAGAATTGAGCTGCCACTTAAGCATCTCATAATAATGAGGCATCACTTCCCGGGCATTATCCGCCTTCATCTGCTGATCTACAATTTTCTTTAGCGCATCGGGTACTGATTTTTGATTAACCTTAGTTACCGCTGCGATCGAATCAACATAAGATGATCTCATTAAGTCCTTATAGACCTCATTGAACTTTTCCAATTCTTCAGTTTCAGAAAGGCCCTTTTGAAAAGGATACCCACTCATAAGCCTGGATACAGTGATTTCCGCATAGGCCTTTTCAAATTGACTGATATCCTCTGGCGTATCAAATACATTGGGAGAATAGGCTCTTTTGATCCTTTCTAATTCAAGAAGGTGCTCAAAGAAAAGATCGGCCATAAGTTTATGCCCCATGAAGTTGGGATGTAAATGATCAACAAACATCGACTCATCCTCAATCCCGCTGGTGGAGTTGCTTCTTATCATTCTTTCAACATCCACCAGATGTACATTTGGGTCTTTAGCAAAATCATTTATTAGCTCATTAATCTCGTTAGGTGCCCTGAACCTGATCTCATCCAGCTCTTTTGCTTCATCAAACAATGTTATTGCTGCATTTTTATCACCGGTTTCGAAATGCTTCTCCCCTTCAGCATATGCTTTCAGGGCTTCATTTTTATCTGATAACGGCGGCTGATCCTTTAAGTTGGAAGCAACCGTTCCCAGTAATATGGGAACTCCATTGCTTTTGAAAAGCTCTGCCACATCTCCGATGTTTCTTTTGAATTGTTTTATTCCGGATGAATAGATTTCACCGCCAAGTTCAATTTTGGATTCTCTGATGACGGAAGCCATCATCGTTCTCTGCTTATTCTTTTCATTATCCTTGGGACGAAATAGATTCTCTAAAAGCTGATACAGCCTCAGGTTCTTGAGGCTCAGAACCATCCTTTTTACTCTGATACTATTAATTAACCCAAATTGAGTAGTTCCTGCCCCAAATGACCCATAGTATTCATTATGGCCGGCATAAACGATAATTGCATCGGGTTGATAATCCATCAGCCTATTTGAAATATCCCAAATCACGTAACTGTTTACGGCAGTCATGCCAAGGTTAACAACCTCTATATTTAGCCCGTCTGTTTCCAACAGCAGCTTTTGTTCTAATTGTTCAGCAAAGCTATAGTAGAAATTATAAGGGTAGCCTTGCGTGGATGATCCACCTAAAACAAAAATCCTGAAGGTATTTGCTTTCTTCTTCTTTAAGAATGGTGATACCGCTACTTGTGGTTTGAAAGATGGAAAATAGCGGGGCACAAAAGAGGAATTTGTAATCAAATAATCCGGCTGAGAAGGAACCTCAATAAAAAGGTCTTGTGCTTCCTCATTATACCCTCCAATTATCAGGGCAATTTCTATAAAACCCAGCAAAAAAAGCGGAAAAAGCAGTGTTATAATCCAGTAGATTTTATTTTTCATATGATGAGTAAAATGTTCAGAATGGTCCTATTCAAAGAATTACAACCCGGTAAAGTGTAATCAGCAAAATTGGAGACCCTCCTTTTCTCATTTTTTTGATGAATACCGAGTCATGTGTTTCAACCTATTGCTCATTTCGTAAACGAATGTACTTTTCAAATGCTTTTTTTGCGTTGGTTGTATCTCCTTTCAGGGCATAAAGCCTGGCATAGCTATACCAAAGCAAAATCGAATCTTCATCCCGTTCTTTAACTTTTTGCAACCAGAATTCACTTCTTTCTAAATCTTCATGAAGTAAGTAAAGGGCTGCAAGAGTGTTTGCAAAAAATGGGTCTTCACGCTCAATGCTTAGAATGGTGTGAAGGATACTTACTGAATATGAATCATATTCTCGATCATTGATTGCATAGTTTACACTCTTTTTAAGCAAATCAGTATTGAATAATTGCCAATGCACAAAATCCCGGTAGTGTTGTAATACTGAAATAGTATCTGTTTGGTTATTCTCATAGTTTATGACATCCGTGAGTGCCAACGGAATATCGCGTTGCATTCTCCAGGACGAAGCCGCAATAGAATCTATATAGGAGCGGCTAAGATAATTGTTGTACTCATTCTGAAATTGAGCAAATTCCTGTTGCCCTGTTAACCCTTTTTTAAATGGATATCCCGCCTTCAGTCGCTTGATCTGAACATTCGCATAAATTTTTTCAAACTCAGATATTGAGGTATTGTCGTATAATGGATTCACAGTGTATGCTTCACTAATTCGGTCCATATTTTCCCTGAGTGACTCAAAATACAGGTCTGCGATCAACTGGTGGGCTTCCCAATCGGGGTGCAAATGATCAGTAAAGAAACTGCTGTCCTGTATGCTGCTCTCCGAAGCTTTAGCAGACGCCAAATTCACATCAACCAGGTAGGCCTTGTACTCTTTTGTGGCTTTTCTAATCACATCATTCATTTTCCCAGGTGCCCTGAAGCGTATATCATCATATTCCTTGGCTTTCAGATACGCTACCCGTGCAGAGTCAATGGATCCGGAATCAAAATAGTCGTTTCCTTCGCTGTATTTACTGAGGGCTGCTTCACCATTTCCCAGAGGTGGCTGATCTTTCAGATTTGATGTCACAGTACCTACAAAAACAGGTATCGATTGGTCGCTAAATAATTCCAGGATATCCGATAAATTTTCCTCAAATTGCCTGACCCCCGCTTGGTATAACTCACTATTTACCGGTATTCCGGACTCTTTTACGACTCTCGCCATCAGGGTTCGATTGTTTGCATTACCGTCCCCATCCGGACGAAGAGTATCTTCAATTAGCTGATATAGGCGCCAGTTTTTGAGGTTCAAAATCAAGCGTTTCAAACCTACTCCTTTCCCAAAACCAAATTGAGTACTGCCAACTCCAAACGATCCGTAATATTCGTTATGACCTGCATAGATAAGTATTGCATCAGGGTCGTAATCGAGTAACCGTTTGCTTAAATCCCATAAAACAAAACTGTTTACAGCGGTCATCCCAAGATTAATTACCTCAACACCAAGACCGACGGTTTCCATCTGTAACCTCTGTTGCAGCTGCGAAGAAAAGCTACTGTAAAAATTGTAAGGAAACCCTTGGGTTGAGGAACCTCCAAGTACAAAAACCCGAAAGGTTTGATTGTCCTTCTCCTTCAAAAAAGGGTTTTTTGCTACATCGGGTGTAAATGCTGGAAAGTACCTGGATACAAAAGCAGGATTGACAACCACATACTCAGGCTGAATTGCCACCTCTACAAAAAGTTCTTGTGCATCTTCGTTATAGCCTCCCAATCGTAAACCCAATTCCAGTAATAGAAAAAGAAATACCGGAAACAGAATGGTGAAAGCCCAAAAAACAATTTTTTTCATACTTACTAAATCATGTAACAGAAACTAAGTAACGGTCATAATAATTGCGTTCTGTTATTTCCTCATCAAAACAGAAAGAATGCGTATCGAATTATGAATTCAAATTACTTTCTACCAGATAACCGTTCCTACCGCACCTTCAAATAATGTCAGCCTTTTTATCTCCCCATCTACCGAGATCAGGAACTCTTTTAAAGAGTCCGAGTCATTGAGAATAATAATAACGATCTGACCGTCTTCATTAATAAAAGCCACATTGGGTAAATCTTCGGGAACATTGGATTCTATTCTTTGAGCCCCGGGTAGAACAAACTTTGAGGCATGAGCGATAATGTAATAGGCAGGATTTCTGGTAATTTCATTCCCGATTATGGTCAACGCACCGAGGCATTGAGTGCAACCGCCATTGGTGTGCGGATCCTGATTTTGATCAGCGGCCAGGTTCCATTCCAGCACATTCCGGCTCCAATTCCTTGTAGCTCCGATAATCAGGTTTCTGGTATGCCAGGCTAAATCTTGCGCAAAGTTTCCCGGAGCTCCAACCCATTGCTCCGTAAAATAAAGATTCTTATCGGGATGGGCGTTATGAACCTGGCTAAGAGCAGAAATATCTCCCGCGTATAAATGAAAAGCCGAACCATCTATGTATTTTTTTGCGTCCGGATCATTTAAAATTGAAATGGGGTATTCGGGTCTGTCGGCATTGTGATCATAAATAATGATCTTGGTTTCAATTCCCGCATCTTCAAAAGCAGGCCCCAGGTGATTCTTCACGAAATCGGCTTGTTCATTGGCCGACATATGCATACTGGGGTTATTTCCATCATGAAGTGGCTCATTTTGAACAGTAATAGCATCGATGGTAATCCCCTCCTCTGCCATTCCTTGTATATATTTCACAAAATAGAGTGCGTAAGCATCATAATATCGGGGCAGTAAACTTCCACCCACGGTGTTGTTGTTTGATTTCACCCAGGTAGGAGCCGACCAGGGCGAACCCATAATTTTGAGTTCAGGATTAATGGCCAGAATCTCTTTTAATACCGGAATCAAATACTCACGATCTGGGTCAAGGCTGAATTCCGACATATCCTCGTCTGTCTCTCCGGCCTGTAAATCATTATAAGAGAATGTATGTGGGTCTAAATCGGAAGAACCAATACTCACACGCAGGTAGCTTACTCCGATACTCCCTTCATCACGTCCGAAAAGCTCTTGCAGTAATTCCTGACGAGCTGAAGCACTCATGTTACTAATATGAAGGGCACTCCCGCCGGTAAGCGAATACCCAAAGCCATCAATAGTTTGATAGATGTTGTTTGAAGTAATTTCTATTGTTGGCAGTTCTGGGTCAGCTTTGGCTTCGGTAACTCTGTCTTCAATTTCTTCAAGGAGTGCGGTTTGATCAGCGGTTGTAAGCCACAAATCTGAATGTTTATTACCATTGTCCCCCGCTGTTTTACATGATTGGTTAAAAAGGAAAATTGAAATGACAAGACTAACAGAGCAAAGAGTTTTGGTATTCATAAAATCCTATAAATCAATAACTATCAATTAATTGTTTTGAAAAAGGGCTACAACTTCTGAGGGGCTCATGCTTTCCAGCATATCCCTGCGGCCAAGTTCGCGGATGAAATCTTCGGTAACTCCGTTTGCATGAAGGGCTATAATCCCTGAATAATCCAATTCTTCCAGGTAATCATATCTGTTTAGAGTTTGCATGTAATCCATTGGTACATCGTTAGCATATAAGCCCACCACACCTGAAAGGTCAAGCTCATCTAACAAATCAAGACGGTTCAATCCGCGAAGGTATTCTTCTGAAACACCGTTTGAATGCAACCCGATTACGCCAGTGTAATCCAGCTCATCCAGGTAATCAATCCGTTCTAAATTTCGGATATAATCGGCCGGTACTCCGTTGGCATGTAAACCAATCAAAGCGGTGTAGTCTAATTCCTCCAGGAAATCGGCACGCTCCAGCTCGCGCATGTACTCCACAGGCACCTCATTTTGATACAGCGCCATGACCTGATTACGGTCAGGCGTTTCACCAAAATCAAGTTCGTTAACGTCATCGATGTACTCCAGTATTCCACCCGAAAGACCTGCCGGATTCTGAACCACTTCCGTCACCTGTCCGCTGTTTCCTCCGATTCCCAGTGCATCGAGCGGCCGCCAGTCATTAAACCAGATAAAGAAAATGACCAGAAATACCCCTAAAACAATAGCATCCCGTTTCAGAGTACCCTTCTTTTCCTCGTTGAATTCCGGCCGGACGTAATCCAGGAAACCCCCATCCTCCTTAGGGTCTTCTCCTCCACCGTCAAAATCTATTTCCGGCTCCTGTTCTGCATCATTATTGTGCAGATGATTCTTGATACGATTGCTATGTTTGTCTTTTTGGGGTGCCATATCCCGAATGTATGAATTGCGGAGCTAAGATTGTACAGGGAAGACCTATTTCTTTGAGAAGCCCTGAAGGACTTCGCTTGTTTACCGGAATAGATGAGTGGTAATAGATAGAATGCTGACTAAGTTTTACATTTTGGGTAACCCGATCGCCCATCGAAAATCGCCAATCGATCACTCGAAAATCAAACAAAGCTGCGATGAACCTATTTTCGGATAACGATTAACAAATTACTAACGAGACAGTTCTTCAACAATCGCGTTAAATCTTTGATCAAATTCCTCATAATAGCTGCCGGTCGCCGGTCCGGTGAAATAGCTATGAACGTAACGGGCGTAGCCATCCTTATCTATAAACACCAATGTTGGGAAAGCGACAATCTCATCCATAAAAGAAAAGGCCTCAGCTGCTTTTGATTTAGATAGCCGGCCGCCGAGAATCATTTTATATGGTACATCAAGACGGTTTTTGTAGGTTTGAATACGGCCCAATCCATATTCCGGAGAATAATTGGCTTCAAAATTTACTGCCAATATTTCCACTTCTTTACCGGGATTTTCCCCTACCCATTCAGCCAAATAACGGGTTTGGTCCTGGCTGTTAGAACACCAGGTTCCCATCAGCTGAACGATAAGCACTTTACCTTTATACTCTTCCGGATTGATCTTCTGCTCGGCCAATACAGCGAGCCTTTCCAAATCAGGCCTGATATTCTTTCCGGTTAAATCAACCATTTCAAATGGATCGGGCAGCTCAGCAGAATCATCCCGGGTTGCTATCCAGGGACGTGAATAGCCGTTATCCAGAACCAGTTCGCCGCTCCACCTTTCTTCACTTTCGTTGTATGTTCCTCTCAACAGGAAAGAATGCACCCCGTCAAATGTTGACATTTCGATGCTATTGCCTTCCACCTTTCCCTCAAAAAAACGATAGTCGCTTACTTCAGTCATAATGGTTCCGGTAACCCGGTTTCCGTTCTGCTCAAATAACCCGACAGCAGGGTATTCACTGCTTCTGCCCATATTCACGGTCATATCCCATCGATTACCAACTACTATGGGGTTTTCCTCTTCTGCCATTTCATACCGGGGCAAACCATATTCAGCCCTGAACGAGTAGCTTTGATTGCGATAATGCTTGAAAAGCCGACCTTCCATGCTATCAGAACCCTGTTTCATTTTCAGGGTGATGTCGAACCCAAACATGGGAATAATCAGGCTGTCGTTTCGAACAGTGGCTTCCAGCGAAGCCCGGTCTTCTCCGTTAATAAAAGTAAGTACCGGTGATTCAGAATCCTTAGGGTATTCTACCTCAAACTGAAATGGAATCTCCGCGTTGCTATAAATAATGGTTCCTTTCCAGGTTCCTTCTTTTGGAATTTGGGCGGCTGCGAATGACTGGAATACAATGAGGAGTAGAAATAGTCCGGCTATATTTTTCATGGGGAGAATATAGTTAATTCAGGTTGAATAGCCATTGATGATCGGACACAAACAAATCCGTTTTATAGTAGCTATGTAACGCGAAGCCCTGAAGGACTTCGCTTGTTTACCGGAATAGATCTGAGATAGTATATAGAACGGTACCTGAGTTTGACATTTTGGGTAACCCGATTGTCCATCGCAAATCGCTAATCGATCACTCGCAAATCAAATAGCGCTATAATGACCCAAATTCCGATTAACGAATACCTAAAAAACTAAATCACATGTTTCTGCGATACTGCCCGCCTACTTCATATAAGGCATGTGAAATCTGTCCCAGCGAAGCTACTTTAACCGTTTCCATGAGTTCTTCGAAGAGGTTGCCGTTATTTCGGGCTACTTCTTTGAGTCGCTCGATGGCTATATCGGCGTCTTTTTCGTTTCGCTTCCAGAACTGCTCGAGGTTTTCAATCTGCTGGCGCTTCTCTTCTTCGGTAGAACGGATGAGGTCGATTTCTTTATCGCCTTCTTCTCCTTCGCCTTCTTTCTGGAAGGTATTCACACCAATAATCGGAAGCTCTCCGGAGTGTTTTTTGGATTCGTAATAGAGGGATTCATCCTGAATCTTGCCCCGCTGATACATATTTTCCATAGCGCCGAGTACACCACCACGTTCAGTGATGCGATCAAACTCGGTAAGAATGGCTTCTTCAACCAGATCGGTCAGCTCATCAATGAAATACGATCCCTGGTTAATGTTCTCATTCTTAGCCGTTCCCAGCTCTTTATTAATGATCATCTGGATAGCCAAAGCACGGCGTACAGACTCCTCAGTTGGAGTGGTAATGGCCTCGTCATAAGCATTGGTGTGCAATGAGTTACAATTATCGTATATCGCCAATAATGCCTGAAGTGTGGTTCGGATATCATTAAACTGAATCTCCTGGGCGTGCAGAGAGCGACCACTGGTTTGGATGTGATACTTCAGCTTCTGTGAACGGTCGTTGGCTTCGTATTTATTCTTCATGGCTACGGCCCATATACGTCGCGCCACACGACCGATAACCGCATATTCAGGGTCAAGTCCGTTACTGAAAAAGAACGACAGGTTATGGGCAAAATCATCCACATCCAGTCCGCGTGCCAGGTAATATTCCACAAAGGTAAAACCATTGGCCAGCGTAAAAGCTGCCTGCGTGATTGGGTTCGCTCCGGCCTCGGCAATGTGATAGCCGGAAATTGAAACCGAGTAGTAATTACGGACATTATGCTCGGTGAAATAGGTTTGAATGTCCCCCATCATCTTCAGGGCGAATTCAGTGGAAAATATACAGGTATTTTGTGCCTGGTCTTCCTTCAGAATGTCAGCCTGAACCGTTCCGCGAACCACGCTCAGGGTGTTTTCCTTAATCTCGTTATAGGTGCTTTCCGGTAATAAATGATCTCCTGAAATACCAAGGGTAGCCAAACCAAATTCATCATTACCTTCCGGAATTTCATTGCTGTATTGCGGTTGTTCCACTCCCCGCTCTTTGAAGTAAGCTTTGATTTTCTTCTTCGCTTCTTCCCACTTGCCGTTTTCTTTCAGATAGCGTTCTACTTCCTGGTCAATGGCGGTATTCATAAACATCGCCAGAATCATAGGCGCCGGACCGTTTATGGTCATCGATACCGATGTTTTTGGGGAAGTCAGTTCAAAGCCGGAATACAGCTTCTTCATATCATCCACGGTACAAATACTGACACCGGAGTTACCGATTTTACCGTAAATATCCGGCCGATAACCGGGGTCTTCACCATACAGTGTTACCGAATCAAAAGCCGTGGAAAGTCGGGCAGCCGGCATGCCCTCACTCACGTAGTGAAAACGCTTGTTGGTTCGCTCCGGGGTTCCTTCTCCCGCAAACATCCGGGTTGGGTCTTCACTCTCCCTCTTAAATGGGAATACACCGGCGGTATATGGGAAATATCCCGGCAGATTTTCTTTCAGGGCAAACTTCAGCTGCTCCCCTTTGTTCTTTGTTTTGGGAAGAGCCACTCGCGGAATCTGTAATCCGCTCAGCGATTCACGATATAATTTATTCTTGAAGGTCTTGTCACGGATTTGAACCTCAAAGTGTTCTTGCTGGTATTGCTCAAATAATTCATTCCAGCCCTCCAGTATTTTCTTAGGCAGCACATCCAGCTTAGTAAGCCAGTGTTCACGCATTTTAGCCAGATTATCCTGCATCACCTGCTTCTCATCCGGATTCCAGCTTTCCAGCTGATCCATGGTTCCTGAAACCTGATCCAGTTTGGAAGCGGCATCCACCTGCTCTTCCACCCATTCGTGGTAATCCCGTACAGTTTCTGAAATTTCGGATAAATACCGAACCCTTTTTCCGGGAATGATGGCCTGCGCCTGAATATCCTCAGCCGGCTTGGGATTCATATAAATCTTGGTTTCCCAGCCAATTTCATAATGGCCGTTGATCTTATCCACCAAGGCCTTAAACAAACGGTTCACGCCTTCATCATTGAACTGTGCAGCTATAGTTGGGTAAACCGGCATATCTTCCTGCTTGGCATGCCATGAGCCCGTGTTTCGAATCATTTGCTTGCGTACATCCCGCAGAGCATCCAACGATCCTTTCTTCTCAAACTTATTAAGCACCACCAATTCAGCGAGATCAAGCATGTTAATCTTCTCAAGCTGTGTAGCTGCCCCGTACTCACTCGTCATTACATACATCGGGATTTCGGTGATATCCACAATCTCGGTGCCGCTCTGCCCGATTCCGGAGGTTTCCACTATAATCAGGTCAAATCCGGCTGCTTTGTACAATTCAATGGCTCCAAGCAGTCCTTTACTGGTAGACCGATTGGATGCCCGGGTAGCCATACTGCGCATAAATACCCGGTCGGTGTCGATGCTATTCATGCGGATGCGGTCGCCCAGTAAGGCCCCGCCTGTTTTCACTTTGGAAGGATCTACGGAAATGATCCCGATGGTCAGGTCTTCAAACTCAGTTAAAAATCGCCGGACCAGTTCATCGGTGAGGGAACTTTTACCGGCTCCACCGGTTCCTGTAATTCCAACCAGAGGAATGGTTTTATCGGATAATTCAATGTCCTTGCCTTTCCCATCCAGGAGCTTACCGTCTTTCAGCGCTAAAATATCTTCGTGTTCATTCTCAATAGCCGTGAGCGAACGGGAAAGGGCAATCGTATCATGTTTTTTGAGTTTCTTGAAGTCGGGCCTGGCAACAGAAATGGGATCGAAATCACATTCCTCCAGCATAAAGTTGATCATACCCTGCAGCCCCATTTTACTGCCATCTTCAACAGAAAAAATGCGGGTTACGCCGGCTTCATGAAGTTCTTCGATTTCATCCCCAACAATAACTCCGCCGCCACCGCCAAATACTTTGATGTGTCCGGCTCCGTGCTCTTCAAGCAGTTCAATCATATACTTGAAGTACTCTACATGTCCGCCCTGGTACGAGCTGATGGCAATACCCTGGGCATCTTCCTGAATAGCACAATTCACAATTTCATGCACTGAGCGATTGTGCCCGAGGTGAATGACTTCAGCCCCGCTGCTTTGCAAAATTCTGCGCATGATATTGATACTGGCATCATGGCCGTCAAACAAACTGGCAGCCGTCACAAAACGAATTTTATGCTCAGCCTGGTACGGCTCTTGCACGTGGTTATTCTTATCTGATTTTGCTGCAGCTTTCTTAGCTGGTGATGTTTTCGTTTTTACCGACATAATCTTTTTTCTTGATAGTGGAAGCGGTCCCATAAGATATGGATTTGAACAGGAAGTATTAAATACCTTAACGGAATATTATATCTTGCTCAGGATCTGGCGTTTTCGCCACCTTCAATGCTTTTTGGAGGATTGTTTTTATAAACCAACGTTCGATAAGGGAATGGTATTTCAATTCCTTCGGCGTCAAATCGTTTTTTAATGCTTTCAAGCAGGTCACACCCCATTACAAATGCATCCGGTGGGTTACTTGCCCAGCTCCAGGCTCTTAAGTTCACCGACGATTCACCCATCATTACAACCCTAACCGGTACGATATCATCACCGGCTTCAATTTGCTCTTCTGTCCGCACATCTACAAAATGTGGATGTTTGAGGACTTCTTCTTCCATGATCTTTTTAGCGAGATCGATGTCGGAATCATAACTGATGCCCATATCAATCCACTTACAGATTTTATTATCCTCGTAGTTTGAATTGATGACCACCTCATTGCTGATCACGGAATTGGGAATAATAATGCGTTTATTTTCAAAATTACGGATTACGGTGTGGCGGAGATTTATATCCTCAACAACTCCGGTTAAATCGGTTCTTACTTCAATCCGGTCAGAAATTTTGTAGGGCTTGAAGAGAACGATGAATAAACCGCTGATAACATTGGAAAGAGCAGCCTGGGAGGCAAAACCTACAGCTACAGCGAGTAAACCTGCACCGGCCAGCAGGGAAGCTGCAATAACCCGAAGCTGTGGAATCATATAAATGGCAAAACTGATGCCGGCCAGGTAAATCAACACGATGATTGAGCGCTTGAAAAATACCAGGCTGGTGACATCATCATTGTCTTCCGCTTCACGATTTCGTTTGATAATGGCGTTCAAAACCCTCGATGTGATCCCTGCTATCACAATGGTAATGAGTATAATCATACCAATCAGGATGGGCAGGTGCCAGATTTCATCAATGTAAGTTGAAAGCAGTTCTTTCATGGCTTTAATCGAATGTGATATTTACTTCGGAAGTAAATCCTTCCTGAACTTTTAAATTCCGTTGTACATAATAGTGCTCGGGGGTATTAAAGGGAATCACCGTGCCACGATCCCACCTTTCATTGCCATTCTCGTCTTTGAACAGGATAAGGGTATATGAAAGCGGGGGCAAACCCGTAAGTACGGTTGACTGACCAAATGAGGTAAACACCCGTTCCTCTCCTCCCGGTGATAACAGTTGTACGTAATGAATATCGGTTGAATCTACATTTTGGAGGTTGATTTCAATATCCCCGTATTCGGTAGAATCCCATACTTCCGGTTCAAACAGTTTTCTTCTGAGGGTTTTAGGATTCCAAACCAGGAATTGGTAATCAACCCCTTCAATCCACTCCCCCTGCGGTGCCACCCATAATTCGTTTCGGTTAGTTTGAACCTCGGGCCAGTCATCAAAATCCACCTGTCCCTCTATAACCACCATTGAGTCTGTTATCTCCGGCTCTGTTATCGGAGCGGCATAAGTCACTTTAAAGACTTCATCCTGAAGTAATCCATTGGTCCCGTTAGCAGTAATGATACGCTGACTCGTAGTGTCTTCCTGGGCGGTTCCCGTAAACGACATCTCTTCCGTTTCAAGTGGATTACCCGCACCATCTGTAAAACCGGATAGCCGAAGCGTGTATTCAGCATTTTCCAGTAAAGGCCGTTCGCTTTGGGCAAAAGCCACGAAAGGCTCTTTTTCAGGAATATAAAGGGGGTAAGCCGAAGTATAGTTTTCGCCGGCCGAATCCTGAACTATTAACTCTGCATCTTCTTCAATGCGAATGTTTTCACTAAAGCGTAACCGCATGCGGTTAGTCGAGAATAATCCCACTCCTTGCAGTGACGGTGCAACAGAATCCACCTGGGTTGCATAAATTACATCGAGCGTATCACTGCCTTCTTCTTCCAGGGTTATAAATTCATCAAAGAACGGATAGGCTGACTCACTACCTCTATCCCATGTCTTATTGCGATTGCGATCATCCACAAGCAAAGCTTTATACCGTCCGTCAGCGAGATAGGAAAACCGGAATACGCCACCAGTATCTGTTTGGGCTTCGTAACTGGCTTTATTACTTAAATCGAATGGCTGCCGGTATAACAACACTCTTCGGTCTCCCGCTCCTGTTCCATCGTCAGCAATTCGGATTCGACCCATGATTTTCCCCTCATCAATTTCATTTCCGGTTGAGATGGCAAGGGTAACCGGGCGCTCCATTTTATTATTCCGGGTATCGGACAGGTCGGTGCCGAGTTTAATAATGACGGTGGTGGAATCCGGAAAGCGTTCTTCAAACTCTATGGTCATCGTTTTTCTTCGCCATGAAACGTCGTACTCGATACCAAGATCCGGCTCCACAGTGATGGCTCCCCGCACGGAAGAACGACCAATAAACTCATCAAACTGAAATACAAAGGTTCGCCCGGTAAAATTGGTGGTTCCAGTTTCCGGGGAGGTAAATTCGACTTTAGGGCCGTCTTTATCTGCCGGTCCGCCCGTTGGGGCTATGGGAGTGGCACAGGCTGCTATTCCGGCAATGATCAATCCAAATAAGAAAAAAAGAAGCTTTTGTCGGGTCTTCAACAGGATGTATATCTATTTGTTAAAGCCCAAATATAGGCATTTTGCGCTCCCTGTCGAATGAGAACTTTAATGAATTTATGGGAAACCGGTTGACTCTTGTTCTGCCGCTCTGTTGCAAAACTTTATTCTAAGCTCCGTCTCAGAATTGATTGGGAAAGAGCTTAAAAATTCCATATCTATTCTTTATTATATATCGGTAAATCTATTGGTTGACAAGCAAAGCAAATAGTATAAGTTTTTAGCTTATGAAACGGTTAACGGGGTTCATTGCTTTAATTTTTTTGATGGGTGGCTGTGCTGCTTACCAGCTGGATACAGCCCAGAATGAGCTGCGTACATCCTTTGCCTCCGGAGACTATGCTACAACGGCTCAGCTCATCGAAAAGCTCGAAAAGGAGGAGGTTTACCAAAATAAGGAAAAGGTACTTCTTCACCTCGAACACGGATTGGTAAACCATTTTGCCAGCAACTATGAACAAAGCAGTTACCATTTCACCCAGGCTGAAAACGAAATGGATGTCCTTTTTTCAAAAAGTGTAAGCCGGGCGGTAAAATCCTTTGTGGTAAATGATAATACCCTGGCCTATGATGGAGAAGATTATGAGGACATCTACCTTAACATCTTCAAATGCCTCAACTATATCCACCAGGATGAACTGGAAAGTGCCCTGGTTGAAGTCCGCCGTGTGACCTACAAGCTCGAACGTCTGGATCAAAAGTATAACGGACTGGTGGAGTCGTTATCCAAAGCGGATACCACCAGCACCGATGATGATAAATGGAAAACCGGTGATACAAACATCCAGAATAGTGCCCTTGGGCGCTACCTTTCCACAATCCTGTATGCAAAAACCAATAAGCCCGATGATGCCCGCATCGAATACGAAAACCTGCTGAAGGCTTACAGAGAGCAGCCTTCTGTGTATGGTAACAAGCCTGATGAGAGTAAGCTGCGCCAAATCACTGAGCCCGAACGATACAATGTGCTGGTGCAAGCCTTTGCCGGCAGAGCTCCAATCAAAGAACAGAACGACATCCGGCTTTACCTGGACGAATCGGATACTTACCTCAAGTTTTCACTCCCGAGTCTTAAAACATTCAACTCTCAGGTAAGTGCCGTTAAAGTGAAGTTTGAGAATGGGAACCCAATTCAGCTCGACTTGATAGAAGAAATGGATCAGGTTGCCAAGGAAGTATATAAGGTGAAAGAACCCATCATCTATGCCCGAACCTTTGTGCGAACCTTCCTGAAAGCCGCCGCGGCAGCCAAAATGAAGAAGGAAGCCAAGAAAGAAGACGAAACGCTCGGTAGTATTGTGAATATTTTGGGTAAAATTGCTCAGGAAACCACTGAAAAAGCCGATTTAAGAAGCTGGCAGACCATGCCCGGCAAAGCCTACGCCACCGTCATGAATCTCCCGCCGGGGGAACATACCGTGGAAGTACAGTACTTCGGACATTCAGGGCAACTAATTCACGCTCAGCCCCGCACTATTACCGTACGGGAAAACGAAACTTTGAAACTGGTTGAATCCATTTACTGGAATTAATACCGAATCTATAACTGATTATCATGAACAAGACCTTAATCCTGCTTACAGTTGTGTCCTCCCTTCTTTTGTGGGGATGTGGATCAAGTAAAAGTGCTTCTTCGGGAAGCAACGGCATTCCCAACTGGGTGAATAATCCGTCAAGTGAATTTAACGAACAGAAATACCTGATGGCTGTGGGAAGCGGAAGCACATTAAACGAAGCCCGGGGCGATGCCTTTGCCAGCCTTTCTCAGATATTTCAGATGGATATCGATGCCACCGAGCAGCTTAACTCTGAGTTTATAGATCGGAACATCAATAATCAGCTCTATTCGGAGAGTACCTCCCAACTCTTGAATAACATCAAAATCGGGACAAACCAGGAATTGATGAACACAACCATCCTGACCTCCGAAGTGGATAAATTCGGCACCTACCATGCCCTGGCCGGCATGGACCGTGCGGAATCATCCCGCATCTACAACCAGGAAATTTCAAACAACCGGATTAAGATAAATGAGCTGGAACAAAATGCGGACGGCGAAAACAACATCCTTCAAAAATTAGTGCTTCTGAAAAAAGCTCAGTCATTGGCAACTGCCAACGAAATCCTAACCCGTCAGCTGAATGTAATCCGGGGCGGAGCGGGAACCGGTGGTGAAGCAACGGAAACGCTGGTCAGGCTCCAAGAAAAATTCAGAACGGCTCAACAAAAGGCCATTGTGAAGTTGGCCTCGGATAATGCCACTTCTACCGTAAAAGCAGCGGTAGCCAGCGTACTGCAAAATGCCGGGTTTACTATTGCCGAAAGCACCGATAACGCCATCCTTGCCGTGAATGTAAACTACCTGACCCAGAAAGCCGACTTAAACCGTGATGACGCCGAGTTTGTGAAATGGGAACTCGTAATTGAAGTCAACGATCTTCAGACAAACCGGTCTTTTAAAACCTACATGACCGAAGGCCGCGATGGTGCTCCCTCCTATGCCGATGCCCTCAAACGAGCTGATTTTACTGCGCGCTCAAAAATCGAAAAAGATTTTAATACCTTCCTAAATAACGAACTTTTGCAAATCAACTAACACCGACCATTATGAAATATCTCGCTTTATCCCTTTTTATGTGTACGCTCATTGTAACCGGATGCGGTCCATCGCAGCAGGTAAGTCGTGTAGCTGCCGACACCCAAACCG
This sequence comes from Gracilimonas sediminicola, assembly GCF_024320785.1. Taxonomy (NCBI): domain Bacteria; kingdom Pseudomonadati; phylum Balneolota; class Balneolia; order Balneolales; family Balneolaceae; genus Gracilimonas; species Gracilimonas sediminicola. The sequence goes on from NZ_JANDBC010000003.1 coordinate 601,478, forward strand.
ACCTCTCCGGACGCTGGAATGATACCGACGCCCGGCTGGTAGCTGAAGAAATGATCAGTGATGCTGTTTCCATGCCCTGGTTGTCTAATTTCAACCAAAATCACAGTGATCCTCCGGTAACCATCGTAGGTAATGTCCGCAACGAAACCATGGAACACATCGACACCGATGTGATAACCAAAGAAATGGAGCGTGCTTTTGTAAACAGCGGCAGGGTTCAAGTGGTAGCCAGCCAGGAAGAACGCCAACAGATTCGACAGGAGCGACAGGAGCAGCAAAGCTTTGCCTCCTATGAATCTACCAAGGCTCTCGCTCAGGAATTAGGTGCTGATTTTATGCTGATTGGTAACATCAGTTCTATTGTAGATGAATCACTGAGTGGTAAAGATGCAGCTATTTTTTATTCCGTCAACCTGGAGCTGATTGATGTAGAAACCAATCGTAAAGTATGGATTGGCAATAAAAAGATTAAGAAACTCATCGAACGCCGGAAGCTTCGCGGTTAAGATCGAACGTTTTCAATTTTTAAGGCTTTCTGTTGTGCAGAAGGCCTTTTTATTTTCACAAAGACATGCTCTTACAAAAACCAACGCTGTACACCGACTTCTATGAACTCACGATGGCTCAGGGATACTTCCTATCCGGTCGTCATCAGCAACCCGCTAATTTCGATTATTTCTTCCGAAGCCTCCCCTTCAAAGGCGGCTATGTGATTTTTGCCGGACTATCTGACCTTTTGGAAATCATCGAAAATTTCACCTTTCATGAGGATGAATTAGCCTACCTGAAAGAGCAGGGTTTTAAGAGTGAGTTCCTGAGCTATTTAAAAGATTTTCAGTTTCAGGGGGATATTTATTCAGTGAAGGAAGGTGAGGTCATCTTTGCCAATGAACCGGTACTTCGTGTTGAGGGAAACATTCTGGAAACACAGATACTTGAAACCGTGATACTGAACACGCTCAATTTTGAGTCTTTGATTGCCACTAAAGCTTCCCGTATTAAACTGGCAGCCGGCGATAAATCCGTTTTGGATTTTGGACTAAGAAGATCACAGGGATTGGGTGGCTTGCAGGCTTCCAAAGCTTCGGTTATTGGCGGCATAGGTGGATCTTCCAATGTATTGTCCGGTAAGATGTATGACATTGACGTGAGCGGAACCATGGCTCACTCCTGGGTGCAATCATTCGGGGATGAAATCACAGCTTTCAGAACCTATGCCCGGCATTATCCTGATGCCTCCATCCTGCTGGTTGATACCTACGACACCCTGAAAAGCGGGGTTCCTAACGCCATTAAAGTTGCAAAAGAACTGGAGGAAAAGGGTCATAAACTCATTGCTATTCGGCTGGACAGTGGTGATCTGGCTTATCTTGCCCGCCAAAGCCGAAACATGCTGGACAATGCCGGTTTAGACTACGTGAAAATAGCCGCTTCCAACCAGCTGGATGAGTATGTGATTAAAAGTCTGCAAAACCAAAATGCCCCAATCGACTTGTTTGGAGTGGGTACAAAACTGGTAACCGCTTATGACGATCCTGCCCTGGACGGCGTGTATAAACTGAGCTCCATCAATGGAAACCCAACACTTAAGATCTCGGAAAACATTGAGAAAATAACCCTGCCTGATACCAAAAAGATTGTTCGATATCTCAATGAAGATGGCAGTTTTTATTGTGATGGGGTTTTACTTGAAGATGAAGGTGAACAGGACGTAGTTTATCATCCCCACGTAACTCATAAATCTTCTAAGGTAGCTGAGTTGAAATCAGAAACTTTGCTGAGTAAAATAGTGGATCAGGGGCGGGTTACCATCATCCCGACAACCCCAAAACAAAGTGCCGCATACGCCCGAGAACGCTTAACGAAACTAAATCAGGAGCATAAACGCTTTGATAATCCCCATGTGTACAAAGTGGGTGTGAGTAAGAAACTTCGAGACTTAAAAGATCAATTAGTCCAAAAAGGTTAGTACAATGAGAGCTTTAGTGATTGTTGATATTCAGAACGATTTTTGTCCGGGCGGAGCACTGGCCGTACCCGGCGGCGATGAAATCATTGAGCCGGTTAACAAACTGGCCACCGGATTCGATTGCATCGTTCAAACACAGGATTGGCATCCTCAGGACCATCTCTCCTTTGCTTCCAACCATGATGGAAAAGAGCCCTACGAAACCATTGAAATGGATTACGGGGAGCAGGTGCTTTGGCCTGATCATTGTGTGCAGGGAACCAAAGGAGCTGATTTTCATCCCGAATTAAAAACTAACCCCTCTCAGCTCATAGTCCGTAAAGGATTCCGAAAACACATCGATTCCTACTCTGCCTTTTTTGAAAATGACAATGAAACCGTTACCGGCTTACACGGCTATCTGCAAGAGCGCGGAGTGAGTGAATTGTTCGTGGTTGGGTTAGCCACCGACTTCTGTGTAAAATGGACGGTTCTGGATGGACTGAAACTTGGTTATGATGTACACCTGGTTGAAGATGCCATTCGAGGTATCGATATTGATGGATCGGTGGATGCTGCCATGCAGGAAATGAAAGATGCCGGTGTAGTTCTAACGCATTCAAAAAAATGTATATAGTATTGTGAGTAAATCGTTTGATTTTTGTGTACTCGGAGCCGGTTTAGCCGGTTTGTCCGTTTCAAAGCATTTAATAGATAACGGGGCTTCTGTTTGCCTGATTGATACCGGTGAAGTTGCTTCAGGAGCATCAGGAACTCCACTTGGGTTAGTGAATCCCGCTACAGGTCGTTGGGGTACCAAGAGCTGGAGAGCTGAAGATTGCCATCGGGCCATCTATGAGGATTTGAAGGAAATTCAGGAGCAAACTCCGGTTCGTCTATTCGATAAGACAGGCATTTTACGTCCGGCCCAGGACGAAGAAATGGCTGAACGGATGTATGATAATTTCGAGAAGAACGACTGGCCGGAAGACTGGTGTCATTGGCTGGATAAGAATGAAGTAGGTTCTATAAATCCTGAACTGAATTGTGTTGAAGGTGGAATGTGGCTTCCGCATGGACTCACGGTAAACGTTCCCACTTATCTCAAATCGAAAGCCGGTTATCTGTCTGACAAAGGGCTGCACATTATCACGAATGCAGATTATACCCTTGATCAACGTGGCGACCATTTTGAGCTTTCATTTAAAGATGGAAAAACACTCGAAGCCAATTCGGTAATCTTTACGGCCGGACATCAAACCAAAGAATCCAAATATTGGGATTTTCTCCCCCTGCATGCCATTAAAGGACAGGTTGCTGTTTTTGAGTCAACCCAGGCGCGCAAGTTTGATTACTCGATTTCTGCCCTTGGTTACATTGCTTCTATCTCTGATCGGCGCTTTGTGGCCGGAAGTACGTATGAACATCACTTTGAGAATGTGGAACCGGACATTGAAGGGCTGGAGTATCTTACCAACCGGCTTGGAGGTGTTTACCCTTCCCTGTTTGAAAACGCAAAGCTGGTCGATCAGTGGGCCGGTGTCCGGGCTTCAACCCCCAATAAAAAACCGATTGTGGGTGCTCATCCCGACATAGAAAATATGTATGTGTTTGCCGGACTGGGATCAAAAGGATTGTTATACAGCGTCTATCTTGGAAATGCTCTTACCGAGTATATTCTGCATGGCGCTGCAATCCCTAAAGAGGTTTCAGTAAACAGGCTCTGAATCCTATATCTTTAATCTGAGTGAGATTAATATTTGAGCCTCGCCTAAAAACCCTTCCAGGGTTACGGCATCAATCATAACCTTAGCAATTGGGTTTAACCCCGGCAGGGTTAGGAAGTATTCTTTATCTCGAACTCTCACTAAATAGAAAAGCTCGTCATAGTTCCCGATTAATTCGGCATCTACAACGAGCTTTCTAAGTATTAATAATGCTTTGACTGATTAGAATCGGAGCAGGAGTCCACTCCAGGCTACACCGGCAGAGGAACCGAAGTTCTCGGAATTGCCCACATTCGATGCACCAACGGTAAACTCCAGGAAGTTGAAATCTAACCCAATTCCTGCTGAATAAGCTGCGGATGAATACCCACCTACCCTTGTACCTACCCGAATCGGAATAAATCCTAACAATCGGTATTGGGCACCGAGGCTAAGCACGCTTCGGTCTGAGTTCAGGCCGTTTTTGTTGAACCCGATTCCGTAATCGAGAGCAAGTAACAGTTTACCCATCTCCAGAGAGGCTCCGAAGTTATACATTGAAGGCAGGTTGTAAGTAATACCGGCCGTTTGCTCTGAGTTAAACTGTCCGTACACATCATTCTGCAAACTATCGGAAAGATTGTCGAAGAAATCAGAGAACTCATCATCATCACCCGCACCCTGATAGCTGAAGTCCCCATCGGCATAAATGCTGGAAGCATCCTGATCGTACGTCAATTTACCCAAATCGGTAATAGACATAGATATACGAAGGGTTTTTTTCTTTCTGATGAAAAGTGGAATTGGAACAGACGAAATATCCATTTCCAGAGTACCACCCAAATCAAGGCCAAATCCAGTGGCTTGAGGTGAGCTAAGGTCGTCGGTTGCATCCCCAAACTCTACGTAGTCATCAAACTTGGCGTTGTTATCCTGGTTATAAGCTGTTTCATAAGCCTGAAGCTGTCGGGAAAGCTCTCCAATAGTTTGCAAACTGTAATTGAATTCGTGGTTAATGGTGAAGTTAGAACCATTGGATCCATCATCAATCTGCAGAGTAGAGTTGAAATCAAGATCGGCTGTGTAAACTCCATATAGATATTTAGGAGCAGCACCCACGTACAACTTGATGTCTTTGGCAAAGAACAAGTCCGGAATGTTGATGAAGTCCAGCTCTCGGGCATAACCCACTGAAATTTCAGCAAAAGCTACCGTGTTAGAACTGAAATTAACCGGAGTAGGTGTCGAGAATTTATTCGAATCCAGACCGTATGCCATCAGCTCGGCCATTCCTTTGTTAATGGAAAAGTCTTCGGTAATACGAACCCGTGAAGCTACACTGAATGCCTGATTCGTGCCACGATAAGATACTCCAAGTGGCGACATACTGAAGGTAGCCGAAAGCTCGCGCTCATTGGATGAACTGGAACCAAACCACTCATTGAGCATATTGGTTCTTGTTTCTCCGGCAATAAGCTTACCGGTAGTCAGGTACTTGTTATATACCGCAACGTTAGCCAGGCTTCCGCCTGCCTTTACACCGAAATTCATCAACCCAATTTGAGTTTTTGGGCGGTGAATATCCAGCATAAGGTTAGCCGGGTTAATGAAGTTGGAGTGAAAGCCATCCACATAGGCCGTACCTCCGCTTCCCATTGCAAGTGACTGAGAGTTATAGTGCCTTGACTGTGCAAACAACGAAGTAGATGCTACCCCGATAATTAGTGCTAAGAATAAACTTTTCTTCATGATGTTCTTATATAGCCTGTTATTCATCTTACTTCACCTCCGATTCGATGGTCAATTCTGCCCGAACCGATAAAGTGATATAGTCGGAAGTCCGTATTTTAACGTCCTGGTTATTTGTTGTTTGTAATGAAGCTGAAACTTCAAGGAAACGAGTTTGATAAAGTTGATCGAGCTGATCCTGCGATAGGGCAAGCTCAATGGTACCGCTGGTTGGGTTCTCATGATCAGAGAATCGGTCAGCACCAATTTGTGCAGCCTGCAAAGTAATTTCATCCAGAACTACAGAAACCGGAGAAAGTTCATTCTGAAGGGAATCCAGGAAGGTCACCACAAGGTCAACACCCATCGGGAACCCGTTCTCATAATCGATGGCAATAATTCCTTCAGTGATAGAGCTCTTATCTCCCTGTTCCGGTGAAGGTACACCGCTCATGTCTTGCTCTACTGTATCTGTGTAAGTAATAGGCTGGTTAGTTGATAGCCGCAGCGGAATATCTACACTGATTTTAGGATCGAAATTCAGCGGATCGATAATAGTAGCCACATCTTCGTCTTCATTTACAACAGCTTTACCAATAAAGCGAATCTCAGATGGCAGGTTATTCAGAAATACATCCACATTGGTATTGGTGCGATCGAACTGAATAGAAGCATTGATGTTATCACCATTCAAATTCTCAGCCAGTGAAAACTTAATCATTTCATCGGCATCAAGGGGATCTCCTGCATCTTTAAGCAGACCGGATATAGGGTCGGTGGGATCTACATCATATTCTGCTCCTGTTCCTCTCAGGTACACCTGCTCTCCATCTCCGTTAATTCCTACAAAAGCTCCGTAAATCGTAGTCGGTACACTGATGTTGGTTTCGTAGTTGATGGAAAGAATTGGGTTGGTGAAATTCAGGTTATTCAGCTGGGATGAAAGGTCATTCAAGCCGTCAATCTCTGTAATTTCAGCTTCGTTATCGTTGAATAAAGCTAAATCGTCATCCAGGTCAGCCGGATCGTCATCATTCAAAAGAACCGTTTGTTGCTTAATTACACCGGTAGCTCGTTCAATCTCGAGTCCTGAAATAGTAACCGAAGAAGCCACTGACTGATTTTCGTTAATCACACGAATTTGATCACCCTGAGGAGCATTTTTGGTGTTCTCAGTTGCTGCACTGATCGTAAAAGTAATTTCGTTGTTGGTGGCATAAACTTCACACTCAGTCAACGGAATAGTAACCCGGTTAGAACTACCTGCTCTTGATATCTCCGTGCCATTGGCTTCGGTATATGCAATCTGCAGAGAGTTCACACTGGTAATCTCTGAAATATTGTTAGCTACAGAAGCCGGACAGTTTCTGATATCCGGGAAGTCGATGGTCACATCAATGGAAAACTCCAGATCATTTTGAATGGGATCAATGTCAATCTCACCGGCCTTCATGCGGATAAAGTGGTTAGACTGTGTGAATTCAAACTCATCAGCGCTGAAGGTAGCCGTGCTTGAGGTTGAAAAATCCTGTGCATCAAGTGCAGCTTGTACCTGTGATGCTACCAGGTTATTACCATTCACAGAATTAACTACCAACTCCTGTGGGTTATTCGGGAAATTGAAATTATCCCAGGATACCACAATCTCAACCCCAAGGTTGCGAAGCTGGTCGCCATCAGAAAATGTAATGGAAGCCGTTTGCGTGCTACCGTCTGTTAACTGATTTCCGTTGGCTGCACTGAAAGTAGCAGCATTGCCAATAGGTGCATTATTTGTGGTGTCGATAACCTGAATATTGGCGGTCTGAAAATCAAATCCCAAGTTATTGGTCAGTTGTACATCTAAAGCCCCGCTTTTAATAGTGGCGCTGCTAAAGAAATCGGTGTTGGCACCAATACCGATTCGTACCGGTGAAGCAGCATTACTGCCCGCGGGTATTGGCGTTCCAGCCGGTACAAAATTAGGGTTTTGCCCTGTCACTTCTTCTATATTAGCAGACCCAAGGTCACCGGACCCGGAAGAGAAATCCGTAATCTCAATCTCCCCTACGGCCGCATCAAAAGAGGTGGGGTCCACATCAATTACCGGAATGGCGTCGTTTAATTCACCAAAGTTAAAATCCTGCTCTTTGGAAATGGTGATAAAGTCATCGCCATCTACCGTGAACAGTGAATCGAAGTCTGAACCTGTCGTGTCAATCATGACTGACATGGTAGAGTCTCCCATGAATTGAAACGTCTTGTTGTACATCACGGGGGCTTCTACTTTGTGTGAAGTTCTGAAATCGGGTGATTTCGGAAGTTCACACCCCGTAAAAGCCACACCAAGTGCTATACACGCTATAAAGTGTTTTTTAATCTGCATTACCGAGTAATTTGATTTTGAATTTTTTATTTGGACCCGAAGAAAATACCAGGAGGTAGGTTCAACAGTATTTTAGTATTCTATTTACCTAAAGCTATCAAAGCCTTGTAAGTATAGAAAGTTAAAATTGATTTAGCTAAAAAAAACGCCTGAATATGTAGTGTACAGCTGCCTATACAGAACGCTTATCACAGTTTCGGTGGTATTATCGGTACTATTTAATTTTTATTAACCGGATTAATTTCCTGTAAAACTAATTTCTGATGATCCTCACAATTCTCACTACAATTCGGTATTTTTGGTACTTCGTTTGAACGCAATTAATTAATCCAATTTTTATAGATGTCTGACCAGGAATTATCCCTCTCCGAACAAGAAGAAATTCGCAGGGAAAAACTTCAGCAACTCCAGGATTTGGGAGTTAACCCCTACCCTCACTCTTTTGACGTTACCCACAATTCGAAACAGATTTTAGATAATGAAAATCACTTTCTGCGGGACGAGGAAACCAATCCCGATTCTGAAATCGTGACCGTTGCCGGACGTGTAATGACGCGCCGCATTATGGGGAAAGCTTCTTTCTTTAACCTGCAGGATTCCGAAGGCACCATTCAGGTGTATATTCGCCGGGATGACGTAGCCACCGAAAAACTGGGCAACGACAACTACAATAAAGTATTCAAGAAGCTGGTGGATATCGGGGACATTGTCGGTATCAAAGGCTTTGTGTTTAAGACCGGAACCGGCGAGACTACCATTCATGCCGAAGAGTTCCACTTCTTGACTAAAACCATCCGCCCTATCCCTACTCCAAAAGAGGAGGAAACGGAAGACGGCGAAACCATCGTCCATGATGCCTTCACGGACAAAGAGCAGCGCTACCGCATGCGCTATGTGGATTTGATTGTGAATCCTGAAGTACGTGAAACCTTCAAGCAGCGTACCCAAATGGTTCAGATCATGCGTAACGTGATGAACGAGAAAGGCTACCTTGAAGTGGAAACACCCATCCTTCAGCCTGTTTACGGCGGTGCTGCGGCCAAGCCTTTTGTGACGCATCACAACGCCCTGGATATGGATTTGTATCTTCGTATTGCTAATGAGCTTTACCTGAAGCGATTGATTGTCGGTGGTTATGACGGCGTTTATGAATTTTCAAAAGACTTCCGGAATGAAGGACTCTCCCGATTCCACAATCCGGAATTTACCCAGGTTGAGCTATACGTTGCCTATAAAGACTACAACTGGATGATGGAGTTCACCGAGAAGATGCTGGAGAAAGTAGCTATCGAACTGCATGGCTCTACCAAAGTTCAGGTTGGCGAACATGAAATTGATTTCAAAGCCCCGTGGCCCCGGGTTCCGCTTTTTGAAGCTATTGAAAAAGAAACCGGGCATGACCTATATGGCAAAGACCTGGATGAACTGAAGGCTGTTGGCAAAGAACTGCACATTGAAATGGACGAGTCTTTCGGTGCCGGTAAAATAATCGATGAGATTTTCGGAGAATATGTGGAAGGCAAACTCATTCAGCCAACATTTATCACCGACTACCCGTTGGAGATGAGTCCGCTTACCAAAAAGCACCGATCCAAGGAAGGATTGGTGGAGCGGTTTGAGGCCATCTGTAACGGAAAAGAAATTGCCAATGCCTACACCGAGCTTAATGATCCGATTGACCAGCGCGAACGACTGGAAGAGCAGGCTAAACTGCGTGCCGGCGGAGATGATGAAGCCATGACCATCGATGATGACTTTATCCGAGCCCTCGAATATGGCATGCCTCCTACTGCAGGAATAGGAATTGGAATCGACCGTCTGGCGATGATAATGACTAACTCAGAATCCATCCGCGACGTCCTTTTCTTCCCTCAGATGAAACCGGAATAGTTGTTCGTTAATGGTATATTCGTTTTTCGAAAATCGGTTAACAACTTCCAATAACCAGTGAAAGTAACTTAGGTTGATTCATTTACTAACTATTAACGAATAACCAATAACGAACATATGAAATTTGAGTGGTACCTGGCGCTTCGGTATTTCAAAGGCTCGCGCAAAAGCTCGGGCTTTTTGTCGTTCATCAAGTACATGTCGATTACCGGCATTGCTGTGGGCTCGGCCGGACTCCTCATCGCCCTTTCCATTGTTCACGGATTTAAATCCACGATTAACGGGAAGATCATGGATTTTGCACCGCATATCACCGTCACCACTTTTACGGACCGACCCATCGAACGGGTAGACACCGTTTTTGCCCATCTGGACCAATATCCCGAAATCAAGAGTAAGCAGATTGTGATTCAGGGTCAGGTTATGATTCAAACACGGGATGCCGTCACCGGAACAACGCTCAAAGGTGTTGATTTAGACAGACCTTCGTTCGGGGTTGGAAAGTATATCTCTGAAGGAACTTATAACCTGGGGCAAGATTCCACCGGTATGCCCGGCATTGCAATGGGTGCCCAGCTGGCCCAGGAACTTCAGGCTGAAATTGGTTCTGTAATCACCGTTTACACTATTGAAGGCATTCCCTCTTTAATCAACTCCCCCGAAATCAAGCAATTCAGGCTGACCGGTATTTACGAAACAGGCATCGACCGCTTTGATGATGTATTTGCGATGGTGAGCCGACCCCACGCCCAACAGTTGTTCAAGTATCCACCCAATGTAGCCGATGGTATTGAATTAAGGCTGCAGGATAATGTGGACATTTTCCCCTTCAAGGAAAAGCTGAGTGAAAGCCTCACCTTCCCTTACTACAACGAAACCATTTACACCGTATTCGGGAATATCTTTGCATGGGTGGAACTGCAGGAAAATATGATTCCCCTGGTGATCAGCGGGATGATTATTGTAGCGGCTTTTAACCTGATTGGAGCTATCCTGATGATGGTGCTGGAGCGCACCCGCGATATCGGCGTACTGAAAACCATTGGCAGTAAGTCGAAGATCATCCGCCGGGTCTTTTTAATGGAAGGACTGATGGTCGCCGGGGTTGGACTCATCATCGGGATTGGTATATCTTTACTTTTTTGGTTCCTTCAGGCCAATTACCAGATCATCCCTCTTTCACAGGAAAACTATTACATGAGTTATGCCCCCGTTGAACCGCACCTGATGGATTTCCTGATTACAGCCGTAGTCACCCTTCTCCTCTCCGCCATCGCCTCCTGGTTCCCCGCCCGTGTAGCTGCCAATACCGATCCAGTTAAGGTTATTTCGTTCGGTCGATAAGGGCTGGCGGAAACTTTCATTCTGACGGAGAGCATCGGAATGAGGTGAAATTCCAAGCTCCAAATTCCAATGACCAATTCTATGAAAATGAAGCATTACCAACGACCGGTTTTTGCGAGGAGCATCCAAAGCCAAACGCCGGGCTAAGTGCATAACGACGCGGCAATCTCCCTGAATCTGGCAACCAAATCATTACACAATTTCATCCCTGCTAAGCAGTAGGCTGATTGGTTCTATAAGCTCTACAGCTCGTGCCTTTATACAAACTATTCCGACCTCTTTTGATTTCTCCTTATCAAGGAGAAAGACGCTTTAGAAACTTGGTAGTTTGATTCATTCTCTTCTCCTTTTCTAAGCTCCGAAAAAAGTCTCCTCCTTGCGAAGGAGGAGATTTAGAGGAGGTCGGGGTTTAAGGGCAGTGAATTATAATGTTTGGGTGAAATCATTACCTGCGAAGAAATCATTACCTGCGAAGAAATCTACCTGAATAATACTACCCTTCATTAAACTTTTTATTATCCCTTGTCATCCCTGCGAAAGCAGGGATCTTGTTATTACCAAATAATCAAAATCTGGTCCTTTAACACCAACAGTTTTCAGGTATTCGCTGCAGCTAAAACTAAATTAAGCGTTTTTTGTAAATCGACACTTTGGATAGTTTTCACATCCTAAGAACTTGGTGTCTTTATTAGGCCCCCTCTTTGCTACTCTTTCTACAAGATTAGCTCCACAGTTTGGACAGATAGTATTTGATCTCTTTCTTTCACGTAATGAACGTAAATGATCTTTGTTTGATAAATCCGAATTAGAAACCAGCAGGTCGAGTTTGTCAATTATCAACTTAAGATCATCATTACTGACGATAATCTCCTTGTATTGTTTAATATATTTACCCAATCCGGAATTAATCACATTTTCAGGCATTTTGGTTTTAAATTCACAATTTCCATTAAAGAAAATTATGGTGTGAATTAGTGATTCAGGAACCAACAGGTACTTTGCAAGAACTTTTTTCTGTCTAAATGTTTGTCTTAATGGATTCTGAAACGGATAGTTTTTTCCATATATAGATTGGGTCCATTTTGGCTGTTGTTCAGATCCAAAAATCCATCCTTTTTTATTCTTCGTCTCTACAATGAAAAGACCATATTTTGATATAATGATGTGATCAATCTGTGTGGTTCCGTTTTTACTTGGAATGATAACATTATGGTATCTTTGATAAGCTTCATTATCTAGAAACAACCATATATTAAAAGCGGTCTTTTTTTCTCCAAACCATCCTTTTAGAAAGCTCATAAACTTTAAAACATTTTATGAGGTTAATTGTTTTTGATAATGAACGACCTGGTTAGCTCAAAAACTTTGCTTAAAAATTTAGTAGTCCAAATTATATATTCAATTCCACCTTGGTACATCTCAATTTTGTTAGAAGAATAGTTAATTCCTCCTTTACCATCCTCTTTTACAGTACCAAAATGAAAAGGTAACATTTCAATCGACCCATGAGAAATTGGGTGAAGTACGTGCTTTACTTGAGTTGAAAGCCAAGTTGTGTCCTTTGGGCTTAGCGGTAAACATTTCCTTAGAAATTCTAAATATGGAGGTAGTAGTATATTTCCCTTGATAATAGGGTCTACCCGCTGAAATTTACTCCCCATTTTTTTATAACTAGATTTGTATAAATCCCAAAAATCAGAATTAGGATTATCATTAATTTTTTTAATTAAATTATTTTTTTCTGAGAGATACTCTAAAAGGTCTTTCTTAGGAATACTTAGAAAAATTGCTACAGCAGAAAATTCATGAATAAGTCTACACTGCCTATAAATAGCTGGGACATTACCAGTTGTTAAAAGGTGGTATGCGCTTTCAATTTCGCATGACGCATTGAGTATACAAATTGCTATCTGGCTCTGTTTTTCTCGGGAACTAATTATACTGTTTAAACTTGGTTCGTCGACTTGCATGTGAAATAAGTAATCAGCAATGTCTTGTGATAACTCTTTTATTTTATCATAACCTATTGCTTCTTCAATCTGTTTTATTCTTTTATCAATTGATAGAAACCCCTTTTCAATATTCTCTGCTTTATTTAAATATTCTCTCATGCTGTTATTTTAAATTTGAGAATGAAGTATAATTGATCAGTGTTATTTCTCTCCTAAAATATTTCTTTGACCATTAAATTCAAGTTTAAACATTAAAAACACTAGATTAGATGGAAAATGTTTAATAAAACCTTTCAAATATTTTAGTAAATGGACCCCGTCACCCACGGACTTATCGGTGCCACCGCTTCGCAGTCGTATGCGGATAAACGAAGTTTTCGGGCGGCGGCTTTTACCGGGGTGGCATCGGCCATGCTCGCCGATCTGGATGTGTTTCTTGGCAGTGCTTCCGATCCGCTGTTAAACCTGGAGCTGCATCGGCAGTTTACCCATTCAATCGTGTTTATTCCGGTTGGAGCGCTGATCGCCACCCTCCTGCTTTGGTGGTTCGTTAAGAAATATCTCACGGTTAAAGAAACTTACCTGTTCAGTTTAGCCGGTTACACAACTGCCGGCATAACGGATGTCTTCACCAGCTACGGCGTGCTCCTCTTCTGGCCCTTCACCGATACCCGTGTTTCCCTGGATATCATCTCCGTCTTTGATCCCCTATTTACCTTTGGGGTTATCCTATTCACCGGAATGGCCTTCTACAAACGAAAGCAGCTCTTCGCCTGGCTTTCCCTGGGGTGGATAGCCTTCTACCTCCTCTTTGGATTTACCCAGCAACGGAAAGCGGCAGAGGTTGCCCGAAAAATAGCCGAAGATGCAAGCCACGAGATTCATCAGCTGATCGTAAAACCCACCATTGCCAACAACTGGCTGTGGAGCATTCGTTATACAGCTAACGACAGCTTGCATGCAGCCGGCGTAAAACTCATTCCTTTTTCTGATCCCGTGATTTACAATGGCGAAAGCACTCCAGTTTTGGATTGGGAATCAGCATTCGAGACATACGAAGGAACTACTTTGTACTACGATATTGAACGCTTTTCGGAGCTCTCGGATGGCATACTGATCCGTCACCCCAGCCATGAACAAGTTATAGGTGACGGCCGTTATTCCATGCTCCCAATCACCCTTTCTCCGCTCTGGGGTATTGAGGTTGATACGACCAAACCCAATCAGCATGTGCAGTTCGGGACGTACCGGGATACGGGTGAAGAGGTTAGGGAGTCTTTTTTAGAGATGTTGTTTTAGAATCGTATTTCTGAATTTTATTCCAGCATTTCCGACCTCTTTTGTTTTCTCCTTATTAAGGAGAAAGACGCGTTGAAATGCTTCTTTGCTTAAATCTAATATCGTAATCTTTTATGAAGCACGGAAAAGTCTCCTCCTTGCGAAGGAGGAGATTTAGTGGAGGTCGGAGGTTGCAATCATCCATCAAGCCATTTCCACCTAACGACCCACCCCGGCCCTCCCTATTGCGCTGCGCTTATATGGAGGGAGCGCTTAATTAAAGAGTATTCCCATAACCTATATCTTTCTCCCCACACCAACTCTCACCAACGAGTCCTCTTTCCCTGCGGCCCCAGCTTAGGATTGGATGTCATACAGGCTCGCCGGAGGGAGAGAGACAGAGAGAGGGTCCTGCCGGAAATGCCTTGATTAAGGAATTGACACAAACAAAAAAACCCACCCCGACAATTAAGCCGGGGTGGGTTGGAATCAATAGATTCGCTGGATTACTGAATATTATCCGAGGAATCCAAGCACAGACTGTGGTCCCATGTTAGCTTGCGCCAGGGATGAAGTCGCTGTCTGTTGCAAAATCTGCAGTTTTACAGACTTACTTTGTTCTTTCGCAAAGTCAGTATCCATGATACGTGACTTGGCAGATTCGTTTGCGCTGATCGACTCAGAAAGGGTCTCTTCACGTACAGAAAGAGAAGACTGAGTGATACCAATGTCGTTCACTCGGTTCGACATTTCGTCAATCGCACTGTCAACCGCGCTCAGGAAGCTACGGAAGTCAGTAGATGTAGCTGATGCGTTGAATGTAAGAGCACCTTGTCCACTGGTTGTAGCCGCAGTAGCTGAGATACCTGCACCTGCAGCAACACCACCACCGGCAGTTGTTGTAGCACCCAGAGAAGCGTCTCCACCGGAAGCAAACAGCTCACCAACGTTTACAGCGTCAATGGAAGTACTGATGGTATCAGAAGCACGCTCACCTACCTGGAAGGTAAGATCAAGTGATCCGGACATGTCATCGGTAGCACCGTTCAGCAGGTCAAAGTCCTGGAATACGGTTTGGTTAGCGATTTCGTTGATATCGTCGCCCAGAGCTTTGATCTGGTCGCCGATGTAGCCACGCTCGGTGTCGCCTAACGTGTCGTTAGCAGCCTGTGTAGCCAGGCCTTTCATCTCAACGAGGCTGTCCATAATGGTGTCGAAGCTGGACTCTGCAATATCCAATACCGACTTGGCATCGCCTACGTTCTGAAGAGATTGCTCCAGTCCGGCTGTTCTACTTTTCAATTTGGTTGCAATCGAGTATCCGGCAGCGTTGTCTTCTGCTCTGTTGATTTTAAGACCGGTTGACATACGCATACGGCTGTCGGCCAGGTCTCGGTTTACTCGGTTCAGTGATAACTGTGAGTCTAACGATTGAACGTTAGTATTTACTCTGTTTAGATCTCCAAAACTTGCCATGATATTTCACCTTTTGTTTAATTAAAGTTTCTTATGAGTTGCTTTGGTTACTCAAGTTATCGTGGGTGAAATAGCGTTCTTAAATCTTACCTTAAATATTTTTATTGAACAAAAAAAGAGCCCCTAAAGGCTCTTAATGACTAAAAATCAAGAAATATTTAAGAGAAATGGAAATGAAACTTCATCAACAGTGCGTTTTTGTGAGCGTGAAATTCCTATACCGCCTGATCAGCAACGGACCGGGCAACTGCAACCGGAAGAGGGGGTTGGATTTCCACCCTTCGGAAATTGTTTATGGCATCTATAATATAGTCCTGTTCTTCAACGGTCAGTTCGTAATAGAAAGGAAGCCGAACAAGATTATGGGAATAAAGATCAGTATAGGGCAACGTTCTTCCGTCATGCCTATCCTGAAAGAACTTAGATGTATGTAGAGGCTGATAGTGAAAAACGCTTAAAACATCCCGCTCTTTTAAATAAGCGATCAGTTCATCCCGCTGACGGCGATTTCTACAGACCAGGTAATACATATGTCCGTTATTGGTGGCATAACCGGGAATACCCGGCTGACGAATTCCCAGTCTCTTGCACACACCTTCCAATCCTTTTTGATATCGGTTCCAAATACACATTCTCTTTTGCTGAATCCGAATCAGGTTCATCAACTGGGCATATAGAAAAGCAGCATTCAGTTCTGAAGGCAAGAACGAAGAACCGATATCTACCCAGCCGTATTTATCCACTTCACCCCTGAAGAATGCCGTTCGGTTGGTTCCCTTCTCCCAAATGATTTCTGCACGTTCGGCAAATCGGTCATCGTTTATGGTCAGCATCCCTCCTTCACCCGCTATTATGTTTTTTGTTTCATGAAATGAAAATGTCCCTAAATGTGCAATTGAGCCCAGCGGACTCCGGATTCCATCCGCATGCTCATAATAACTGTTGATGGCCTGGGCAGCATCTTCAACTACAAACAGGTTGTGCCGGTTTGCGATGTCCATCACCTTATCCATATCACAAGCTACACCGGCATAGTGAACCACCACAATAGCCTTCGTTTTTTCAGTGATCAGCTCTTCAATCTTATCTTCATCTATTCCGGGGTGGTCTTTTCTGGAATCCACAAACCGAATAACAGCCCCTCGCAATACAAAAGCATTAGCTGTGGAAACAAAAGTATAGGACGGGATGATGATTTCATCCCCCGGTTCCACATCTAAAAGAATAGCGGCCATTTCAAGAGCATCTGTACATGAAGTGGTGAGCAGACATTTCTTAAACCCAAACTGTCGCTCAAAAAACCGATGAATCTTCTGAGTGTACTTTCCATTCCCGGAAATCTTCCCATAATCTACCGCATCCTGAATGTATTCAAGTTCGTTGCCGGTTATGAACGGTTTGTTGAAAGGAATTTTGTAGTTACTCATAGGGCACAAATTTTCCTTTTTCAGGAAGCAGATACTTCATGAATTGTACTTCATTTGTGGAGCGCTTTTTGGTATAGGTTCTGGAAGCCACATCGAAGTAGCTGACGTCGTCATCGAAATTGAATTCCGTAATGTTGCTTACCACCTTAACCTTCTGTGCTGATATTCCGGCCTCTTTCATGTGCATGTTCATTTTCTCCATCTTTTCATCGAGACTCACTTCTTCAAATTGCGGACCAATTTTCTCTGAAAGAGAACGAGCCGGAGAGCCCGCATAAATTTGGTTGTACTCCATGTTCTTAGTCACCACCGAGCCAACCATCGCCATCGATTTATCTTCAGCTTTGATGGGGGAAACAATACAGTGGCCCACAAACCAAACATCGTTACCTACCATCAGGGAGCTTTCACTAAAAAACCGGCAGCCTTCCAGGGTATCTCCATACTTAATGTGCGACCAAAGCTGAGAGTGTGCCCCTATCCCACAGTTATTACCAATGGTCGTCCCACCAATACTATCGATGATAGAATACTGCCCGACCCAGGCGTTATGCCCTATAACACAGGGTTTGTAGCCATGCACATTGGTGTTGTGATGAATTTTGGAGTAATCCCCCAGCTCAAAGTGATCACAGATAATTTGCACGTTCTTGCCGATGTAGCAGTTCTCCCCAATTTTGATGGTTGTGGACGGTCCGTTCAAACCCCTAATCACTGCCGACTCTTCTATAACCGTACCTTCTCCAACTTCGATTTCAACGGCATCGATATTCGGGTAGGTTGCGGTTGCTTGTACTATTGATTCCATCTTAATTCACCATCGCATGTTTTTTGGTTACCCTTTCCCTGATTGTTCTGCAGGATGTTACCAGATCTTTTGCCCGGGTTTCTAAGCCAAATTCATTCATTATAATTTGTTGATTTCGGGTTTTCTGAGGTTGAGCCTTTTTCAGGAAAGATCGTATAGATGGAGCTTTTCTAAACTCTTCAAAACCCGATACACCCAAGCCATATTTCTTCAACATTTCCCAGGTTGGGTTCATCTGCTCTTTTTCACCCACCGTAATCTTCTTTTTCAGAACAGTAGTATTCCCGCTGTATAACGACAAAAGCATATTCCCGATGGCCTGTTGGCGGTTATGAGCAGTAATCAGCATTTCCGAAGCATCCACAAGAGCGCGATACTTATCCGGTTCTATAAAAGTCTTGATGAGCTTCACTAAACCCAACATCCCAGCTGCCTTCAGCCATTTATGGATTGCAACTTCATATTCGGGGAGTAAGTTGTAGGATACCGGGAGTAGAATATCATAATACCGCACGTCCTTCTTTGTCCTCAGCGCTTCCAGAATCTCGATATGATTATTTGAGTAATCTCCGGAGTTGCCCACAATTATTCTGGGACGGCCTTTGCTTTCAATCACCTCAGGAATGTCGCCATACAGTCCTGGGTAAGGATAACCAAAACGAAAAGTCGGGCGGTCTCCGTAATGTTTCTTAAACACTTCAACATCGCCCTCAACCAATGAGTGAATGCTGTCGATATGTTTAACAATATCTACTACCGGCTCTTTTATTTTGATGGGATTGTAGAGGTCACCACCCCAAATAATCCATCCAATATGTTTTTTTGAGCCGATTTCTTTGATCAGTTTTTTCTGCCATTTAAAAAACAGTCCGTGTACAAATAATGCGTCCACGTCTGAATCCAGGCATCTGTTAATGATAGCAGGAAAATCGTACTCATGATTAAACCAGGCAGCGTGTTCATTACTGCTTAAATCAGGTTTATACTCTTCAATGGCCCAGTGTGATTCTACAAATAGAAGATGCTGCTGATCATATTCCTCGTTCACAAAAGCCAGCATATCTGAAAGTGACTTCGCATACAAATGGTTGAAGCATAGGTGAATGTATTTTCCGCCTCGTGGCTTACTCTTTCTTCCAAAAGAGGTATAGAGCTTATCTTTCTCTGCTCTTGCTACTTCGAAATTGGGCTGCATATGTAGGGCAATATCGTACAGCTCCATTGCTTTCTTGAGGTCCCCTTTTTCGGAATAAATTCCGGCTAATTTATAGGCAATAACATGATTTTTTGGGTCCAGTTTATTAGCGATGGTAAAGCACTGAATGGCTTTTTCTAAATCAGACCGCCCCTGGTAAATTTCACCCATAAACATCCAGGCCTCCAGCAAATGCTGATCTAACTGAATGGCTGCTTTTCCATAACGCTCTGCCTGTTCAAAATCTGAAAGTGCGTTAAAACATTTGGCAATTTGTAAGTAAGCATGTGGGTTTTCGGCATGCTTGATAAGAGAAGTTTCAAAGTAAACGACTGCCTTCTCATAGCTGGCTCTTACCATGTGGGCAATTCCCAGAAAGTGATCAATCAGCCAGTGCTCATTACCCTGTTCTGCCAATAAGTTCAGAACCTTTATTGCTTCATCAGCATCGGGTTGTGCCCGATCCAATAAAAGCCGGACCTTTTCTAATTCTGCTTTCACAATATTATTTGTTTAGAATCCTGTTGTTGATGTACTTGATGGTTCCAACTTCACAAGGAACTGAAACTCCCGATGCATACACGCTGAATCCAGATAGAATGGCATCTATCTCCCGGCGATCTGCTTCTGAATGATATTCCAGCATAATAAAGCCGGTGTTGATGAGCAGATCTTTCATGCCTTTCAGAATAGAAACTTCAGCCCCTTCGGTATCAATTTTAAGGACGTCAATCTTGTTGATTCCTTTCTCAGCAAGTGCTTCTCCGCTTTTCTGCATCCTAACAGTAACCTCATGTCCGCCTTTCATGTGTACAGTCGTTGAAGACTGCCCTGTATTCCTCGGATGTTGAAACAGATTGATTTCACCATTCTGATCGCTCAGGGCTACCTGGGTAATAGAAATATTATCAAGGTCTTTCATATTATGTGCCAAAAGCGGAAACACCTGTGGGTTGGGCTCAAAACTGTGGATCTGGCATTCGGGATTCCACTGGCGGGCATATAATGAAAAAGACCCAACATTCCCGCCTATATCAACTACCACACTGTTCTCATTCAGCTGAAAAACTGAAGGAAGTCCATATTCATGTTCTTCAAATATATTCCTCAACCTGAAAAGCTCAGATTCCGGGATGGCCACACTCAATGGTTCCGCATACTTTAAACCCGGAGTATTCACTATGGCCTCTACTACTTCAGATGGAGTATCCTTGAACTTCACAAGAGACTTGTTCACATAAATCCCCTTCTTCAACGCTTTGTTTTGTTTTCCGTTTTGAAGTGATTCAGCTTGGGTTTCGGGTTCTTTTTTTTTCTGTGACACCCAAATATGATCCTGCCATTCTCCTTCGGATAAATTCTTTTCATATCCTTGCACTCTCTGAAGCCACATTTTACGGAAAGCATCCGCCAGATTGCGGGCAAAGCGTTTGGCATCACATACCGGGGAGCTTAATAGACGCTCCCGGAGTTCCGCTCTTAACTTTGATAATTGATCAACATCACCGGCAAGAGATACTGCTTTTTGTATATAGTCTTCCCAGTTGTCAGTCACCCATTCCGGGAATCCTGCATTCGTTAAATGAGAAGTGGAGTGCCGCCCGGCAAAAGTAGGGCCGGAATTGGTGATTACCGGCACGCCCATCCATAAAGCTTCGATGGTTGTTAATCCACCGGAATACGGCCACGGGTCGAGCGCAATATCAATTTTATTGTAGCATTCAAGCAGGTCATTATGGAGTGAATATCCCTCAAAAATTATCCTGTCTTCCTCGATTCCGCACTCCTCCAAATGTTGGATAATTCGTTCCCTAACCAATTCCGTATCATACTGTTTGCTCTTGAGAAAAAGACGGCTATCAGGAACTTGCTTCAGAACTTCTGCCCATTTAGACAATAGCTCTGTATTAATCTTGGTAGGGTTATTGAAACACCCAAAAGTGATGTGTCCATTTTGGGTAACAGGAGCTTCTGCTACATCAATATCATAATTTGGAAGGGTATAACAGACATAATCGTCCGGCATACGAACCAATTTTTCGGTGTAGAATGGCGCCTCTCCTTCCGGAGATTCTTTAGCATCTGTCAGCAGGTAATCCATCGACTTCAACCCTGAAGTATTGAACAACCCTCCCACCCATTTTATGGTAATTGGGGCTGGTTCCAGGGCAACTGTTTTCAATCGATTCCCCGATGAATGTCCGGAAAGCTCTACCAGGATATCAATCTCATCGTCTTTAATAATTTGCGCAACCACCTCATCGCTGTATCCCACTACGGATGTCCACTTCGCACTGGCTTCCCGGATGCGTTTAGTGAGTGAATCGTGGTAGGTATCGGTGGTGTATATATAGGTTGCAATTTCATCTTTGGGAAGTTTCTCAAGGGCTGATGTTATCATCCAGCCTACCGGGTGTTTTTTAAACCCACCCGAGATAAAACCAACACGCAGTTTCTTCTCTTTATCTTTATTAGCGGGAACCGGACGCCCGGGCCGTTCTTCCGGTGCATAATATTGATCCCAAAGTGAATGAGCTTCAAAAATCTCTTCTTTGGTTCGCTTGGGATTGTAATGTATCCCCATCAAATAGTTGGAAAGGGACTGCTGCGTTTCAGGGGTATCTTTTAATGCTCTCCGGTAGTTCTTCTCCGCTTCATCATATTGACCGGTTTCCAGAAGGCAGAGTGCATAATTTACCCGCACATTTCCATCGTTAGGGTAACGATCCAGCAAGCGCTCATTCAATGCAATGGCCTCGCTATATCTACCCATGGCACGATATAGCAGAGAGAGCACGCTCAACGCCAGCAGGTTTTCGCTGTCAAGTTCCAGCACTTTCTCAATGGCTACTTCCGCCTGCTCATATTCACCAATCGACTGGTAAATCTGCGCCTTCTTGATGCCTGCGTCAATCAGCTTTGGCTCCATTTGCAGGGTAATATCGTACAATTCCAGGGCTTTCTTATAGTCACCCTGATCGGCATAAATTTGGCCGATATTGTAGGCGATCAGGTAATTCTTCGGGTCCAGTTTATTGGCAATGGTGTAGCATTGAATGGCTTTATTTAATAATGCCTGGTCCCAGTAGAGCTGCCCCATAAACATCCAGGCATCTAACAACTCCTGGTTCAACTGTACGGCTGCTTTCCCAAAACGCTCTGCATTCTCAAAATCCTGCAGCTCATAATAACAGCGAGCAACCAACAAATAGGTCTGGGAGTTTTGATCATGCTCACCGATGGATTTCTCGAAATACCCGATAGCTTTCTCAAAATTGGACTTCTGCATTTGAGCAATCCCCAGGAAGTAATAGACCAGCCAGTGTTTAGACTCTCGCTTTAGCAAAGGGTCAAGCAACTTAATCGCTTCATCCGGATCCGGGTATCTCTGATCTAATAACTTTTGGGCGCGCGCTAATTCTACTTTCATAATCGAAAATGAGTTTTCTGGTTTTCAACACCCTCTCATTTCCAAAAATGATGCCATGGTATAAAAGCCCGATTCCATCTTGTAATTCGCCTGTTTGAGACCCAGAATGAGGGCCAAATTTTCCGCTTCAGAATATTTTTCCGCCTGTCTGATAACAAACCGGGTGCTTTTTGCCTCAAAAACTACCAATAGATGGTTTTCTACTTTGGCACAGTAGTTGCCAAAACAAGATTGTCCTCAACAGGTTTTTAAGCCTGTGATGGATTGAGAAACATTAAAAACTCCTAATTTAAGTTTTGACGGTATTTGGCCGAAAAGAACCGGGAGTTACTTTCATCAATTTCAAAATTATGCGAGATCCACAATTAGTCTATCAAAAACAATCTGTGATGAATGCTTCACCGCTGAAGCTGGTAGTAAAGATGTACGACCTGGTTATACAGGCCTCTTACCGCGAAGATCAGGGGAAAGTAAAAGCCATTCTATCTGAATTGATACAAGGATTGAATTTTGATTATGAACCCGCCGGTCAGCTTTTTGAGCTTTACCGGTATTGCCAGGACCTGGCCCGGAAGCAGCGGTTTGAAGAAATCCGTGAAATCCTGGAGCCTTTAAGAGAAACCTGGGAAGAAGTTGCCAATCAAAAACAACCTTCTCCCTCTGTGGTTCAGCAATAATATACAGTAACCGTTAATACCTCTAATTATGGCATCCATTTCCAGCCTTATGAGTCAAACAAGTTCGTACGAGTCGTTCGTAACGCAGCTTGTTAATATTGAAAGCCAGAAAATGCTTCGGATGGAAGTGCAGGTTCGGGATGAGAAAGAATCCAAGTCTGCCATTGGAACCGTGAGTAAGGCGATCTCTGATTTTGAGAATATTATTAAGGAGCTTGAAACTCCAACCAACCGGTCTTTTGAACCGTTTAAAACTACTTCCAGTGATGATTCAGTTGTGCAGGTAAACTCCGCTTCCGGTTTAGATAATGAATCTGCTTTCAATATCACTGTAGAAAGACTCGCTAAAAACGACACCGCCCTCTCCGAAACAATGACCGGTGCCGGCTATGAACTCGCCGCACAGGGAGATGGCTCGGTAACACTGACCATTGGTGACAAGACAGAGACTATAAATGTTGTAACCACCAAAGACGATGGCAGTGGCGGCACGGTAGATAAAACCAACCAGGAAATTCTGGAATCGTTTGAAACTGAAATTGAAAGCCTCTTTGGTGAAGAAGCCAGTGCCAGCGTTTTTAACCTGGATGGCGAAAATATACAGTTCTCACTTAAAAGCCTTGATACCGGCTTCGACAACCGAATTCAATTTAGCGGTGCCACCGGTGTATTAGCAGGCGTTACCGGGAATATGACTCACCTCACTCCCCAAGCCGAGTTAGATGCTCAGTTTATTATTGATGGAGTGACGTTTAACCGCGCCGAAAATACTGTTGATGATGCTATTGAAGGGCTCTCCTTCACCCTGAAGAAAGCCACCGGCGTAGCGGAACAAATGACGGTTGAGCGTGATACTGAAGCCGCAAAATCTAACCTGCAGGACTTCATCAATGCCTATAATGAAATGAACGAGACCATCCGGGAGCGTACATTCATTAATCCTGAAACCGGTAATAAAGGCCCGCTTCAGGGAGTGAGATCGGTTCGAAATCTGAGTATTAACTTGCGGCAAACAGCTATTCTGTCGTTAGGCGGTGTTGCTGAAGGTGAGGTTGCCAGTTTTGCCGACATGGGCATCACGTTCGAGAATAACGGGAAGATGGTTATCGATGATTCCTCTAAGCTGGATGACATCCTGAGCCAAAACCCGGAACAGATTGCCAACTTTTTTACCAATGAGAACTCTCCGGTGGCCATGATGAAGGCACGGGCCGAATCATACACTGAAGCAGATGGAATCCTATCTGCCATTGAAAGCGGACTGGATCAAAAAATTGACCGTTTAGACCGGCGTATAGCCAGTGAACGGAAATACCTGGAAGAATATGAAGCCGAGCAGCGCCGAATATTTAATGAGCTGGACCTGATTCTCGAAGAAGGACAAGCTCAGTTCGATGCGGTTTATAACTTCATGTCCGGTTATTAATAATTTATGAGATGGAACCCCAAACAATGACCCCTTTACACAACATATTGGGACAACTGAATGACAGCAGCGAAGCGATTCTCCGTGAAATAGATGAGAATGAACCTTCGTTTGACGCTATCAAATCTCAGCTGGGGCAACGCGAAGAGCTGGTGAAGAAGCTGGGTATCTTAACCGAAGCAAACCCCAAAGACTCACTTTCGGAAGAGGAACGTATCTCCCTGCGCTTTCTCTTTGAAACGTTTGTGGAACTGAATGATGGCATTCAAAACAACCTTCAAAACATATTAAACAGTCATAAGGAAAAATTAGGCACAGCTGTAAACCAGCGCAAGGTGGAAAAGAGCTACCGTGTTTTAAAGAATCCTGACATTTCGTACTTTTAATCTTGATGAATAAGAGGGATAATACCATGGAAATTAATAAGCTAACAAATCACGTTAACGGCCACATAAAAAGCACTGACGCTTCCGAGAATAGTCAGCATGCTTCTAAAGTTTCTCGTGCCGAAAAATCCCCGGAGTTAACCGACAAGGTATCTTTGGAAAATTTCAGCGCCAAGAAAAGCGAAGAGCTGTTTGCTAAAATTGAACTTGAAAAGCAGAATCAGGCTTCTTTCGGTAAGCTGAAAGATTATAAAGCCAAACTTCAGGCGTATGAAGCCGCCAAGAAAGAGTCGCCCGAGGCAGCTAAAAACACCGAAATTGGTAAGATGTTGAACGATCCGGAAGTATGGTCAAAAATAGCACAGAATATAGTTGACAAATAGTGCGGACTTATCTTTCTTAATTTCATCTTGAATAATAGTTAGAGAGCATTAATGCTCTCTTTTTTTGTCTTAGAATCCCGTAACTTCTTTCATCAAGTTGGCGCTATTAAAAAATTAATCCGCTAAAAATTTATGAAACACTCCATTCTTGTTGTTGATGATGACGAACTCCTGCTCGGTTTTATGGAGGAGATATTAACAAAAGAAGGGTTTGAGATTCACGCTTTTGAATCGCCTGTTAAAGCCACGGAGTATCTCGATAAAAACAGCGTTGACCTGGTCATCACCGATGTTAAAATGAATGAAATGACCGGTGATGAAGTGCTTGCCACCGTGAAGAAGAATTACCCGGATACCGGTGTTATTATGATTACCGGCTTTGGGAACATCAACCACGCCGTACGGGCTCTCCACAAAGGGGCATTTGATTACATGACCAAGCCCTTTAAAGCCAAAGAAATTCTATACCGCGTGAACCGGTATTTTAATGCAGATCCGGAAGAGCGAGACAAAAAGCCGAAGTCAGTAGCCCACTCTCCCCGGGAAGACAAAAAAGGCGATTTGGTAAGCCCGGTTGACAATTCCGACGAAGCCGAGAATAAGTTTGTAGGAAACGATCCACAGATTAAAAAGCTGCTGCGGATCATCCCTCAAATTGCCCGTAATGCTGCTCCTGTTCTAATACAAGGAGAAAGCGGAACAGGGAAAGAAGTATTTGCCCATCAAATTCATGTGAACAGTAACCGCGCGCAGGGACCGTATATAAAAATTAATTGTGCGAACCTTCCCTCCGAGCTTGTTGAAAGTACATTATTCGGACACCTTGAAGGGTCTTTCACCGGGGCAACCTCAGACCGTAAAGGAGCTTTTGATGCTGCTGAAGGCGGCACTCTTTTGCTGGATGAGATCACAGAAATTGAACTAAACGTACAGGCTAAACTGCTTCGCGTTCTGCAGGAAAATGAATTTTATCGGGTGGGAAGTCAGGAGCCGGTAAAAGCAGATGTTCGCATCCTGGCCACATCAAACCGAAATATTGCAGAAGCCATTGCTGAAAAGCAATTCCGGGAAGACTTGTACTACCGTTTGAATGTATTTCCAGTTGAAATTCCACCACTCAGAGATCGTAAAACCGACATCCCGGTTTTGGCCAACTATTTTGTAGAACACTATTCAACAAAATACGGGCTGGAGAAAAAAGAACTTTCGGAAGAGCTCTTAAATCATCTTGTGCAGCAGGAATGGCGCGGAAACGTGAGAGAATTGAATAATAAAATTCACCGCGGCATTATCTTAGCCCAAGACAGTGATAAAATCACCATGGAGCATATCAATCATGAAATGTTCTCCAGTGTTGATGATAATCTGAATAAAGAAGTTCTTGCCACCGACCTGCCACTAATGTCGATTGAAGACATGGAGCTGCAACTAATCCAGAAAGCACTCGAACATACCCAGGGCAACCAAAAGAAAGCTGCAAAATTACTGGGCATTTCTGACCGCACCATCCGAAACAAGCTTAAAAACCTGGAAGAAGACGACGATTAGAAGCTAATCACCGTCCCCCTCCTGTTCAGAAATTATTCTTGTGTTTCAAACTGTGCCAGTAGTGCAGGAATTACTACCATATTAAGTAAGGTCGAACTCAATAGTCCACCCAGAATAACCTGAGCCATCGGAGACTGTATCTCGTTACCCGGCTCACCGGCGGCTAAAGCCAGTGGGATAAGGGCAAGTCCGGCAGTGAGTGCGGTCATCAGAATGGGATTAAGACGTTCCATTGCGCCCTGACGAATGGCTTGCAGAAATTCTTTCCCTTCTTTTCTGAGCTGTTGGTAATGCGAAACCATCAAGATTCCGTTTCTGGTGGCAATACCAAATAAGGTGATAAAGCCTACCAATGAGGCAATAGAGATAATCCCGCTGGTAAACAGCACCGTGTAAATACCTCCGATGAGGGCAAACGGGAGGTTTACCATGACCAGCAAGGCTGTTTTCAGAGAACCGAATTCCAGGTATAGCAACAGGTAAATGGCCGCAATGGCGATAATACTAAGCAACGAAATGGTGCGCGTAGCCTGCGCTTCGCTTTCAAACTGACCGCCATAATCCACAAAGTAGCTCTGCGGGAAGCTGACATTTTGAGATACATTGGCCCGGATCTCATCTACCGTACCACGCAGATCTCTTCCCGCTACATTAGCGGAGACTACGATCTTGCGCTGCACATTTTCGCGACTGATGGTATTTGGACCACTTCGGGATGTCACCGATGCCAATTCTGACAGAGGTACTATGGTTCCGTCTTCCAGGTTGAAAGTCGCCTTTTGAACCGCTTCTATACTTCCACGGTGATCCTCATCAAAGCGTACCAGCAGGTCAAACATCTTGTCGCCTTCAAGTACTTGCGAAACTACTTCACCGGCAAACGCCACGTCCACCATTTCAGCAAGTTGCTGAATCGTGATTCCATAGCGAGCCAGTGCCCTTCGATCAGGACGGATTTGAAGCTGAGGAACATTTTGCTGCTGTTCTACTGACAGGTCCACCACGCCTTCTACCGTTTCCATTTGTCCGCGTACTTCTTCCGCCAGAGCCCGAAGCCTGAACAGATCCGTACCAAAGATCTTCACGGCAATGTTGGCTCGTGTACCGGACAGCATGTGATCAATGCGGTGCCCGATAGGTTGACCAATAGTGATGTTGGTTCCTGAAACTACGCTTAGGTTTTCCCGAATCTCAGCCAACACTTGTTCTTTGGTGGTGCCTTCAGGGATGTCAAGTTCAGCATCAACCTCAGAAGCATTCACTCCCTGTGCGTGTTCGTCTAATTCGGCCCGACCAGTTCGTCGAGAGGTTGATTCAATGGCCGGATGTTCCAGCAGGATCTCCTCAATTCGTTTACCTACGGCATTGGATTCGGTTAGCGAAGTCCCCGGAATTGTTACTGCACTTATCACCAGCGTACCTTCATTAAACTCCGGCAAGAAAGATCTTCCGAGAAATGGTAACACTACTAAGGTTCCAAGAAAGAGTACCAAGGTACCAACCAACACCGTCTTCTTGATGCGAAGGACTATATTCAACACGTGTTCATAGCCTGATTTTAACTTCTTGGTGAACCAGCTTTCTTCCAGTTTTCCTTTGGAGGCCTGGCTCGGTAGCAAATAGTAGCACATCGCTGGTGTAACGGTCATGGCAATTACCAGCGACGCCCCAATGGAGATGATGTAAGCCAGTCCCAGTGGCTGGAGCATGCGTCCTTCGATTCCACTTAAAAAGAATAGCGGTAGAAAAACGATCATAATGATCAGTGTGGCATTAATGATGGATGATCGAATTTCCTTCGACCCTTCAAATACCACGTCAATGGCCGGTTTCTGCTTAGCTTCCGGCAGTTTTGAGTTTTCTCTGAGTCGCCTGAACACGTTTTCCACATCAATGATGGCATCATCCACGATCACCCCAATGGCAATCGCCATCCCGCCCAAGGTCATCGTGTTGATGGTGATATCAAAGAATTCCAGCACGAAGATCGAAAAGATTAGCGCGAGTGGAATGGCAGTAAGTGATATCAAGGTGGTGCGGAAATTCCCCAGAAACAGAAACAAGATCACGATCACCAAAAAGGCCCCATCCCGCAGAGCTTCGATAACATTATCGATGGCCAGTTCAATAAACTCGGCCTGGCGAAACAGGTGCGTGTTGATCTCAAATCCGGCCGGGAGACTTGATTCGATCTGTGCCAAGGTTTCATCTACACGGGAGGTAAGTTCCAGGGTATTTGCACCGGGCTGTTTTTGGATAGAGATAATTACCGCCGGCTCAGCATTCACCGAGGCATCCCCGATCTTTTGAGCGGCTGCAATTTCTACGGTTGCCACATCTCCAATTGTGATCGGAATGTTATTTCGCTGGGTGATGACCGACTGCTCCAGGTCTTCCACAGAATATGCCCGACCTATTCCACGAATGGTGTACTCCTGGCTGTATTCCCTGAAGAATCCGCCGGAAAAGTTTTCGTTGGCCTGCTCGGTAGCCTGTAATACCTGATATAGCGTAATATTGTATTGCTTCAGCTTATCGGGGCTGACTCGCACCTGATATTGTTTCTGCCCGCCTCCGATGGGGATGACCTGAGCCACTCCTGGAATAGCTAAAAGTCTTCTTCTTATTTCCCAGTCGGCGGCTGTTCGTACTTCGAGCTCGGAATGTTCATCGCTGTTCACACTCACCAGCATGATCTCCCCCATGATGGAGGATATCGGTGCCATAATAGGCGGCGGGACTTCTTCGGGCAGACTGGTTGCTACCAGCTGTAGCTTCTCATTTACAATTTGACGTGCCCTGAAAATATCAGTCCCCCAGTCAAATTCTACCCATACAATGGATATACCTTTGGCGGTGGACGAGCGAACCCGTCGCACGCCGGTTGCTCCATTTACCGAGGTCTCGACCGGGATGGTGACCAGTCGTTCTACTTCTTCCGGGGCCAATCCATGGGCTTCGGTCATGACTGTCACTGTGGGGGCGGTTAAGTCCGGAAATACGTCTACCGGCATCCGGTCCACGATATAAATTCCGGCTGCCAATATGACCACTGAACTCACCAACACCACCAGCCGGTACCTTAACGATCCTCTGATTATTGCATCTAACATAATTTATTTCCTTTCCTGATGATTAATGAGAGTGTCCGTGCGAAGGTGCTTCAGATGACAAAGAAGCCAATTTCACCTGATAGGCATTGGTTGTAACCACATGCTCGCCTTCTTCCAGGCTGGAAGTCACTTCCACCCAGCCGCGGTTTCTAATGCCCGTGGTTATCGCTCTTTTTTCGAACGATTCCCCGGCCACATGTACATACACTACAAAATTACCTTCCTCTTCAATAAGGGCTGATTCCGGGATGGCGACCACGTTTTCTTTTTGATCGGTGTCGATCTCTGCGGTCACAAAGAGTCCGCTGTGCAAACCTTCTTGATTATCAATTTCATAGATCAGAGAAAGCGTTCGGGTTTGGGGTTCCACTTGCTTGCCAGTGCTAAGCAAGCGCCCGTTAACCTCCTCCATGTTGTACATTTTATCATTTCCCTGCACATAAAATACGGCCTCTCCGGGATTTTGAATAGCCTTTCGTTCAGCAGCGGGGACATGCACGCTGAGCCACATTTTACTCATATCAGCCAGCTTAAAGAGAGCTTCACCTGCTTTCACCTGCATGCCTGGCTGTACGTAAGAATCCACTATGATTCCGGAAATCGGGGCTTTCATGGCAAAGCCATAAGAGGATTCTGAGTCGCCATAGGTATCTACCTTTGATGTATCAATTTGTGCGATCTCATTGATCGTTTGAAATTCCGTGAGCGCCTGACGGTATTCGATCCGTGCTCTTTCCAGTTCCACCTCCGGAATGGCTTCTTTTTCAAACAATCGTTTCGACCGTTCCAAATTCTTGTGGGCCAAAGACAATTGCGATTGCGCATTGATAAACTGCTGGGCATAATTTTCTCCATCCGCGGATTGAATAGAAGGATTCAGCTGTAAAAGCGATATGCCTTTGCTGATATTTTGTCCTTCTACGGGCAGGCTTTGATTGGCGCTGCTCAGAATGATCCCTGAAAATGGAGCAGAAACCGTAACTTCCATACTTTTTACCGGTTTTAGTTCACCATGCGCATCTACCGTTTCAGAAAGCGTGCGCCTTCCTACTTTTTGAGTTGCAAAAGGAATGTTCCACTGTTGTTCTTTCAGAAAGGATATCAGATTGGGATCATCTTCCTCGTGAGCTGCCGGAACCTCTTCTGCAGATGCATAAACAGGAATACCATTTACCTGAAGGGTATCATCTACCATTCCTTGAATGATAATTGTCAGGTCGTAGCGTCCTGCCCGGTCGAAAATAACATCCGGTCCATAGATGCCGGGTATCTGCACTTCCGTTTCGGTCAGGGAGCCTTCATTGCCTCGCTCAGAGCTAAATACAAACTGAACTTCAGATTCCGATATAGGTTGGAAATCTGAAAGCCGGGTCAGGTGAACGGCGAAGGTGGCTTCCTGTCCTACAATGAGTTCCGGATACTCCATGAACAGTTCGGTTTTATCGGTCCATTTTGTGATCACTCCGGCTCCCTCCAGTTGGGCATCCTCCCCATGACTATGGGCGTCTTCTCCATCATGGGAATGGCTATCATCTTCCTGTGCTTGCTGGGCTGGCTGCTCGTGGATATGGTCACTGTCTTCACCGTGACTGTGGCCTTCATCACCGCCACCGCCGCAACCCATCATCAACAGGGATGTACTTAGAATTAGTAATGGTATTAGCTGTTTCATTGCATCAAAATTTGTTCGTGATAGTTTTGTGGATTGCTTGGGAATTAGTGACTGTGCTCTTCTTCCCCATGAGAATGAGTTGAATCATCATCATGGCTGTGTTCTTCATCATCATGACTATGGTCACCTTCTCCATCATGGGTATGCGCCGAGTCGTCATCTGCTGAATGGTCACCGCCTCCGATCCGAACTGCATCATTATCATCAGAAGTGGATGATTGAGCCGGAGCTTCATGAGTGTGATCTCCGTCCTCGCCATGACTGTGTGTTTCCTTTTCTGAGCCACAACCGGCGATAATAAATGCAATGCTTACAAAGAGTACTGTGAATAAATTTTTCATTGTTCTGAAGTGTTTTGAGTTGAGAATATTTTTCCTGAAGTGATGGTATCGAGTGTAAAAAGAGCTTGCTGGTAATCAGCGGTAATACGGTACTGAAGGCTACGACCATCTACGTAGGCTTTGGTGGCATCCAGCAATTCGACCAGCGAATAACGTCCTTCCTGATAAGCAGATCGTGCCGTTTCCAACATTTCCGCAGAAAGTGGGTTTTGTTGCATCTCTTGCCACTGCGCATACAAATTCTGAACACGACGGTAGGCCACATCCACCTGATCGTGAATAGTTCGCCTTTGGAGCTGCAACGATGTTTCCACGCTGCGATGTTCTGCTTCTGCCATGGTGATACTTCCGCTGTTTCGGTTGAAAATTGGCAGTTGTATGCCCCCTCCAATTACAAATCCTTCCGAGCCGTCCGACTGATTTTTATAGCCGAAATTCACCTTTAAGTCCGGGAGACGCTCTCGTTCTTCGACTTTGTATTTAAGTCCGAGAGCTTCTGCTTCAAGCTCAATAGCTTGTAAATCGGACCGGTGTTCCAGGGCGTACTGTTTCAGTGTTTCCGAATCCTCCATGATCGGCTCAACCGGCAAATCAGCTTCCACCTGAAATTCAAAACCGGACTCTTCGGATGAAATGATCATGGAAGCCAATTGGTTGCCAACCTGCATCATTTCCAGTTCTACTTCATTTCGCTCGCGCAAGTAGCGGTTCTTTTCTACCGTAAAACGCTGCACCTGAAGTCCTGATTCCGTGCCTTCTTCTTGGCGGTCTTTGGCAGATGTCAACACCTGGCTGATAACTTCAAGCGCTTGGTCGTATACCTGCAGTTTATGCTGTAAAAACCAATATTCGGCATACAAGCTTTTTACCTGTTGGATTAGAGCCGAGCGATCATACTCATAGCTCAATTCCGCTGCTTCACTGCTTTTATTGGCGCTTTTGTTTCGGAGGAAAGGTTGTCCCAGCAGTTCAATCGGCTGCGAGATCTGATACGTGGTTTCATCATAATCGAGCGTACCGGCATTGAGCTGTTCGCTGAAAATGCTCACCTCGGGATTCATGTATGATTTATACTGTTGAGCCGCTCCCTGTTTTCGAAGCTTTTCAAGCTCTGCCAGTTCTTGCTGGAGACTGTGTTGCTTGAACCGTTCAACAACGTCCTCTAAGGAAAGGGTTTGGGATTGGGCGTGAACCTGTAATGGTACCCATAGGAATACCAAAAACAAGATCCACCACTTGGATGAATTCATAAATTTGATGTATTAATGGTTATAGAATGTTAATGGAGATAGCTGATAAGAGATGCTATCTGCCAAAGGGATAAAGTTATCCCAGGGGTGGGCCGCGAAGAGAATACGAAGAGAAATGGCTAGACCGATACAGATGATCCGGCGGTGGCAGATCTAAGTAAAGCAGGATCGGAGATTGTAAAGTTCTTTGGCTGCTTAAAACGGCTGGAGAAGAAAAAAGCTCTGTGTTAGTGGATACTTTATTGGTAGTCTTCTGAGTTAGTGTTCCCGTTAGGTCAACGGTAGCCGTTGGATGCCGATGTGCGTCCTTATCATCAAATTCTTTGGCGTGACTATGATTTTGATCCCGCTCATTTGAATGGATGTGTACAAAAGCATGTACATCACCGTGATCGAAGATATGATCAAAGAGGGCGTGAACATGCAATCCATTTCCAAAGAGTACACATAGAATACTGGCTACAATAACTAAGTTTGCAGCAAATTTAAACTGTATATGGTTATTCAGTTTTTCCACATATAGAAAATAGGCCCTCAACTTTAAAATCCAAAGAAAGTATGGTTAAGAAATGATAAAACGAGATGTCAATAAATAAAGTTTTTGTTCAACAACAGAATTTCTCTTGCTGAATAGAAGGACAAGGCGTATCCCCATAAGAACAGAACACACAACAGTCTCCTTCTTTAGGCTTGATGATGCTTTTACACTCCGGGCATTCCCAAAAGAACTGGCAGGAAGTTGTTGGCATAACTTCAAGAGTCTCGTGTTTACATTCCGGGCAAGTAATATTCGAATATAATACTACCTTCATCTCAGCTTTTTCCCTTTTTCACTTTCACCTTCCAGAGCTTTTAAAATAGGACAATTTCCTTTATGCCCTTCACCCGCACACGAATCAATTAAATCTATCAGGGTATTCTTTATTCGTTGCAGGTCTTCGATCTTTTCTACCACACCTTGGTATTTTTCTTCCGCTTCACTTTTGACCTCTGAGCAAGTGGTATCCTCATCAATTCGTAGTTCCAGCAGTTCCTTGATTTCGCTCAGCGTGAACCCCAACTCTTGCGCCCGCTTGATAAATTTAATCTGATCGATATGCCGCTGGGTAAAAATTCGGTAACCTGATCGTCTTCGGTCAGGTTTGGGAATAAGATTGCGCTTTTCATAATAACGAACCGTTTCTTTATTCACATCAGCACGCCGGGCTGCTTCCCCGATTTTGAAAGTGCTTACCCCCTTATATTTTTCTTTAATGTCAGGTTTCATGGCTGGGCGAATTTATTTCTTATTCTTCCTCTACCTAAATAATAACTACTAAAAAAAGAACCGGAAACAAGGTCCGGTTCAATCCTGGTTTAGTCTTTCTCTACCATGGTTTTGCCACAGCAGCAGGTAGGGTTTTGCGTACCTCCACAACTGGGTGGAGCACCTTTGGTTACTGTGACTTCACATCCACACCCTTCGTCAGGGCATTTATAAACTTCTCCTTTCTTGAATGGCATAATTAGTTCTCCATTTTGGTTATAACTTCAATACACATCTAATATAAGGCCTGTACCATGGTCGAGAGTCAAATAATAGCAGATCCATTATCTTTGGGCTATATCATGTATCTAAGTATTTAATATTTATTTAAACTTTTAGTGTACTGGTTGGTCTGTAGTAATATCAGTCAAATAAATACTCAGAGCGGGAAGAGCCGTAATTTGAACAATCGGCGATAAGCCAACCTCATAAGAAAAAATAGTTAGCACAGGCATCGCAGAAGTATATTCCCACAGGTTAAGAAACATGGCAGCCCATTCAAGAAAAATACTTGCTGCAAAGCTCAAGCCGAAAAGCACAAAATATCCTTTGCGACCAAGATGAGGTTCCAGATGCACAGATGAAGTCAGCATTGATGAGGCTCTCCAAAGACCTAATACAATGATGATATCCCCTAACACGGCTCCCCACATCCAAACGGTAGCTTTGAGAAAAGGCCAGTCCCACATGCCATATAGAAAGCCACATTGAACAAATTCCCAAACTGTATTAAGGATAAAGGCCCAAAAAATTACTTTTTTGACAGGATCACTGATCACCTTTAACTCTCAGAATCGTTTAGACTAACATTATATATGGCAGCGATTAATGCCCCTGATATCCAGCCTATAATGAAGGTCAGAACAATTCCAAGAAGTGATTCCCACAAAGGAATATCCATTCGAATGATTGATGACGTATCAAAACCGTGTAAGAGGGCGTTAAAAAAGGAAATAGTTCCTTGCTGGCCAAGCACGATCATCAACAAGGCACAGCCCAGATATAAAATCACGCCTGTTGCGCCAACTGCTATTCCTAATTTCTTAGTGTTTAGTTTTCTCATAGTATCTCCTCTATTCTGTTGGGTTGATGTACCTATTTAGTGATTTGAAAATATTAAAGTTAGATTCGCAGTTTTGAACCCATCTTTTGATAAACTTAGTTTCCATTTTACATCCTTCAATTTTCGAGCTTCAAGAACCGTGCATTGATAGCTACAATAACAGTACTTAGCGACATCAGAATGGCTCCCACGGCAGGACTTAATATAATGCCCCAGGCAAACAGTACTCCGGCAGCCAGAGGAATGGCTCCGATATTATACCCGGAAGCCCACCACAGGTTTTGCACCATTTTTCTGTAGGTAGATTTTGAGAGCTTAATTAATGCCGTTACATCTTCAGGGTTATCTTTTACCAGTACGATATCGCCGGTCTCAACGGCTACATCAGAACCGGCCCCGATAGCAATGCCTACATCAGCCTGCGCAAGTGCGGGTGCATCGTTGACGCCGTCTCCGGTCATGGCCACAAGTTTTCCTTGCCCCTGAACTTCCTTCACCTTATCGGCTTTTTCATCCGGCAGCACTTCAGCAAACACCTGATCTATGCCTAATTCCCCGGCTACATAATCGGCCGTTTGTTGATTGTCGCCCGTCAGCATGATGCACTCAATACCCATTTTGTGCAGTGCATCAATCGCATTCTTAGACGACTCTCGAATTTGATCTCCCAAAGCAATCGCTCCGGTCAATTGATCTTCGATGATCACAAAAACGACCGTTTTTCCCTGAGATGATACTTTTTCAACTTCAGCTTTTGGGTATTCCATTTCCTGCTCCCGAATATATCCGGGGCTTACTACTTTCACCGACTTTCCATTTACCTTGCCTTCAATTCCCTTTCCGGTGATGGAATTAAACTCATCCGGCTCCCAGGTTTCGCCGGCTTTTTCGAGGATTCCTTTAGCAAGTGGATGTTCAGAGTTTTTCTCCAGCGAAGCTGCATATTTAAGTATCTCTTCATCGGAGTGATCATCCCCAAAATTCAGAATATTGGTTACCGTAAAGGTTCCTTCGGTCAGCGTACCGGTTTTATCGAATATGATGGAATCCAAGTTTCTTGCCTGCTCAAAAGCAGACCGATTGCGTATAAGAAATCCATTGGTCGCAGCAATACTTGTTGAGCGGGAAACAACCAAAGGAATGGCCAGGCCCAAAGCGTGCGGACAGGTAATCACCATGACCGCTACGGTTCGGTTCATGGCAAAGTCAAAGCTTTGTCCCGTAAAAAAGATCCAGGCTCCAAAGGTTATCAGGCCGGCTGTAATGGCAACAATAGTCAGCCAAAAAGCAGCCCGATTGGCTAAATCCTGGGTACGAGACTTACTTTCCTGTGCTTCTCTTACCAGGCTAATAACCTGAGATAAGAATGAATCGTCCCCGGTTTTAGAAATTTGTATAGTAAGAGAGCCTTTTTCATTTACAGAACCGCCAATGACCTCATCATCTTTTTGCTTACTAACCGGCTTGGACTCTCCGGTAAGCATGGCTTCATTCACACTGGACTCACCTTTAACCACAATCCCATCGGCCGGCACTTTCTCACCTGGTTTGATGAGGACTTTGTCACCCTGCTGTAACTCTTCCACAGGGACGTCTTCCGTGGAGCCGTCTTCATTCACGCGATGGGCTTCACCCGGTATGAGAGCTGCCAGTTCTTCCAGGGCTGACGAGGCGCTCATCACAGAGCGCATTTCTATCCAATGCCCCAGCAGCATAATTCCGACCAGGGTTGAAAGCTCCCAGTAGAGCAGGTCGCCTTCAAAGCCAAAGACCACAGCCGTGCTATAGAGATAGGCGATAGAAATAGCAAGGCCGATGAGTGTCATCATTCCCGGCTGCTTTTTCTTAAGCTCATCAATCAGACCGGTAAGAAATGGCCATCCGCCAAAGAAGTAAACGACGGTTGATAACGCAGCTAAAATCCAGCTGTCACCGGTGAATCTCCAGTCCACACCCAGAAAATCCTGAATCATTGGAGAGAGCGCCATGATCGGAATTGTGAGTGCAAGCACCCACCAGAATCGAAATTTAAAGTCCTGCACCATCATTTTGTGGTGTTCATGATGGGAGTGCCCTTCATGGCCATCATGATCATGGTTTTGTTCCTTATCCTTACTATGCTCACTATGATTGTGACCTTCGTGATTATGGTCTATGTGATTGTGGTGTTGGTGGTCCATGTTTTACTCCGTTTTCATTAAATCGTTTGTTGCTTATCGGGATGACCAGTGAATGGCTGCTATCTTCCAACCCGAACCTTCCTTTTTCAATACAGCCAGTTCAAGTGAGGTCAGGTCAATTTCTCTCTCAGAATACGTTCCTTTCATGGAGCTAACCGTGCTTACCCATGCTGTATTCCCCTCAATGCTGATTTTTTGAGTTAGTATCTCACGGTTCATAGCCTTCAGAAATTTACCAT
This sequence comes from Gracilimonas sediminicola, assembly GCF_024320785.1. NCBI lineage: Bacteria > Pseudomonadati > Balneolota > Balneolia > Balneolales > Balneolaceae > Gracilimonas > Gracilimonas sediminicola. Next base: position 639,609 of record NZ_JANDBC010000003.1, read on the forward strand.
CAGAGTGAAAGTGATGGGAAAGATATTCTTCCTCCGTTTCCAGTCCGCTGCCTTCCAGTATCAAGACATCATCAGCCATTACATTTGATGCGGCCTCAGAATCATTTTCAATAATGGCGGTTTTAAAGTTGTCAAGTGCTTCTAAAACCTTGGTTTCTTTTTGGTTTGTTTGAGCCATCACGGTTCCTGATAAAAACACAAGAACAGCGAATATTTTTATAAAGGATTTCATTGAGGTAGTTTTTTAGAGTTGCGTCATTTCAATTTTAGATATGAGAAGAGATCCACTGCCAACTAATTTTATACCCACTGCCCCACTTTCGGGAACATCTCCGTGACCGTGAACTTTCATTTCTCTGTTAATGTATCCGCGAAAATGAGTCTCATCTGCCACTACACGTAGAAATAACAGACCATCGGTTTCATAGGTGCCTTCTTCAAAAATGATGGTTTCACCGTTTTGGATTCTGCCCTGACGAATAATCCCATCCGAATTCAGTGAAACAAAATCATAATTATTTGCATCCTGCAGGTGATGAATGAGTTCTATTTCTCCATCTAAATCATCCAGATTGAGGTAGTAATCAACTTGTATGTTTTGGTATGATTGATGGGTAACAAATAGATTCGCTTGCCCGGAAGCTTGAAGCTGTAGTAGCGGATTGCCACTCGAAGTTATAGTTGGCTTTAATGCCTGTAAAGAACCTTCCACCCAGTGAAAATTAGTGATGAGGTCACTGACTGAATTTGAGTTGATCTCCCAGGTCCAGTCTCCATTATCTTTTGAAATAAAAGAGGATGGAACAGTAGTACTGTCGGTGACTTCAGATGGGGCTGATTCTTCTTGTTGTAATAATTGACCGGTTCCGGCTCCATATCCATATACCATTTTACCACCATACTCCGCGGTTTCAAACACCATAAATAATCCCGGAAGCACTGTAATGAATGCAATGATCTTAAAGCTCTTTTTTTCAAAAAGATCAAACCAATGAAAGGCGATTCTCAATAGAGTGTATATAACAAAGAACCAAAGCAGGTACTCCGCCCAGTCAGCATGCTCACTTAGTACCGATTGAGCTTCTGTAGGTAAAAAGACGCTATCTGCAGCTAATGTACCACTATAGTAGGTGATCCCGGCGAACAGCGTGCCTGCTACATAAAGGATGGTACTCTTTGTTTCATCCCACCATTTTTCTTGAATAAAAAGGGATACAAAATTAGCCAATGCAGCCGTCACTAATAGCGCAATGGGAAAATGAACGATCAGTGGGTGAATGTTGGGAGCCCAATCGGGCGTAATAAATAGGTACATGTTTTACTAATTTAAGGTTATAGTAATTGGGTGTAGGCAAACAGTGAGAGGCCCACCAGATTTATAAGGATAAATAGGATTACCGCGACTTTTTTCAGCTTTCCTCCACTTTCCATTTCCATCATCTTCATCTCATGGTTTTGCAGATACTTCTTATTGAGCCAGATTAATGCACCGGCAATAAAAGTGAAGACAATATTCATCCAGAATGTGTAATCTATTTTGAATTGGGTTATTTCAGACACAACCCGTGCACTTTCAGGAACGATTCCAAAAGCTGAGAAAAGCCCATTGAGGATCAGGGCTGTTAATACGATACTGATGTACATGATTCCCGCAATGTACAGCGCAACACGCCATCCATAATATTTTGCATTTATATGAACGAGTGGGGGCACCATCAGATCGGAGTAGATAAAGCCCATGATACCTGCAAACAGTACGCCATTTTCATTCAATACGGTAGCCAGAGGGATATTTCCCATCGACCCAATAAAGGTTGATGCGGCTACAAACGGCGCAATAAGGGCATTTTCTACCGCAACGAGCCATCCCGGAAGGTGCTGCGCATCCGCCAGGAAAAGTGCCGTCCAAAACGATTGTGGGACCAGTACAGCCACAAAACCGGCAATGGTAAAGCCTATTAATATATCTTCCCAAGCCATTTTCCAGTCATTGACAAACTTATGACCAACCAATTGCCACCCTTCTTTACTTTTGATCCGTTTCTTCCAATTGAAATCTTCTTCCAGATCACTTCCTTCAGATTCCACTTTTTTACGGGCTGCTTCCATCCAGCTTTTGGGGTAGGTCAGTCTGATTAGCACACTGCTGATGGCTATCAAAACCAGTCCGCCTACGATCTCAGCTGCCAGGTATTGCCATCCTAAAAAGATCAATATCAGGATACCTAATTCGATCACCAGGTTGGTAGAGGCAAACATGAAGGCCACACCGGCTATAAAATGCGCACCTTTTTTAATGAGTGCGCGGGCAGCCGCTAAGGCCGCAAATGAACATGATGATGAAGCCGCACCAAAAAAGGTAGAAAGAGAGATGCTCTTGAAGTCAGCGCCTCCCATATATTTCGTGAGTTTCCCTTTGGGTACAAAGGCTTGAATCATACCTGATACAAAATATCCCAAAACAAAAGCCCAACCGGCCTTCCAGAAAAAGCCGAGTGCTGTTTTAGCTGATTCCCCAAATGATTGAATGAAAGATTCCATATTGTAAAATTAATTACTGGTTAGATTTTGAAATGCTCTTATGCTTGCCTGTTATTCGATTTGAAGGTTAGCCATCATGCCGTTGTCTTCGTGCTCCAGGTTATGACAGTGAAAAACGTACAAGCCTTTTGGCGCATTGAAATTCATGATAACCCTAACAGTCTCGTCAGGCATGACAAGTACCGTGTCCTTCCAGCCTGTTTCGGTAGGCATTAATCCTCTGCTTCCGCTTCTATCAAGAACTTTAAACTGAACGGCATGCACGTGCATGGGGTGAGGTACGTTTGAGTTATTGATAAACTCCCAAATTTCAGTACTTCCTTGCTCTACACGTTCATCGACTCGCTCCATCTCAAACTGACGCCCATTAATGGTATGGCCGTTCATCATTTGCATGTCCAACCGAATGGGGCGGGTACGATCAGCAGATGAAGCTTCAGGAAAGGTCGATTCAGACAGCTGACCGGGAAGGTCCACTGATTCTTGCTTAGATTCTCCATCAATCCTGAATTCCATAAGATCAAAACCAGTGCCTTGTTCGGGGCCGGAGCTCCCCATCATGTTTTGCATTCCCATCATACCGCCGCCGGAAGGCACATCAAATGGTTTACTGATAAGGTGAATACTATTTTTCTTCAATCCAGAGAAGTCTACCAGTATGTCTGCTCTTTCCCCTGGGGCCATTAATAATTCATTGGTCTCAATAGCTTCCGGTAGAAGGCCTCCATCGGTGCCAATGACCATAAAGGAAAGATCATCTTGAAACGCTACATTATAAATCCGGGCATTTGAGCCATTTAATACTCTCAAGCGATACACACCAGGCTCAACTTCATGGTAAGGAGATGGCGCTCCGTTAACTAAGATCGTATCTCCCAAAAACCCAGTCATCATCCGTTCGGGCATAGACGGGTTATAAATAATCTGCCCAGAGTCACTTACTCTCCGATCCTGAATAACGAGCGGTATCTCGTAGTTACCACTCGGTAAGTTGAGTGCTTTTTCTTCGTCATCTTCAATAATAAAAAAACCTGCTAACCCGCGATAAACCTGTTCTCCAGTTATTCTGTGAGGATGAGGGTGATACCAATAGGTGCCGGCTCTTTGATTCAGGCTGAATTCATAATCATAGGCTCCTCCTGATATTGCATCTTTGGGATGTCCATCCATTTCGGGGGGAACAATGAGTCCATGCCAGTGAATAATGCTTTCCTGACCTATATTATTAGTAAACTGGATGTTAAGTTCCTGCCCCTTTACATGGCGAATT